>JBMOKV010000057.1:1689-3872 GCA_049325495.1 Candidatus Rifleibacteriota bacterium | reverse complement strand
GGCCAGGTGGGCTTTATAAGCCTTGGCAGCATCTACCAGGCTGGCTGCGTTGAAGTGCAGATAGTTTTCTTCGATAAATTTAGAAATTGGATTTGCTGACATTTTCTGCTCCTGTACAAAACGAATTGATCTGAAATAAATAACGCAGTTGCGGGAAAATTACAACTTAAAACCGACAAATTTGCCCTGGTCTGATAATTCTGCTGGAAATGTAGGTCATTTTAAAAGGCTCTACAACGGTGATTGGAGATTTTTTCAATGGCAAACCATACGAAAATCATTGAAAAAAGCCAAAAAAGCTAACATTGAAATAAAAAGATTCATGCATCGACTCAGGCGAGTACCACGGAATGTATAGGAAGTTCATCGCTGTTTTGAAAAATGCCGAAACAGTAATAGAATCGCGAAAAATTTATTCAAGCAAACATTCAAATTTCGCGGTAAAATTCACGGAGTAATATATGCCATTATTTACAGTAGTTCCATTCGTTGCATGGCTTTTAACCATAGCTCTGGCACCTTTGCTGTTTGAACATTTCTGGGAAAAAAATTCAAACAAGGCAATGCTGAGTGTTCTCTTTCTGTCGCCGGTTCTGGTGTATCTGCTTATGCACGGACATTATTCCGAAATTCTGCATACCGGCGAAGAATATTTTTCTTTCATCGTGCTGCTGGGTTCTTTGTTTGTCGTGTCTGGCGGCATATTAGTCGAAGGCGATATTGAAGGTACCCCGCGAAACAATATGATCCTGTTCAGCATTGGCGCTTTACTGGCCAATCTTATCGGCACCACCGGCGCCAGCATGGTTCTAATCAGACCTCTCCTTACCATCAACTCCCAAAGAACCAGAATCAAACATATTCCCATCTTTTTTATATTCATTGTCAGCAATATCGGCGGCTGCCTGACTCCTCTCGGCGATCCCCCGGTTTTTCTGGGTTTTCTCAAAGGGGTTCCCTTTTTCTGGACTCTGAGCCTTTTTCCCATGTGGCTTTTCAATGTCGGCCTATTGCTTTCAGTGTTCTATCTGATCGACAGTTACAATTACCGAAAAGAACCGGAAAAGGCAATCGCCTCTGACAAAGCTGAAATCAAACCGATCACCATCAGCGGAAAAAGAAATTTCAATTTTTTGTTTGGCATCATTCTCGCAGTATTTGCTCCTTCACCCGTTCGCGAAGTAATTATGATCTGCATGGCCCTGCTTTCTTTAAAAGTGACCAAGCCGGTCTGCCGTGAGAAAAACGCCTTTTCGTTCGAACCAATAAATGAAGTTGCCATACTTTTTGCGGGCATCTTCATAACCATGATCCCGGCGCTGGCCATTCTTCAGGAACGGGGCGCAGAACTTGGAATCACCGAACCTCTGCAGTTTTTCTGGATAACCGGTGGGCTTTCTTCTTTTCTCGACAATGCGCCCACATATCTGACTGACCTTTCGCTGGCCCAGTCGCTGGCAAATCACAACCCGGGTCTGCCGAAAGAAGTGGTTGGCATTCCCTCGGTTTATCTGCGGGCAATCAGCGCCGGCGCCGTATTCATGGGCGCAAACACCTATATCGGTAATGGCCCTAACTTCATGGTAAAAACCATTGCCGAAAAAAGCGGGGTAAAAATGCCCACTTTCTTTGGTTACATCGGTTATTCGCTGATGATCCTGATTCCAGCCTTCATTCTCGATTCGATTTTCTTTTTCTGAAATCAGTCAGTAGAAGAAGATTCCGAGGCCGGAAAATATCGCGATGGTTGCTGCCAGCAGATGATTGGCCGGGTTGAGAAAGTTTGCATCGATGCAGAAACGACGGCCGGCCAGAATTAGACCTTTTCCCTCGTCGAGATGTTCATGATTTTCAGGGCTGAGAAAGAATGCGAAAACCGCAGAAAAATAATAGGGCACCCCGACCATCAGGCAGATAATCGCTGACTTTAACTTGAGCGCCATGGCTGCGTAGCCAGGATAGGTGAAGCTCAAGCCTGCATGCATCATGCTTCCGGTGGCTGAAAGCATAACCAAACCCAAAATGGCAGAAGTTAGAAAACTCGATTTTTTCATGCAATCATATTAATTCATCAGACTGATTTTTGACAATTATTCCCAGTTTCAATTCAGAATGTTATCATTAGCGGCGTGTTTAAACCGATTTATTGCCTGGGGAAAAAATCATGTCATTATTGAAAAAAG
>JBMOKV010000057.1:0-1679 GCA_049325495.1 Candidatus Rifleibacteriota bacterium | reverse complement strand
CGGGTCTGCCGTGGACTGGCCGCTCTTTTGCTGGCATCGGTTATCTGGCTGCCCAACGTTTGTTTATTCTTCGACCAGCCTGAAACCAATTATATCGCCATTGACAAAAATGCGCCCAAGGCCATGCAGATTGCCGAACGCTACATAAATTTCTGGACCGACCCGCAGCTGCGGCAGATCGAGCTTGAAAAAATGCGGTCACGCAATGCGGAATGGGATTTCATGGGCCGCTGCTTTTTCGTCTGGTCACTTGCCAACATGGCGATTCGCGATGCGGAGCTGATTGCAAGGGTTTTGCCGGTTATGGATTTTATCATCGATGAGACCATAAAACTTGAAAAAGAGCATGGCATCAACTTTTTTCTGATGCCCTATGCAAGATTTCAACCGTTCAAGGATCAGCCGCCGCGCTCGATCTTCATTGACGGTGAAATTGCACTGATGATGGCTCTTAGAAGGCTGGTTGCCGAAAAAGAAGAATATAAAACTCTGCTGGCAGAGAGAATCGGGCACATGCTCGAACGCATGAACCGGGGTGGGGCGCTTTGTGCTGAAAGTTACCCTGATGAGTGCTGGCTTTTCTGCAACAGTATTGCGCTTGCCTCAATCAAGGTCAGTGACTACCTTGATGGCACCGATCATTCAGAGTTTTTCAAAAACTGGGTAAAAACTGCCAAAGAAAAGCTGATTGACAGCAAAACCGGTATTCTCAATTCATCTTTCGATCTGGCGGCAAAACAGGTATGTGACGGGCCAGAAGGCAGCACTATCTGGCTGGTTTCCCATTGTCTGCAGATCATCGACCCCGAGTTTGCCAAAGAACAATACTGGAAAGCAAGAAACCTTCTCAAAACCGATTTTCTCGGTTTTGGCTACGCTTATGAATGGCCAGGTGGGGTCGGGCACGATGATGTTGATTCAGGCCCGATCATTCCCATACTCAACCTTTCAGCCGGGTCTTCAGGTCTGGCGCTGGTCGGCGCCGCAGCTTTCGATGATCGTGAATACCTTACCCTGCTGCATCGGGGTCTTGAAGCTGGAGCTTTTCCGGTTAAAGAGGGAAAAGGCATTCGCTATTGTGCCAGCAATGCCGTTGGTGACGCGGTTATGCTTTACTCAATAACCCTTGGGCCCGCCTGGCAGAAAGTAATGGGAGGCAAAAAAAATGACTGAATCAACTCAGAGCTATAATCCTTTGAAAGCAAAGCTTTTTTCTGCCTGGGGTTTCTTTACCCGTGCGCTGCTGATTCTTCTGGTCTTTGCCATCATAGAAGCGGCGGGCTGGCGTGAATACACCAGTTTCATTTCCGGAACGACATCGGGGGGCACCCACGATATTCTTGGCATCGCTTATTTCATAATCTATCTGCTTGCCCTTTTCGTTTCGCCGGTTCTGATCATTGGCTCGGGAATCTTTGCCCTGATTACCAGACTGGCGGGTGCGATTCCTTAAAAATTTCTTGCCCTTTGCAACCTAAGTGTTATAATACGCTCGATCGGCATTAATTGCCGCTAAACAAACAGATTAACTGGAAGGAAATGAAAACATTATGAAACCTATCCGTGTCGTACAATGGGGCTTCGGAGCCATGGGAAGTGGCATGGTCAAATTAATGCTTGAAAAAGAAGGCATTCAGGTCGTCGGCGTTGTCGATAAGCGCCCTGAACTGGTTGGCAAA
>JBMOKV010000056.1:0-3880 GCA_049325495.1 Candidatus Rifleibacteriota bacterium | reverse complement strand
GCGGCGATGATTCAAGCATTTATTTAAATGAACTGCAGCGGCCGGGAAAATCGCGTCTAGGCGCGGCAGAATTTCTCAGGGGCTACCAGTTCAAAAACGATCGAATTGTTTAGACATTCAGCCCAACAAATTTTTGGGTAGTGCTTGTCATCTGCTCCCTATCTGTGGTAAAAAAGGTTGTGAATAAATGAACAATCATTTAGAGGAGATCGATTTTGACGAAGAAACAGGCTCCCCCACAGGCAACGATCAGAAGATTATCGGTTTATTTACGCTACTTGAGTGGCCTGGAAAATGATGGAGTAAAGGTAATTTCTTCCCAGGATCTGGCCAGACGTCTAGCTCTAAATCCCGCCCAGGTACGAAAAGATCTGGCTTATTTCGGGGAATTCGGCAAGCGGGGCGTGGGCTATTCGGTAAAAAAACTTCGTGACCACATAATCAAGATCCTAGGTCTCCAGCAGGTAAGAAAAGTGGCGATAATCGGTGCCGGAGGCCGTCTTGGCAGAGCCCTGGCTCTTTATACCGGGTTTGAGAAGCGAAACTTTAAAGTTTCTGCCCTTTTCGACAATGACCCTGAAGTAATTGGAACGATTCTGGCGGCTGATGCAGGTGAGGTTTTGCCCATAGAAAACCTGCCAAAAATTGTAAAAGACCGCAACATCGAGATTCTGATTTTAACGATACCGGCACAGGCAATCAAAGAGGTTTATGACCTGGTAATGCTTTCAGGTGTTCAGGCGGTATTGAATTTTGCACCGTTCAAGCTGATTTCCAATGAAGATGTGGTGGTACACAATGTCGATCTGACCACCGAGCTTGAATCATTGAGCTATCATCTGCGGCTTAAAGAGGCTGGCGAACCACTTCCAATCACAGATTCAATAGACGAAGAATAGACCTAAAGCCAGCCTTGACACAAATTCTCTGACGGTGCTATTTTTGTAGACCAAGCATCTTAACCTCAGGAGTTTTCATGAGTTTATCCATTCAGTCTCACCAGCATGAAAACGGCACCAGTGTAATTGAAATTCACGGTGAAGTTACCTTTGAGAACTCTGATCAGTTCAAAGAAGAAATCGACCAGTTGATTGAAAAAAATCAGGTCCGGCTGATTGTCGACCTGTCTGACCTTCAGTATATGAGTTCGGCCGGAATGGGTGTTCTGGTTCACGGTTTGAAAAACAGCAGGGCAAAGGGGGGCGATCTGCGCCTGGTAAACCTTGGCCCAAAGATGCGAAGAGTTTTTCTGATTACTCAATTCACGCATCAGTTCATGGTTTTCAACAATAATGATGAAGCAATAAAAAGCTTTAAAACAGACGAAAAGCAGGTGAGCTGAAATTCCACTTCCAGAAATCATTGCCGCGGTAAAAAAATACAACCCTGATGCGGACTTTGACCGCATTGAAAAAGCCTACAAATTTGCAGAAGAATGCCATAAGGATCAGTTTCGCGCTTCGGGAGAGCCATATTTTCTTCATCCCGAATCGGTAGCGATGATTGTGGCCGATGAGCTCAAGCTCGATTCTACTTCAATCTGCGCAGCCCTGCTTCATGACGTGATCGAAGACACCCATGCGACTCTGGCCGATTTGCAGGAAATGTTTGGCGAAACGCTGGCGCAACTGGTCGAAGGCGTAACCAAGCTGAACAAGATGTTTTTCAGCTCAGCTACCGCGGCTCAGGCTGCCAACTTCAGAAAAATGTTGTTCGCCATGACCAATGATGTCAGGGTAATTTTGATCAAGCTCGCTGACCGGCTGCACAACGTCAGAACCCTGCAGTTCCTGCCCCCGGTCAAGCAGAAATACGTGGCCCGTGAAACGATCGAAATTTATGCTCCCCTCGCCCATCGCCTGGGTATAAACAAGGTCAAAAGCGAACTTGAAGAGATCTCGTTCAGGTTTCTGCAGCCAGAAAAAGCCCAGGAAATCAATGAATTCCTGGCCAAAGCCGGTCTTGAAGGCGATCAAAAGCTTAAAGCCGCCATGCAGCAAATTCAGAATCATCTGAAAGAGTTTCACATCAAAGCCGACGTTTCCGGGCGACCCAAGCAGGCCTATTCGATTTACAATAAATTGTTGAAATACAACACCGACCTGGCCGGGCTATACGATTTTCTCGGCATCAGAGTTATTACCGCATCGGTAAAGGACTGCTATGCCGCGTTGGGAATGGTTCACAAATACTGGAAGCCGATTCCGGGGCGCTTTAAGGATTATATTGCGGTTCCCAAGCCAAACATGTATCAATCGCTGCACACATCGGTAATCTTTGACGGTAAACCTCTCGAGGTTCAGATCAGAACCGATGAAATGCATCGCATTGCCGAAGAAGGCATCGCGGCGCACTGGGATTACAAAGAAAGCAGCGGCAAGGATGCGACCCCGGATTACAAGGAAAAGCTATCGTGGCTGCGCAACCTCATCGACTGGTATCAGGAAGTAAAAGATGCTTCTGAATTCATGGAAACGGTTAAGGTTGAGCTGTTTCAGTATCACGTTTATGTTTTTACTCCCAAAGGCGAGGTAATCGAACTGCCCAACGGCAGCACCCCCATCGATTTTGCCTACGCCATCCATACCGATGTCGGTCATCGCTGCATGGGTGCCAAGGTCAACGGTCACATCGTTCCGCTCGAATACCGACTGCAGAATGGTGACATCGTTTCGATCATCACCAGTAAAAACCAGAAAGGCCCAAGCCGTGACTGGCTCAAGATCGTCGGTTCGGCCAGCGCCAAGCGCAAGATCAGAATCTGGCTGAAAAAGGAATTCAGAGAAGAATATATCGCCGGTGGCGAGCGTGAATTTCTGGAAACTTTCGCAAAAATGGGCGGTGATCGGGAAACGGAAAAGACTTTCAAGACTGCCGCATTTGCCGCGAAGGTTAAAGACCTTGGCTTTCCATCACTGGAAGAACTTTTTGCCGGTATCGGCGCCGGAGAAGTAAGGTCTCAGCAGGTTCTTGGCAAGCTATTTCCCGACCTGGTCGTGAAATCGGTTCCCAAGCCAAGCAAGCCAACCCGCCGGGAAAAGCAGAAAAAGCGGAAAACCAAGGGCCCACGCATAATCGTTGGCGGGCTGGAAGACACATTGATCAAGGTTTCGCGCTGCTGCAATCCGATTCCCGGTGATGAAATCATGGGCTATATCACACGCGGACGGGGTGTAACCGTTCACAAAAAAGATTGCCCCAATACGAAAAATCTGCTTGCAGATACGGAAAACCGTCTGATTGATGTCCACTGGGATATGGGAATAGACGATGAGACCGAACCCCACGGCGAATATCTGGCCAAGGTTCGCATCGAAACCACCGACCGCAAGGGCATGCTCAATTCAGTAACCAGCGTTATCGCCAATCAGGGTGTCAACATTCATTCGGCGACGGCAAAAACCACGAAGCAGAAAACCGGCCTGCTCGATTTTTCAGTTGAAGTGCGCGACTCAAATTCTCTCGAAAGCCTGATAAGAGCAATTTCCAGGGTAATCGGAGTAACCAAAGTTTACCGTATCGACGGTCAGTCTGGTAAGAAATAACCCAGATGTGCGCTGCAAAAAAAAAGACTGAAGCAGTCGAAATTGAAACGGTTGATTTAATCAGTCTTTTGACCATTCCCGGGCAGGATTGCAGGTTTGAAGCAGAAATTGCCCTGCTCGAACCCGGAGAAGAGATTGAAGTAGAGCAAGCTTCTTTGTCTGATTCTTTGCCGACTTCTTTGCCGTCTTCTTCAACCTTTTCTTCAGCCGGATCAGCCCCGTTGCCTGCAAAAAAACCTGTTGAAAAGACGAAGCCGGCCGACCACAGCCTTGATTCACTTAGTGCTCTCATGAAGAGGTCACCCGCTCTTCCTGGCCTGAACAGCAGATATTCA
>JBMOKV010000055.1:0-3888 GCA_049325495.1 Candidatus Rifleibacteriota bacterium | reverse complement strand
TTCAGCATTTACCTGCGATGCCGAAACATAGGGAATCGATTGACCTACTGTAATGTTTGCCTGTCGGTTGTTCAGTGTAGTAATTACCGGATTACTCAAAACTTTTGCGAAACTGTGGGTTTTCAACATCGCAAGAAGAGCAGTGAATTGATTGATGTCGAGACTGCCGAATCTGAAAACCCCGGTTCCCCCGGCGTTAGCATCTTCAGGAGCTATGGTCATTTCGAAAAGGTTGTTTGTCGTGCCCGGAACCGGAATGGACTTCTGCCAGTTGATGCCCAGCCTCTCTTCTTCATTTTTGTCGATTTCATAAATATGGGCATCGATTGTTACCTGAATTGGTGGAATATCAAGTTTTTCTATCAGTTCCCTGATTCTTTGCAGATTATTCTGCGTATCAGTGATGATCATCATATCCATTCGACCAGTTGTTGCACCACCACCGGCAGCTCCCGCCTGCGATGCCGAACTTGATGAAAATTCCTGAATTTGAACCCCGGTAGAAAGCATGGTTATCGGAGTTTTCAGGGTAGTCGCATCGGCATAATTTAGATAAAATACCTCGGTAAGCGGACGAGAGCTGATGTCAACAGTTGATTCCTTGACGTCGAGCTGTGGCAGCAAACTTTTTACCTCGGCCAGCTTGGTTGCAGTGTCGGTAACCATAAGCGAATTTGTGCGTGCATCTATTTCAGAAGTGCCCCGTTGCGGTGTCAGCATGCGGTCTACAATAGTTTTTATTTCGGTGGCATTGGTATGCTGAATCGGGAAAATCTTGGTAATTAAAGGTGCCTGAGCCTTGGGGAAAATTCTTAGAATTGTGCCTTCCCAGGCAAATGACAGGTCATAACTGGTTAGAAGCGTGTTGAAAGCCTCTTCAAGAGTTACATCACTGAAAAGAATTGTAACATTTCCTGCTATTGTCGGTGAAAGCATCAGGTTCACTTCGATCAGCTGGGCAAGCGATCTCAGTGCATCCTGAACCGTGGTATTTCTGAAATCCAGGTCCTGAATACGAATATTCTTGCCAGGCGGAAAAGTGATTTTAGATTCAAGCACTCCGATTTCGCGCTGCTCAGGTGGTGCGTCATCATCTGGGCCCTGCAGCGATTGCGAAACTGCTCCGGTTATCGGAGTCGCCGGCGCGAGCTGGTAAGCGGGCTTGGGTGTCTGAACCTGCAGGCTTTTCAGAGTTTCAAGAACATCGGGAGAAAGACCGCTTTCTTTTGCGAAGTTTTTTTCGGAAAATCTTATTCTTGCCCCGTTTCCCATATCTGTCCAACCGGGACGGGCAGCGGCAGTCATTGGCGCAGGCTGTGGATTCCTCACAACCGGATAAAATGAAGTACTGGGATTAACCTTTGCGGGATGGCTTATTGCACCTCTGATGGCTGCCCTGGATTGCGCATTGGCCGGAATGGCGTTGATGCTGAAGAGCAAGATCGCTGCCAGACAGCATTTTCGAAGCGTTTCCGGATTGTGCAACATTAGAAAGGTTTGCTCCATCAGATTAATCTTTGCCCCTGTATCGGCTCAACATCAAAAATAATTAACCATCAGGTGTTATTGGGCTTATAAATCAGGCAATGGGCCTCTTTGTTGATAATGTTGCTGTTATAATCTTCAAAAACCAGGTTGATTTTTGCTTGAATCGGCGAAATGTCAGAGTTTGAAAGCTCGAACATATCGACTACCCTTTTGGTGTAAGGCCGGACCGTTACTGAAATTGTGCCCGCCGCCGCCAGCTTGAGCTCGACCGGCGTTGAAGGGATACTTATACTGGGAATTACTTCGCCGAATCTGCTGAAATAAGTTACTGAGTAACTTTTTAAATTGCAGGGAACGGTGTTGATAGAATTGACCGTTACTGCCGTGGTTGGAAGGCTTGCCGTGTCAGTTGCGGTGGTAGTCAGTTCATATGGGCTGACTGAAGGTATTTCAAGAGCCGCTTCAGGTCTGATCGTTTTGTCGATGCAACCGTTGAGCAGCAGGATGGCCGGCAGGAATAACAGCAGGAAAATGAACTTTTGATAGCGTCGCATACTTTAGCTATCGGAAAAAAAAAATGAAAAATAACGGCTGGTCAGTTTTTTTTGTATGAATCTTCGAAGGTATAGGTTCCGTCAGAGGCAATCGAAACTTCAACCCCAACTTTGGGAATCAGGAAAAGCTTTGATTCGGTGTCAAGTGAGACCAGTTCCGCGCCTATGTCGGTGATTTCACGGTTCTGAAACAGGTCACCCTTGCGATAAAGTCTTGAATCAATTACCGCAACCAGTTCTTTGCGGGTTTTAATGGTTGCAGTGAAATTGGCACGCAACAGTTCTGTGACCTTTTTAATTTCTTCTTCGTCTGGCTTTTCTTCAAGTTCCCGTAGTTTTTCAACCAGCTGGGCATAGGGCGAGGGCTCGAACGGATTCCTGGGAATGGCTTTTACGGCCAGAATAATTGGATCGTTAAGCTCTGGAGGAATATCAATGGCTGCTGATGCGTTATCCGTCACCGGTACAGTGCCTGATGCAGTAGCTACCTCAGGGTTGTCTCCTTGATCCGGGTCTTTCGGATCTTTTGAATCGGGATCCTTTCCGGTAGAAGAATCAGGATCATTGGGATCCCCTTGATTTTCCGGGTTTTCTTCAGGTTCATCAGGGTTCTCTGGATCTTTAACCGGTTTTTTCCCGTCAGGATCTTCATCTTGAATCTGAAGATCATCAAGATTCAGGGCGACCCTTGGGCGATCAGATACCTTCTTTTTGGGTTTCGGCTTATTTTTGAACCAGTGTAACCCCATTACCACCGAGAGAATGATCAGGCTGAAACAGAAAATATGTTTTCCATTCATGGCTCTTCACCATTATCAGCCGGTTTGTCCATAATGACCAGTTCGTCAGGAATCAAAATAGTTGTTGGAACCAGTTCAAGCTCAAAAGTGCCGCTGGCATTGGGAACCAGGCCTGGAAGATTTAGAAATGTAACTTTTTCTTCTTTTTCGATCAATCTCAGAAATACGCCCAGAGTTACCAGATCGCCAGTGAAATAAATTGAAACAGGCAGTTTTTCGAAAGCAAGTTCACCAATCGGCAGTGGGGAAATTTGCTGCGGATTAACGCTCTTGACCGGAATTCCTGCAAGGGTAGCAAGCTCTCTGACCCTTCGCAGAAATTTAGTAATTTCCGATTTTCGGTAGCAAAGCTGCTGGGCTTTTTTCCATTGAGCTTTCTTTTCCTCAATTTCAAGCTTGATATCTTCAAGGTTTTCTACTGCACTTTCAAGCTTTTTAATTTGCCCTTCAATTCCCTTGGTAGCCTTATCCTGTTTCAGCAGTAGCGCAGTGTTTGGGGCATACAATGCCTTATAGCCGCCGAAAAAAAGCGCAAGAATTACAACGAAGGGTGGAGCCGCGTTCTTCGGGTCTTCTTTCGCTTTTGCAAGCCAGTTAGTAAGTAAAGCTTCGTTAGCCATCAGGGTTCCTCAAAAAAGTCTTCTTCTGCTCCTGCACCGCCTTCGCTCCCAGCTTTTTCGCCGGTGCCTTTAAGAGAACTGTCCTTAATCTTTCCACTCAATTCAAAACGAAGAAAATACCTGGTTTCGTCAATCGGCACTTCCTGGGTTTTATCAAGGATGGGATTGGAAAAAACATTTGATTTTCCAAGTATGTTCAGATATTCGAAAATGCTGTCTGAATTGTCCGCATGGCCCAACAGCTTGAATGAAGCTGGAGATTGACTAAAATTAAACTCCGTTGCAGTAAGAAATATTTGTTTTGGCGTCAGACTGGCAATTTCAATGAGTATTGAAGAATTGTTTCGGCGATTTTCATTTAACACTGAAAATACGCTGGAATACTTTTTCATGACTTCTTGCTCAGCCAAAAGTTCTGTAACCTCT
>JBMOKV010000054.1:21687-29373 GCA_049325495.1 Candidatus Rifleibacteriota bacterium | reverse complement strand
TCCGGGAGACCGAGAGTTTTATAACAGGCCTGAACCTCATCGTAATTCACCAGCAAATTCCAGGCGCCTGAAATAAAGGCTTCGGCATTCTCTTCCTTCAAGGCAAAAAAGTTCTCCGGATCAAGATAAAAATACCGGTCAGAAAGCTCGTTCAATGCCGATTCCTCGCATTTTCCACGATGAAATGCACATAGCGATTCGTCATCTTCATTAATCTCGGCCCGACAGAAGCGACTGTCTTCATAATATCTGCATTCGCCCGCCCCGGGGTAAGCGGTCAGATGAATGCCCATGAAATGAATGTGAAGATAGCTGTTTGAAGCTACGAGACGGTCTTTTAACCGATAAAGCTGATGGAAAAGGGCAAAGTGCCAGCGATAAAGCTCGATCGCAGGGCCGTTGATCTGATTGAGCTGCGGGCAGAATTCGCCAAGCAAAATGCTTTCATAAACCGGCTCAGGCTGGGAAGCGAGAAAGCTTTCCAGTCTGAGAAGTTCGATCTGTTGCAGGTAGCTATTCAGCACCGATTTTTTCAAGGGCCAGCGGCACGGTTTCTTCTGGCTTCACCTTGTACCAGGCTTCGATTACCCGCCCCTTTTCATCGATGAGAAACGACGACCGGATAATTCCGATACTGGTTTTGCCAAAACTGGTCTTTTCACCGACCACACCAAATGCGCTGGCAATAGACATGTCCGGGTCAGAAAGCAGAGTAAAACCAAGCCCCTGCTTTTCATCAAATTTCTTCAGCTTTTCGGGCTGATCAGGGCTGATTGCCACAATTTTAAAAGCTGCCCGACGAAAAACTGCCAGAGAGTCCCTGACCGAACAGGCTTGAACCGTGCAGCCCGGCGTCGAAGCCCGCGGATAGAAATAGACCAGAAATTTACCGCCAGCCAGGTCTTTGCTGGAAAACCCTTTTCCATTCTGGTCTTTCAAAGAAAAAGCCGGCGCTTTATCGCCGGCTTTCAATTTATTTTCAGCACTCTTTACCATTTCCGTTTAATTGGAGGCCGGAGCAGCGCCCTTGGCTTCAACAACCTTCTTGAGTTCTTCATCGAGACCGCCCATCGGGTGACCGTTCCACACGATTTTGCCATCTACAACGATGAAAGCGCTGGGAATTCCAGAAACACCATAATCACCACCGCTGTTGCTTTCAGCACCGATGATCCAGGGCATTTCCGCTTTGGCCATGAAACCTTCAATGGTTTCTGCCGGCTCGTTAGAAAGCGAAACCAGAATCACGCCTTTGTCCTTGTAGGTTTCGTGCAGTTCTTTCAGATGAGGAATGCTCTGACGGCAGGGCGGGCACCAGGTTGCCCAGAATTCCACCACGACGATTTTATCCTTGTTGTCGGCCAGCGAAAAGCTGTCGGCATTGATCCACTTTCCGGCAGTAACTTCAGGAGCTTCCTTGGCTTCACCCTGAGCACAGCCCGGCAGCACCATGGCAAAACAGAAAATAACCATAAGAGTAACGATTTTTTTGAGCTTCAGCATTGATATCACGCCTCCTGCAATAAAATTCTGATAACAAGAATAAGTTAACCGATTTTCAATTAAAAGGACACTACTTATATAACAATTTCTTCTTTATTTTTCAAATGGTGTTGAACGGTTGCGCCCATGCTCTTTTGACTTATAAAGAGCGCTGTCAGCATTGCATATCAGGGTTTCCCGGGTCTGAGCATGCTCAGGGAAAACGGCACAGCCAAGGCTGATAGTCACCTTGAGCTGACTGCCCTCATGATCGATGCTGCTTTGCTCGACCGATTGCCGCAGGCGTTCAGCAAATGCCATGGCCCCCTTAAGCTCAGTGTCAGGCATGATTACGGTGAACTCTTCGCCGCCGTATCTGGCAGCGATATCTATGCCTTCGCGAATGTTTTTTCTGACTCGATCGGCAACCAGTCTGATAACCCGGTCACCCACCTGATGACCGTAGGTATCGTTGAATTTTTTGAAATGATCGATATCGAATATAATTAACGCAAGTTTTTCACTGCTGCGGTTCGCTCTCGCAATTTCCGATTCGAGACGCATCTGAAAATAGCGATGAATGAACAACCCGGTCAGGCCATCGGTGATAGCAAGCTCATACAATCGCGTTTTTTGCAGAGCAATTGCAATCTGATCAGCGACCCCCTGCAGTAACTGGGTATCTTCTTCGGTGAAGTCACCGGCACGATCAGAAACATTGATTACCCCGATCACTTTACCTTCATCGAACAAAGGCACTGCCACAAGATTTCTAATCTGCCGACCGGATTGCTTGAACCTCGGGTCATTTAATGGATCATTTGAAAAAATCCCGCGACCATGGCGGGCGGCGAACCCGGCCAGGCCTTCTCCCGGTGCAAAAGTGGTGTGATTATCATCCTGCTCGATGCGCTTGCCATCTTCATCTTTAATTACTGCCAGCTTGAGAGACAATTCACCTGAAACGTCGTTCAACAGAAGCATGGAACTGCGCCTGGTTCTCATCATGTCGGCCACTATTTCAAGCAGTTCTTTCAGAACCGAGTCTTCACTTTTGTTAATAATTGCCTGATTGATAAGATTGCGCACCGAAAGGTCGAATACTTTCTGATCGAGGGCCTGGCGTGCCGCTTCAATTTCATCGATCTTGTTTCTGATCTGTCTGGTCATGCCGGAAAAAGTTTCACCGAGAAACTGCAGTTCAGGAACAAAGCTTGAAATTTCTGCCGCAGCCTCAAGATTTCCGGCCCCAAATTTCTGGGCGGCTTCGACCAGCGACTGCACCGGGCGGATCAGAATTCCGGAAAAGGATACGGCGACCAGCATTGCAAAAAGAATGGCTGCCATACCGGTATTGAAAAAAACTTCACGCAGCGACTTGAGAATTTCGGTCAATTCCCGCTTTTCAAGGGCCACAGCGAGTGTGAACCGGCCATTGTCACAGGGAAAACTGTCTGAGCGCACCATAAAACGCTTTTGAGCCGAGCTGACTTCACTAATTTCATTGCCCGGCTCAATGATAACCGGAAAAACCCGCCGGTTATTCTCTACGAGGGTCGAGGTCAAAAGATTGACGGTATTGTTAATCTGTGAAAACAGAACTATTTCGGCATCGGCAATGGCTTTGATCGAATCAACCATACTTTCATCGACTATCAGATATAAAACCAGAACTGCCGACGGGTTTGAATTATTCTGGCAATAAACCGGAACAGCTGCACCAAAAACCAGGCGCTGGTCTTTGAAATAGGTTTTTTCAGCCAGGTTTCCGTTCAATCCCGATTTAACCAAAGTCGGGTCAGCGGTAAGAGATGGGTTTCGCGGTTCGGCCACCAGAAGTTTTTCGCCTGCCACATAGATTTCAACCCCTGCTGCCAGAGTATTGAGGCCCAGGTCTTTCAGCATCGAATTGAGCAGATCGATGAGCTCGATCAGGTCTCCCGTTTCGACCGCGTTCCTTACATTGCGCTGCTGCGCCATTATTCCGGCCTTGAGTCTGACCTCGCCAATCTTCTGCAACAAAAGAGCTTCAGCCACTCGAAAGCGGTTTTCCGCCCTTACCCGCATCATTGCCTCAATTTTCTGTGATGCAAAATTTGAGGCCCAGTAAAAGGCAAGCAGCATTGGCAAGCAAACGATTAAAATGAACAATACAATCATGATTTTTTTCATTTGATCTCACCTGACTTCTGGAGGGTCGAATCAAGCCGGTTTCGAGTCTCAGAAAGAATATCAGCGGATGAGCGGTTTTCAGCGAATTTGAGGCGCAGGGCCCGATTCATCTCAGACCAGACAAATCTCATCTCGGGCCTTGAAGGCATCAAAACGCCTATTTGTGCCTGCTCGACAAAGCCTCTTATCATTTCGTTATGGCTGGAGCTTTTTAAACAGGGAATGAACATGGATTTCTCAGCAACCCGTTGCATGAATCCGCTGCCGGCAATCAGCGCCACAACCCTCTCCGCCATTGGCTTTTTCTTGGTCTGGCCGGAAACGGCAAGGCCTTTAACCCCGACCAGCGGTCGGGCAATTTTATGCGAATCTGGCCCGGGAACTGGAACAACAGAGAAACTGATACGGTTCTTTATAAAATCGGGAATTGCCCACGGGCCGTTGATCGTCATCGCAAGCCTTCCAGCACAGAAAAGGTTGATTGCAGCCGCCTGGTTTGCTTTGGCCGGCACCAGACCATGCACGGCTTCAAGGTTATAAACAAAGTCAAATGCCGCCGCGGCTTCGGGGCTGTCAACCGCGAAACCGGTTTCATTGAAAATTGCTGCTCCAAAAGCATGGAACCACGGAGCATGGTAGTAAAAATTCTTATTGTCGTAAAGAAGCGGGTAAACCCCGTCAGGCAAATTATTTTTTAAATCAATCATTTGTTGCAGATTTTCCGGGGGCTTTTTAACCAGATCCCGGTTAACGATCAATGCAACGGTGTCAAGGCTCCACGGAAGACCCCAGTATGCGCCGTTAAAAAACATGGCCTGCGACGCTACCGGCAGATAATCCTGGTCAGGCATGGTGATCGAAGCAATCAGCCCTGCTTGAACGATTTCCCCCAGCCAGTCTGAGGAGAACATGAAAATATCGGGTTTTTCAACCGCTGAATTACTGCCTAGAATGGCCGGCTTCAGATCTTCAAAGCGGAAAACCCTGAAATTAACCTTAAGCCCTGCATTAGCATTCTGCAGTGTTTTGACTTCATCGCGCAGCATGGTCAGCAGTTCGGGCCCGGCATCAAGCCAGACTTCTATTTTGTCCTGATTGCGTGCGGAGTAGTCAGGGTTTTCGCAACCAACAATCATAATCAGCAGAAAAATAAGCCCGGGAAACCAGATTCGCAAAACTATTCCCCTTCTACAGCTTCAGAAGCTCCTGATACATTTCAGGGCGGCGATCAGCAAAAAGATCGTTGCGCGGGGTCATCTGCTTGTTTCTTGCCCTTTCCAGATCAAAATTGAAATAACGCAACTCCATGGTGTCGGGTCCGGCCTGGTAAAGCACATTTCCCTTGGGATCAGCAACCGTTGACATACCGGTAAAGGTAAGAGGCCCCTCACTACCAATGCGGTTGGAGGTTATAACATAGAAATGGTTGATCAGAGCGTGAATTGGCACAGAACGCTGAGCAAAGCCCGGCAGAACCAGATTGGAACAATGACAGATGATGTCAGCACCTTTTAACGCAAGAATTCGCCAAACTTCAGGAAATATCCAGTCAAAGCATACCAGCAGACCCAGGCGGCCGATGGGTGTCTCGAAAACCGGCAGGCCCGCTTCCCCAGGAGTAAAAATATCTTTTTCGTTCAAAAACAGATGAATTTTCTGATATTTGCCAATCAAACCATCGGGACCGACCAGAACTGCCGAATTGAAAAGCCGGTCGCCAATCCGTTCGTTGAACCCGGAGGCAATATAAGATTTCCGCTTCCAGCAGTATTCATGCAGAACCTTGATAAAACTGCTGTTATTTACCTCTTCAGCATTTGCAAATGCCTGTTCACGACTCGCAAAGTTATAGCCAGAATTGGCCAGTTCGGGCAAAACCAGAAGATCTACCTGATCGCTCGCATCGAGAATATCTTCGACCAGCATCAGATTTCGGTCATAACTACAGAATTCCGGGGCAAATTGCACAAAACCAGCCTTCATATCTACTCTCCAATGTGATTTTCTAATCTGATTCTAGCACTTCAAAAGGTTTCAGAACATCAAAAAAAATTCAGAAAAGCCAGACTTTTGATCTACAGCAGATTATGACAAGCTTCCCTTATTCTGCTATACTTTTCCAAACAAATTCGGAGATGAGAAAATGAACATCAGACCAATTCTCTTGATCACTTTAATGATGATGATTTCAATCACAGCTGGTTTTGCACAGGACATGAAAATGGCTACCACCACCAGCCTGGAAGATTCAGGGTTACTCTCTTACCTGCTGCCTGAGTTCGCACTGCAGACCAATATCAAGATTTTACCGATCGCCCGAGGCACGGGGGCAGCCATTTCAGAGGCCCGCGAAGGAAACGTCGATCTGGTCTTTACCCATGCCCGCGAGCTTGAAGAGGCTTTTGTCGCTGATGGCTACGGCACGACCCGTGTTCCGGTAATGTATAACGACTTCGTCATAGTTGGCCCCGCAAATGACCCATGCCAGATTGACGGCCTGAAAGACTGCCTCGCCGCCCTCAAAAAAATTGCCGACCAGTCAAAGGCTGCGCTGTTCATTTCCCGTGGCGACAACAGCGGCACCCATATTCTGGAAAAAGCCCTCTGGGCTGCTGCCGAAACCAAAATGCCACCCGAACGCTACCTCAGCGTCGGTCAGGGAATGGGGCGCACCCTGCTTATTGCCCTGGAAAAGCAGGCATACACCCTTACCGACCGCGCCACCTACCTCATGTTCAATCAGGGAAAAGATCAACCGGCACCTCTGAAAATCATGTGCGAAGGTGACCAACGACTTCATAATGAATACGCAGTAATACCGGTTAATCCTGAGCGCCACAAGCATGTAAATTTTGAAGCCGCATCAAAATTCGTTGGCTGGCTGACTTCAGAGCAGGGCCAGAAAATGATCTCTGATTTCAGAATTGCCGGTCAGCAGGTATTTTTCACGCTGCCAAAACCCTGAATGTCTTTTCTTCTAGAAAGTCTGCGGGCAGCTTTTGGGCTGATCGTCGAAGCCGACCCGGAATTGCTGGCAATCGTCTGGTTTTCTCTGAAAATCAGCATGATTTCGACTTTTTGCGCGGCTCTGCCCGGTATCCCCCTTGCTTTTGCCATATACCTGAACCGCTTCAGGCTTAGAAAAGCAGCAATTACCCTGCTCAACAGCCTGCTGGCGTTGCCGACCGTAGTTATTGCGCTGCTGGTTTACTCTTTTCTCAGCCGGCGCGGCCTGCTTGGCTCATTCGACCTTTTATACTCACAGACCGCAATAATAATTGGACAGGTCATTCTGGTCATTCCCATGGCAGCGACCTTTACCCTCTCAGCCCTTGGACAGCTTGATATCCGCTATCTAAGAACCGCCCGTTCTCTCGGGGCAACGAAATTTCAAATTTTTCTGGTGCTGCTGAAAGAAAACCGGTTCGCTCTGGCGGCAGTCATCGCCGCCTGTTTTGGCAGGGTAATTGCTGAAATCGGCATCAGCATGATGCTTGGTGGCAATATTAAAGGCTTTACCCGCACCATGACCACCGCCATGGCGCTTGAATACGACAAGGGAGAATTCACCCTGGCAGTGGCACTTGGCATCATTCTCATGACTATCACACTGGGAGTGAATATTGTTATTGCTCACTACCAGGGCAATCTCCATGAAAAATACAATTCAAATGCTCTTTAGAATTGAAAAACTGAAAAAAATCTATGCCCGACGAACGGTTCTCGATATTGACGAGCTTTGCATCGAAACGGGAAGTTTCTACTGCCTGACCGGGCCCAACGGGTCTGGCAAGTCGACTCTGCTCAGCATACTCGGGTTTCTTGAATATCCTGATGAAGGAAATTTGCAGTTTCAAGGCTACCAGGTGGCTTTCGCGGAAAGCAGTCTGAGAAATTTCAGGCTAAATATTGGCCTGGTTGAGCAACAGCCATTGCTTTTCGACATGACTGTCCGGCAGAATCTTGAATTACCGCTTATATTCAGAAATCTGGCCAAACAGCAGCGCGAAGAGCGCATTCTAAGTCTTCTGG
>JBMOKV010000054.1:0-21677 GCA_049325495.1 Candidatus Rifleibacteriota bacterium | reverse complement strand
GGCTCTTGCCAGAGCCATTATTCATAAGCCGGAAGTTCTTCTTCTTGATGAGCCTTTCGCGAACATTGACCAGCAGCATATCGCAGCGATGGAAAAGATGCTCGAAGCTTTTCTACAAGAAAAAGGGCGCACCATCATCATGGCAACCCATGATCT
This sequence comes from Candidatus Rifleibacteriota bacterium, assembly GCA_049325495.1. Classification (GTDB taxonomy): domain Bacteria; phylum Muiribacteriota; class Ozemobacteria; order Ozemobacterales; family Ozemobacteraceae; genus DYKG01. The sequence goes on along the minus strand of JBMOKV010000054.1, from coordinate 21,521 downwards.
GGAACAATCAAAAAGACTATCTGACCGCCAGATGCGCCTTGAAAGCGGGCGCTTAGCCCAATTATAAGAATTTTTTGCAAACTGTCAATTATTCATGAAAAAAATGCAGACTTTTTAGCAATAATTTATTTGGCATTTTTTCTGTAACGCCACAAAAGCTTTCCTGATCAATATTTGGCATATTTTTCTAAACCTGGCACGGTCTTTGCTTTAACTTATAAACGTCTTGATCAACAAGATAAATAAGTTTTCAGGAGTATGATCATGAAAAAGACCGTTTTGATTATTCTGGCAGCTGTTCTGATAGTTCCCGCAATGGCATTTGCCGCTCCCGGTTTCTACCCCGGACACAATAATGGTGGTTTCAATCATCCCAGCAATGGTGGCGGCGTACCGGTTCACCCTGGTCACAACAATGGCAGCAATAACAACGGTTACAATAATGGTGGCTACAATAATGGCAACAATTATGGTCACCCCGGCCACAGCAACGGCGGCTACAATAATGGTAACAATAACGGTGGTTACAACGGCGGCTACAATAATGGCAACCATAATGGTGGTTACAATGGTGGCTACAACAATGGCAACAATCATGGTTACCCCGGCAACAATAACGGTGGCTACAACAATGGCAACAATCATGGTCACCCCGGCCACAACAACGGCGGAACCATGCTCAATGCAAGGATCAGAGAAGCTCACCGCAGCATCAAAAGAGCTTTCCAGGAAGCCGAAAATTCATACTACCCCTTCCTGATGAGCCACAGCGACAAAAGAAGAATGGGCATGGCACTCAGAAGAGTCATGATGGAACTCGAAAATCTCAGCAGCATGGTTGGCCCCAGATTCAGAGACAACCTTCGCGAAGTCGGCATGATGATCGAAAAAGCCAGATTCGCCCTGACCTCTGAAGACGATGCAGGCCGCGCTCACAGAATCATGGAAAGAGCCGAAACCAAATACAACGCTATCGCCGACATCCTGGTTCGCTGAAACAGAAATAAATTAAATCCCTGAAAACAAGGGCCAAAGCCGGAGAAACCCGGTTTTGGCCCTTGTTTTTTCAGCTTTTTATACTGAAGGTCTGCCTGATAACCAGCCGGTCACGCTCATCGAACATGCGCCGCCGCATCAGCCACAAACTCAGCATGACGCCAAAGCCCGTGCCCGATGAAATCATGAACATGATGAGAATCTGATAATTTACCGCATCGCCAACTTCATTGCCAGCCAGAATCTGACCGGTCATCATTCCCGGCAGACTGACCAGACCGGCAGCCGCCATAGAGTTGATTATCGGAATCAGGCCGGTTTTAATGCTTTCCTGCCAGATTTCTTTAACCGCTTCGTCAGCCGGCATGCCCAGCGCCAGTTTCTGCTCGATAACCGCACGCCTGTTCCAGACCTGCTGAGAAAAAGTGTTCATCGCCAGTGCAACCCCATTCATCGTGTTCCCAAGAAGCATACCAAGTATCGGAATCGCATATTGTGGCTTATACCATGGCTCGACTTTGATTACCAGAGCCAGAATCAGCACCATTATCGAGAAAGATGAAACCATCATCGAACTCGTTCCAATCAGAAAACTGCCTGGCCCAATAGCTTGAACCTTTTGCCGGCCCGTGACCTCTCGGCCTGCAGCGGCCAGCATTATTACCCACATCAGCATTACCAGCCAGAAACTGGTAGAAGCAAATACGACTTTGAGCACCAGACCGATCAGAGAAAGCTGAATCACGGTTCGCAGCGCAGCAATCAGCAGTGGTCGTTCAATCTGCAGCTGGTTGCGGTAACTGAGAAAAGCCAGAAGAAGAACCAGAAGGCCAGCCATGGTCAGATGCAGCGGGGTCAGCTGAATAATCGTCATTTTACCTGTTTGTATCCTCCGCCGCTGTGAATCTCGATATGCCGGTCGGCGATCCTGTCAATCTGATTTGGATCATGACTGACCCAGATCGCTGCCGCACCGTTGCTTTTCACATATTTCAGCAACAGAGACTCAATTCTGCTGACGCTCTGCGGGTCTAGACTTGCAGTAGGTTCGTCGAGCAACAGTATGGCTGGCCGGTTAAGCAGCACCCGCAGAATTGCCAGTCGCTGCTTTTCACCTGACGACAGACGACTGATCTCCCAATCAGCGACCTCGGCCGAAAACCCATATTCTGCAAAAATTCCAGCAACCGGAATATTCACCAGGTGATCACTTACCTTTTCCTGCCACCAATGGCTTTCAGCCGGCAGATACATCACCTGACGCCGCCAGTCAGGCCCGGAAAAATCGAGATAAGAGCGCCCGTCAAGAAACATAGCTCCGCTATTTGGTTCAAGATCGGCAATCGCACGCAGCAGCAATGATTTGCCACTGCCAGAACTTCCGCTGACTGCCATGATTTTTCCCGCTTCCAGCGTTAAATCATAGGGGCCGCGATTGAGAAAAGTCAGATTTTTAACATGAAAATCAGGCAAACTTGAACCTTTCAATTTTTGCCCGATTGTAACACGATGCCAATTATTTTTTGCCTAAAAATTCATTTTTCCCGCAAAGCTGCCGATTATTGTCGGGAAACCAAGATGGGAGAAAATATGACTTCGCGTCATCGAACCGCAATTACTCTGGCATTAACTATGTTAATGCTGATTGCCAGCGGTTGCAACAGCTTTGAAGCGTTTAACCAGAGCCTGACCGGAACAGATCAGGCTTCGCTTATCAGTCGAGGGGAAATAGCCCTCGATGAAGGTCGCTTTGCCGACGCCCTCGAGCTTTTTGAGCGGGCAGCCGTGCAGGGCTCCGCCACCGACGAAGTAAGACGCGGACTTGCCAGCGCCCGCGCCGGTATTGCCCAGTTCAACATGTTCAAAGCTCTGCAGACGATGCAGAATGGCGTAACGCCCGGCGATTCGCCGGCAGTAATTTTCCAGGCCGCATCTTATGTTAAAGACAAAGATCTGATCAAACAGGCAATCGATGACCTGTGGCGCCTTTCTTTGCCAACCGCCCAGGACCGCCTGCTGCGCGGACTGCTGGTCGGCGTTTATCAGGCCAGACTGCTGGTAGATAAATACGACACCAATTTCAACGGACGACTCGACAAAAATGACCAGATTGATTTCGACACCCGCGATGATAAAACCGCCCTGTGGTCGGCTATTTACAATGACATTGTTTCTTTGACCTCATATTATTCGCTGGAACTCGCCTATTACGATCTGGCCCAGGCCTTTGACGGACGAGGCGACGAGTGGGTGCTGATCTCACCAGTACAGGGTTCACGCTACGAAGGAAATTTCACCCCCGCCAATCGACAAACCGTCATTGCCATCGGCAATTTCACCGACGCTCTCGAAGCGGCGCAGGTTTATTTCAATAATTCTGAAGCACTGTTCAAGCAGACTCTGGTAAACCTGGACGGCAGCGAATGAAATCAAATTTCAAAACAATTTTTGGAAAAACCGGACTAATCTGCCTGCTTGCAACACTGCTAAGCTCGTCGATCCATGCCGCCACCCCGGTAGTATACGAATCATCGCGGGCCATGGGAATGGGCGGAGCATGTGTCGCGGTCGCAGATGACCATCAGGCATTATTCTGCAACCCAGCTGGGCTCGGGCTACAGAATAAATCTTCTTATTCATTTTTAAATGGACATTTTGAAAGAAACGTTGATTATGACGATGTTGACAACCATATTGCTGCGTTGAGCAACAGCGACACCGCAGGCGCACGCACCAGCAATTTCAATAATCTGATTGAAATTATGGGCAAGCAGGGCTGGCAGGCATTTTCCAATCTCGCCTATTATATCGGCGGCACCGGATTCGGCATCGCCGGTTATTACCGCGAATCGGAAAGCTTTGCGGTCAACAACCCGGTCAGCCCTTCAATAAGCGCAAGAGTAGAAAAAGATGCAGTTCTCTCGGGCTCAATCGCCCGGTCGTTCAATGAAGCGCAAAACCTGTTTAAAGACCGGGCAATGGGTTGGTGGGGCACTACGATGAAATTCGTTTCCCGACGGGCATCCGATAAAATTTATCATGCCCGCGATTTTGCAGCCCTCAACGAAGATATTCTAAAAGACACCGACCGCTCGGGTGCCACCATGGATTTCGACATCGGTGCACTCTGGCAGTTGAACAATGCCTGGAAACCCACGGTCGGCGTTTTTGCGGGCAATCTGCTGAGCTCAGAATTCTCTGCCGACATCGGCACCCTGAAAAGACAGTTTGCTTTCGGAGCTTCTTTCAGGCCATTGACCGGGCCCGAAGAGCGCAACGAAAAACTTCTGCTTGCAGTCGATTACTGGGAAACCGGCAAAGACGGGTCAACTTTGACCAAGGTCAGAATGGGCGCAGAAATGAAACTTTCACGCCACTTTTATTTGCAGACAGGTATCAGAAGCGGATATTTCACCGGTGGCGCCGGAATAGTCTGGAACGACTGGCGCTTTCAGGCCAGCACTTACAGCGAAGAACTCGGCCAAAACCCTGGTGACGATGAAGACCGGCGTTACAGCTGCTCGGCAACCTGGCAGTTTTAACCGGCATCTTTTTTCTATTCCCGGTTCTCTACCAGCACTTCAGCTATTTTGCCCGCGAAATCTTCGAGAATGAACGGTTTTTGAATGTAACCCTGGGCGCCTTTATCAAGAATATCCTGAACCTCGCCCTTGAAGCTGAAGCCCGAGGAAATTAAAACTTTTACCATCGGGTTGATTTTTTTCATTGCCTCAAACACTTCAGAGCCATTCATTTTTGGCATAACCATATCAAGCACGACCAGATCCACCTTTTGCCAGTTTTCCGCAAAATACTCAATCGCCGCCTGACCGTCTAGTTTGCTGGTGACTGAGTAGCCAAGATTGGTCAAAAGCTCACCAACGCTGAGCTGAATCAATTCTTCGTCATCGACCAGAAGAATGTTTGCCGGCCGATCAGCAGCTCTTAGGGAGGCTTTGGCAATCGGCTTCTCAACCTCTTTCAATTCTACAGGCAGAAAAACATTTACCGTTGTACCTCTTCCTTCCTGGCTTACAACATCAATAGCACCATTATGCTGTTTAACTGTGCCATAAACGGCCGACAATCCAATTCCCGTTCCCTTGCCCGTTTCTTTGGTAGTAAAAAACGGTTCAAATATTCGCTTGATATTCTCTGATGGAATTCCGCAGCCCGTATCTTTGACGCTTATCCTGATGTAATCTCCCGGTTGGATTTCATAGGGAAGAGCGGCACAATATTCTTCATCAAGAGTTGCAATTTCGGTTCTGAAAGTTATCTTACCGCCGGTAGGCATTGCATCACGGGCATTGAGGGCAAGATTGAGCAGCGCATTCTGCAGCTGGCTGGGGTCGCCTCTGGTGGTAGCCGATTCAATGGCAAATTCCTGACAAATTTCAATTTTTTTATCGATGCTGTGGTTAAGAATCTGAACTACTTCACCAACCAAACGATGAATATCTGCCGGTACCGAATTGAATTGACCTTTTCGGGCAAAAGCCAGCAATTGCTGGGTAATCCCCGCAGACCGGGTTACAGCCGTTAAAATGTGCTGAACGTATTCCTTCAGATTCTGGCTTTCGAGTTTTGGCAAAAGTAATTCTGCCGTGCTGCGGATTCCGTTGAGCTGATTGTTGAAGTCATGGGCAATTCCACCCGCCAGCTGCCCGAAGGCGTCCATCTTCTGAGACTGGCGAATTCTCTCTTCAAGCAGCTTTCTTTCGGTAATGTCAGTATGCAGACCGACAAGAGAAATTATTCTGCCATCCTTGTCCTTGCTTGCGTAGGCTCTTAAAAGAATATCCAGTATCTGTCCCTGACCGCCATACATCTGAACTTCACCGGCCCAGTCATTTCCCGCCATGATCGCCTGGAATACTTCTTCTCCAACCTTCCGATCAACGTAAAGAGTATCTTTTGGACTCGTTCCAATGTTCCCAAAAAGATCGCTGAAAGCTTTATTCTGATAATAATGAAAGCCAGCAGCCGTTGACATGCCAACCGCATCGGTTGAATTTTCCAGGGCCCTGGCAAAAATTTCATACTTTTCCTGAGTAAGCTTCTGTGAAGTAACATCATTAACGACGGTAGCGAACTGGTTTGCTAAGGGAGAAACCACCGAAATATTCAAATGTCTGTTTAACAATTGGAAGTATGTTTCGAATTTCTGTGGCTGGCGTGAAATGGCAACTTTGGCAAAAATTTCAAGATAGGGCGCATCTTCGGTTGCCAATACTTCAGTTGCCAGCTTACCGATAACCGCTTCGCGGGAAAATCCGGTTGCCTTAAACAAGGCTTCATTGGCATCGAGAATACGATAATTGCTTGGGCTGCCCTTTTCATCGAAAATCAGCTCGCATAGAATCAGAATTTCGGTCATTGATGAAAAAAGAGTCTGCAACTTTTCTTCGCTTCGGCGCAAAGCTTTTTCAACTTCTTCACGCATCGCTATTTCCTGGCGCCGGCGCTTGATAGTTTCAATTAGAATGGCAATAATCATACCCTGAAAAATGACAAGACCGATTATTGCCCAGATTGTGCCTTTGTATTTCTGATAAACGGAATCGGGCTTTTCAAGAATAATTGATCCATCGGGCAAATCAGACTGGGAAATAAAATACTTTTGCAAAACCGGATATGAAAAAATCCAGTTGTTCGGGCTTTCAAACTGAATCGGCAACTCGCCGGCCTTTTTTCCAGACAGGATCTCTTCAGCAATTGCTGCGGCGGCCTGCCCCTGACTGAAACCGTTTATCTGCTTTCCACCAACCATGCCAAAGCCGTTGTTGAAGCTCCAGGTCGTATAAACAGGAACTTTCGCTGCAGCTGCAACTTGGGCTGCGCTTTCATTGAATTCAAAGGTTTTTCCAGTGCTGTCGATGAAAAAGAAGCTGTAAATGATGAGGCTGCCGGGTTCGAGGCCCGCAATTTTCCTTTCAAGCTCATCCATGCTTATATGGTCAACCAGCTCTATTTTTACCTGATCGGAAAAAAGAGACTGGCAACGCTTGAAGTCTCTGGCAACATTTGTTCCCGTTTCGGTAATGTCGGTAATCGCGAGAATCTTTCTGGTCTTTGGATGCAGACGCAACATGAGCGTTAGGGTTTCCTCGATGTCAGCATCCTCATTTACTCCCGTCACATCCTGGATACCATTAAGCCTTTGCGGATCAAGCCCATTGACACCGCAGAATACCAGCGGCACCCCGGGCAGGAGTTCATCACGATGCTCAAGAAAAAACCAGGTCGCATTGTCATCACAGGTGATGACCACATCGAAATCAATGCCACGATAGCGCTGTTTGAGAAGTTGAACAGTGGAAGGATCTTTCAGCCCTGCCGGGTTGCGCTTGGTATTCAGATACTCGATATGCAGCAACGGTGCCTGATCTTTTTTCAGTATTTTTTTTTCAATACCGTCTATGATGTTGTCACTCCAAAGATAGCCCTTGTGATAGGAGTTCAACACAAGCACGTTCTGAGCAGCGAAAATAGTGCCGGCAGACAAAATTGAGAACAACAAGGCCATTACTGTTGTCAGCCAGAAGCCGAATACAGGAAAAGTCACAATTTTTTGATACAAAAAGCTCCTGCCCATCTTCATATCGTCGTCAATTCTTTTAAATTCTCGCCTTTGATCGATCAGGTCGTTGACCGGACTATTTGCCTGATTCTGGCCTCTCATTTCTATGTACACTGACTGCCCGATCAAAAAATAATATACCACATCCCAGGATTAAATCTTATTGATTATTTTGTTGCTTTTAATCACAGCCGATTCTAAATTTGCTGGTTTTTGATTCTGTCAGTATAATGAAAAAATCAAGGAAAAAGAGGTACGGCAATGCGCAAATTTCTCGTAGCATCTGTTGTTTTTCTGTTGTTTTCGCAGATTTTTTCAACAGTAGTCTTCGCCGCAGACCGTACTGCAAAAAATGTTGGCCTCGGGAAAATTGTTACCCAGGACCTGACCGTCATTCGTCGCAATGAAATTGGTTCATATTCGGTCAATTTCGAGCTGGTGCTCAATTACGCCACCCTTTGCCAGATGATGAACTACAACCCCGACCAGGATATCCTTTCCATATACCCAAACACCCGATTCATCGACCTTCCGAAATTCAAAAATCGCATGTTCATCATTGATGAAGCTGGGCAGGATGCCAATGGAAAAGGGATTCAAACCATAGTTTTTCGCGGCTCCGGACACCCACGCAACTTTCTTGTAGACCTTAATTTTCGCCCGTCTAAAGCCAAAGAAACCGGTTGCCGCATTCATCGCGGGTTTCTAAAGTCAGTAAGAGAAGTTCACGAAATTGCAACCCCGTATCTTGATAAAAACCGAAAGGTCAGACTGGCCGGTTCTTCGCTTGGCGGTGGGTTGGCTCTGGTATATGCCATGTTCCTGGAGAAAAAAGGCTATGACGTTGATTTGATTATAACTTTCGGCCAACCCAGAGTAACTGACACCAAAGGACGAGAACTTTTCAAACACCTGCCTTTAATCAGAATCATCAACCGTACCGATGCATTTCCGGCAATTCCACCGTTTAAACCATTTGGCTATGCCCATTTCGGTCAAGCCATAATTCTTTATGACGAAAGCCACTTCTGTGTTTACAATCAGCACGTTCTTGACCAGATCAAAGACAAGAGCGATGTGGCCAATTTCTTCTATAAAGTGAAAAAGAAAGACATTTCAATTCCAAATCATTTCATCAACCTGGTTGCACAAAAACTCGAAGGTTACGTTAAAAACGGCACAACTTACCGCCTGCACGACCTCGGCATCCTACCGGAAGACGCAGAATAAGCAAAAAGGGCTGAACTAATTTTCAAACAATCTTTTTAAAAAATCGCGAAACCAGCGGCCAGGCAATTTCCCAGATCGGCTTTGACCAGAGAATCATTTCAGCACGGCCCAGAATGTCACCCCGGTCGATCAGACCCCAGAATCTGGAATCCTTGCTGTTATCACGGTTGTCACCCATCAGGAAATATTTCCCATCGGGAATTTTAATCGCCGGAAAGGTCTGAATTGAAGGCGAAAACGGCATTTCCATGAAAGAGTGCCAGACCGGCCCGAGCTTTTCCCGGCCGAAAACACAAAAGCGTTGCTCAGCTGACATCAGGTCTTTTTCCGGAGTTTCGGGCTGATATTCAAGCAATTTTCCATTGATAAACAGTCTATTGTCCTTCATTTCAACGGTATCGCCGGGAACACCAACAACCCGCTTAACCATCAGCATGTTTTCGCTGGGCTGATGAAAGACCACAACTTCACCCGAAACCGGATCGGCCCATTCGGCAATATGATATCTGGTAAACGGTACCTTTAAATCATAGGCAAGTTTGTTTACCAGAACGTTGTCTCCGACCAGAAGAGTAGGCTTCATCGACCCCGACGGAATGTAATTGTAATCTGCGAGTACTGATCTGATCGGTGCCAGAATCGAAAGCACCACCAGAAACGGCACCGCCCAGTCGCGCCAGAATTGCTTTAAAATTTTCTTCAGCATGCTTTTTACCTCCAGCATGCAAGGTTAGACCCCTTTTTTTTCCAAAAGTTCCAATTATTTTTCGGGGCTTATTCCCAGGGATCTCCTGTTTTAAAGCATATTGAATATTTTCGACTGTTCTTTGTCACTTCGATGGTTCGACACGGCCCACCAACCGCTAGTCAGTCGCGCTCAGCGACCGATAAATGACCTTTCATCGAGCTACTCTTCTGCGGGCAGCTCGGAGGTAAACCGGCTCAGTTCGAACTCCAGCTCGCGAGGGGAAAATTCAGTCTTGAGAACCTGGTTCCAGCCATCGTATTCGACTCTCAGAAAAATCGTGTTACCGGTAAAATAGATGGCATAATTTCGACTGGCAGTAACCGTTTGGGGCGAAACCCAGAAAACACTTTCGTGGCCGTCATAGATGCAGTTGTACCAAAAATGCTGCCAGATGATATTGAGCGGATTACGGTCGGGTCTGGTTCTGGTCTCCATCCAGTTTTGAAATAGCTTAACCCCGAGATAATTAACTTTCTGACCTTTCATCTTTCCATCATAAAAAGTCCCATAATAGGTTTCATTGATCTCGTCCAGTTTAACCGGCCCATTGTTCCAGGCAATAACCGCCGCAAAAATCAGCAGAATCAGAACGACAACAATTGTTTTCAATCTTCTCATTAAATGCCCCCATTTAAGGTTCATTCATTTTAACATTCTTTTGCCCGGGGTTGCGTAAAAATCAGGTCTGTTATAAGCTTTCGCCACGATGAAAGATATTTTCATAGATACCGATGAAAGGCTCGATACGGTTCCCGGAACCGACCTGAGCCTGATACAGAAAATCGATGGCACCGCTTTTGCCATCGATACTCTGCTGCTTGCCAACTTCGTCAGATTCAACAAAGACATGAATTTTGCCGCCGACCTTGGTTCTGGCAGCGGAATACTGTCTTTCCTGATCAAATACCGCAATCCCCGGCTTCAGGTCACCGGCATTGAAGTTCAGGAAACCTTTCACGAGCTCTCTCAGCGCAACCTCGAGCTGAACCGGAAGTTTTCCGATATCGCTTTCGAACACCTCGATGTCAGAGATGTTCCTGCCCGCCTGCTGCCCGAATCTTTCGATCTTGTCGTTTCCAACCCGCCATATTTTCAGATGGGAAACGGCAGACTGCCCCAGCGCCCGGGTCGTGCCATGGCCCGCCACGAACTTAACGGCACCCTGAAAGACTTTGTTGAAGCGGCAACCTACCTTCTGGCCTATGGCGGAAAATTCTGCCTTATCATTCCCAGCGCTCGATTCTATGAGGTTGTCGAATATCTCAAAGCAGGAAACATGGGATTGAAAAGGCTGCAGTTCATTATTCCCAAAGAAGGTGAGAAATCGCACCTTTCTTTAATAGAAGCCGAGCGCTTTTTCAATGGCAAGCACGAACCAATGCCCAGCATTACGATTCACATGGCCGATGGCAGCTTCAGCGACGAAATGAAACATCTTTTCTCTGCCGGTTTAAAAAAAGAAAAATGAAATATTTATTTGACTGATTGTCAGGTAGTCATATCTACGGAAGTAAAAATCGTTACCAATCCTCGCTTTTCTGCCGGCCACAGTTCGAGAAAAACGCTATGATGCTCATAGACCACAGTATTATAGACCTCTCCGCTCTCCATCTGTCGCCAGTCCCCCTCCCAGCGCTTCCTGTATTCATTGTATTCAGGCTTTACCGCACGAATTTTCTGATCTGACATTTTCAGCATTTTTCCCGGAAAGACTACCGGGCTCTCAGGTCTTACCACCGTATATTTACGGTCGCCCGAATTATAGCTGTCGGTATGTGCCAATCTTGTTACAATTGGGCAAACCTCGCCGTCAACAGCAAAAGCGATTGCGCAGATCTTTCGATTGATCAAAATCGACACCCGGAACTTTTTCCCGTCAGCATTGAGGTTGCCAAGTTCCAGTTCGCTGTAATTCTTTTTGTTTATCCAGTCAATAGAAGGATTAGCGGCATTTGCAGCCTCTGGGTCTTTCATGGGTTGGTAATCTTCATACGGATTTTCTTTCGGCATGAATTCGGCCATATATTCAGCAAGATCAGGAATATGTGCCTTTTTCTGCATCAGCTCAGGCGACCAGCCCCCAATTCTAAAAAGGGCCAGCAGACAACCTTCTCCAACTTCCTTAACTTCTTCGCGGGTAATTTTCCCCGCATCATAATCGCAAATCAAAGTTTCAAACATCTGCTGGATTTTTTCTATAATTTTTTCCAGTCCCGGTTTTTTCCCGCCCATGAAGCGATAACTGACCACATCAAGCGCCATTCCACGAAGTTCAAAATCATTATGGTCGAGAAATTCAATCGCCTGCTTCAAAGATTCTTCGTCGGTGCGACTGCGCAATGATCCCAGTATTTTTGCCTGTTCGATCCGCTCTTTTTCCTGTGGGTCGGGATCAGGGTCGCTCATGGCTGAAAATGAAGCCCGGTTACTCAATGCGGGCCGGAAAGAATCATTCGCAATGCCGGCACGGGCCGGAGCAGGAGGCTGATAATTAACCTGCCGCCCGACTGAAGCAGGAATATTACGAGGCAATTCAGATTTGCTGCTATTACCAGACTGCCAGAGCCATCGATCGATTCGATACAGCCCATAAATTGAAGGCCACATAATCAAAGCATAAATGGTTCCCTTGAGCAGATTGCCATCTTCAAAATTGAAAATCGGAATTAGAGCCAGAAAAAAGGCAATCAGCCCCGATGCAGCAATAAAAAGCATTATAAAAACATTCTTTATCGTATCCATAAGATTCTCTCAAAATTATAACAGGACAGGGCTGCCGGGGTTTCCGGCAGCCCTGTCAGCAAACAAATTTCAAACAATTATTGGCTTGAAATCATTCGCCGGCGGGAAGATCATAAAGAATGTCATCCCAGGGATGCCGGTAAAGTTCAGCTTTCTGCCTGCTCTGATCCATGTAATGACCGATCATGCCAATGGTGCGGCCAAGCAGGAACATGCCATTGAGACCGCCGCCATCAACAACCTGCTGAATGCGTTCTTCAGACCAGCCCAGACCATACATCATATCCACGGAAAGCACGCCGATGCAGCCGTCAACATTGAGTATAAGTGTGTCTTTTTTGGCAGTCGTCAGCTTTTCAACTTCGAGAGCGTAGTCGAGCAGACGGGTTCCGGGGAAATTCTTCGCCGCATAGTCCTTAAGAAGGACGACACGCATGTCAGGGTTTTTCAAGCTTTTGATCCGGTGCCCGATCCCCTGAATCTTGATGTTTTTCTTTTTCAGCTCGGCAATGAATGCATCGGGGCTCAGGCCTCTGTCCTGCGCATCTTTGAACATCAGAGCGGCGCCGGCAACCGCACCACCGAAGCGGGGGCCAATAGTAAGCATGCCTGAAGCCACCGCGCTCATCAGGTCGCGGCCAGCACGGGCGGTAACGATGGTGTTATGGGCTCCTGAAACCGCGGGACCATGGTCGGCACAAAGTTTGATTACGATTTCCATGAATTCGGCGGCCCATTTCGGCAGACGTTCCTTGAACCACAAAAGTCCGATCGTTTCGCCAATCGAGTAGTTCTCGCCGATGACTTTGCTGATTTTGTGACCAGCATAAAGCAGTTCGTCTTTTGAATCATCGGAGATGGTGCAGGTGAAATTGGTCGGCTTTCGAACCATATTGCGGGCTACCGCTTCTGCGTAATCCATCGGAATGACCGGTGGTTCTACTTCCGGGGCAGGCTTGATCACACCCTGGGCCACCAGCTTTTCATATGTCTGTTTAATTGCTTTATCATAATCGTCAAACGATTCAGGCACCACTACTCCGGCTTCTTTAAGCGCGGCATTTTTAGCTTCAGCGGTTTCTCTGGTTGCATCGGCCTTGGCACCGGCGTGTCCGAACTGGATACCCTTTGGCATGTATTTGATCGAAGTGCCGGTAACCCACATTACCAGAGGCTTTTTAATTTTTCCGGTCTTAACCGCTTCGACAATCTTCCATTCTTCTTCGCCACCCACTTCGCCAAGGCTTACCAGCATTTTAATTGCGGGGTTGGCTTCGAAACGCAGCAGATGTTCGAGCAGAGAAGAACCGGGATATGCGTCACCACCGATTGCAATGCCTTCATACAGACCGTCGGTGTTGAGAGCGATGATGTTGTAGGCTTCATTGGACATGCCACCAGACTTGCTGACGAAACCAACCGAACCGGGGCGATGCAGTTTTGACTCAATGATGCTTTCAATCGTTCCGCCGGTATTGGCGACCTTGAAAGCACCGGCTGCAATTCCGCCGACCGTTGCCGGGCCGATGATAACCTTGTTTTTCTTTACCGCAACTTCGCGCAGATGTCTGGCCAGTCGTTCGGGAATGCCTTCGGCGATAACCACGATGGTACGAAGTTTTGGTTCGTTAAGCCCTTCCATGGTTGTATCGTAGGCGCTTCTGAACGAGGCGAAGTTGATCATCACATCGATATCAGGATGCTTATGCAAAGCGGTCTTCACATCGGGATAAACCGGGATGAAAATCTCTTTTTTACCCCAGAAAACTTTCTCCGTTCCGCTCTTTCCCGGGTCGATCATTGCCCCGACAGAAGGAATAGTGCGCCGGCAGCAATAATCAAAATCAAGCATGCGCTGAACCGCTTTGGTCTGCATGCCGTAAATTACTGAAGTGGTATTTTTATCGAAAAGCAAATAATCTGGTCTGCTCATTTGTGCTGTTGCTTCCTTTCCTCAAGCCTTGAGGGCGTCTGAAACGACGCGGGTCATGTGGTATTCGGGGCCATGCAGCTCGATGGGCACCCCGATTTTTTCAGCGGCAGCTTTCAGGTTGGCAAGCCCTTCCTGATAATTGGGGCCGCCACGACGCACGAAAATGCGGGCATTGACCGATTTCAGGCGATCGCCAAACTCATGCAGTGCCTTGATGATTCCAGTGAAGGTCTTGGCAACGTCAGTAAAATTCGCGATACCACCGCCAAGAATCAAGGTTTTGGCACGGCCCTGCGGGTCTTTTTTACGGGTCATCAGATCGAGAACCACCTTCGCATATTCGTAGGTAAGACTGGTGCTCGGGTTTCCAGAATATTCGCCATACATGGCCAGCTCTTTGGAATAACCCAGGTCGCAGACAGTGTCAGCGTAAATAACCGAAGCGCCACCGCCGGCTACCATGTTCCAGATTATGCCATCTGGATTCAGCAGGGTAAGCTTGAGTGATGCCCCTGAAAGGGCGTCGAGTTCACGAATTTTGATTTCTTCAGGGCTGAGGTTCTGACCGAATGCCGCAGGGAATTCAATATCTTCGCCCCACTGGCGGGCACAAAGATATTCTGCAGTATCATCGAGCTTGGCAACCAGGTCGAGGGGAATGATACGGTTGCCGGCAATGGCAAACGGATTGATTTCCAGATAAGCAAAATTCAGTTCGGCAAACAGCTTGTACAGGCCTTTCAAAAACATGGCCACCAGCTTTTTCTTTTCGGAAAGCGAATCAGGAAGTGCAGCAGCGATGTTTACCGCATCGATTCCCTCAAGAATGGGAACCGGAATGGAAATTACCTTGTCCCAGTTTTCTTCAACGTTGATCCCGCCTTCAAGCGAGAAATAAATGGTATCTCCGGCGGCACTCGATTTAATCGCCACATAGTATTCAACTTCGTGGGCAATGCAGGGTTCAATGATAAAATGGGTCAGAGTACCTTCGATTCCGTTAACCGTCTGCTTTTTTCCCATTCTTTCGTTGATCCATAATCTGGTTTCTTCAAAATTCTTATTGACCAGAACCAGTCCATGCTTACCCCGTTTGCCAAAAAGCTGATCAGGCTTGGCTACCAGCTTTTCGGTCTTCAACCAGGGGTTTTCCTTGAGCATCTGATCCCAGTTGGTGTCTTTATCAATCAGCACGATATTTCCTTCGTAGCCGATGCTGTCTTCAAGATAAGCGTCAAGATGCCGTGCCAGCATCTTTTTGCCATGGTATTCCCGAATTCCTCGTTGAGCCATGTTCTGATATCTCCTGTATTGATTGAAAATAAGGCTGAATCTATTGGGTATATATCGTACCCTCTCCATGTGTCAAGTACGTCTATACGCTGAATCGGGAGCGTAATTTTGATACTCCCGAAGCAGTGAATTTTCGACGGTTGCAGACCGCTTAACTCAGCGAAAACTCCGCCCTGATTTTCCCCAGGTTGTAAACATATACCCAGGAGCCCATCAGACAGAAAAGTCCCCCGAGCCTTAAGGTTAACGGTGCGCCAATCTGGTCGGCAACCATCCCAGCCACAAAACTGCCGAAAGGAACGGTTCCCATGAATGCCATGGTATAAAAACTCAACACACGACCGCGCATCTGGTCTTCTACCTGAGTCTGCAGAAGGGTATTGCTCGATGCCATCTGAACCATCATTCCCAGACCGATTACAGGAATGATAAACAGCGACAGCACCACCGAGCGGGAATAGGAAAACAAAAGAAGCCCGAGCCCAAAAATGGCCGCTGCTGATGGAATGACTTTCTCGAGACCTTCCTGATCTTTACGAGAAGCGAGAAACAAAGCGCCGGCCAGTGCGCCGATTCCGGAAGACCCCATAAGAAATCCATAGGTTTGAGCTCCTGCATGCAGAACCTCCCTGGTCATTACCGGCATCAGAACGACATAAGGCACACCAAAGAAGCTTGACAATGCCACCAGAAAAATTGTTGCACGCATCGGCAGCCTGCTGAATGTATATTTAAAACCTTCTTTTAATTCGTTAAAGACCGACTTTTCAGGCTTTTTCGATGCGACCGGAAGATTTTTCATGCCGATCAGAGATATAATCACGAAAAGATAGCTGAACCCGTTGATCAAAAAACAAACGCCTTCCCCAACCGATGCAATGAGAATTCCCGCAAGCGATGGCCCCAACAGCCTGGCGCAGGTAACCATCGAAGAGTTCAAGGCAATGGCATTCCCCAGATCTTCACGTTTTTCAACAATTTCCACTACAAATGAATGACGCGCTGGAATATCAAATGCATTGATAACACCCAGAAAAACACTTAAAATTACTATTTGCCAGACTTGAATGTTACCAGAAAAAAACAGCGCTGTGAGCAGGATTGCCTGAATCATTGATAAAAACTGGGTAACGACCAGTATGCGAAAACGGTTCAAACGATCGGCATAGACCCCCGCAATTCCCGCCAGCAGAAAAGTCGGAATCTGCCCAGCAAAGCTTACTGCTCCGAGCAGAACTGATGACCCTGTAAGTTTGTAAACCAGCCATGGAACAGAAATTTTCTGAATCCAGGTGCCAATCAGAGAAATGGTCTGCCCGCAGAAAAACAACCGGTAGTTGCGGTACTGAAGTGATCTAAAAGTGGAAAAAAACGTTTTCAAAAATTCACTTTACCAGCTGAACCCATTTTTTTCTCCATTCAGGTGCAGGAAAAGAATCGGGCCAGTATTCAACCTGTCTGGAAATCAAGCCATTGGCAACCTGATGAAAGGTTATCGCTCTGGCTTTTATTACACCATCGGTAACTTCAACATCAGTAACCGCATTGTTGCCTTCGACAATTAAACTGATTATTTTAAATTTCCATTCACCCTGACAAGGATAATTCTGGTTTATTGCGGCAAAATTTTCCCGGCCACAGATCATTTCACCCGATTGCGGCCAGAAAAGGGTGAAATCGTCGCTGAAAAATTCATTCGCGGCCTTCCCGAAATCATTCCCCTGCATTGTCTGCCAAAAACCGAGAACAATATCACGGGTTTCCATTTCCGAGTTCCTTCTTTTCCAGTATTTTTTTAATTTTTATTGACAGGTCACTGAGTGTAAATGGTTTCTGGATAAGGCTTGTCCGTTCTTCCAACACACCTGTTCCAGCAAGAATGTTGTCTGTGTAACCAGACATGAAAAGAATTTTCAAGTGCGGCAACTGTTTAAGCAGTCTCTCAGCCAGTTCACGGCCATTCATTTCGGGCATGACAACGTCTGTTATCAGCAGTTTAATTTCATGAGAATGCAGAGAAGCCAGACGCATTGCTTCATTTGGGCTTGAGGCAGGAAGAACTTTAAAGTTTATTCTTTCAAGCATCTGCTGATACAGACTTAAATTGTCGATTTCGTCTTCAACCAGCAAGATCATTTCATCATTTCCACTGAAGGTTACACTCTCTTTTTCTGCTCGAACTTCAATTTCATCGCCCGAATACCGGGGAAGAAAAACTCTAAAGGTAGTGCCCTGACCGACTTCACTATCAACCTTTATGAAACCGCCATTTTGTTTAACTATGCCAAAGACAGTCGCCAGGCCGAGACCGGTTCCACTATTCAAATCTTTGGTCGTAAAAAATGGCTCAAAAATGTTGACAAGATTCTCTTTCGGAATACCGCAACCATCATCAACCACCTTAAGCAGAACAAAATCACCAGTGGGAATACTGTTTTGCCCGGCCTGTTCTTCGTCAACAGAAAAATTTGCCGTTTCAATACAGATTTTTCCAATCCCCTTAATGGCATCACGGGCATTTACACAAAGGTTTGCGAGAATCTGCTCGACCTGAGTCGGATCGATTTTAGTGGGCCACAAGCCTGATTCAGGCAACCATACCAGCTTAATTCCCTCGCCGATCAAATGCCTCAGCATTTTCAGCATGTCTTCGACCCGATCATTCAAACTTACTACCTGGGGATAAATGGTCTGCTTTCTCGCAAAGGCGAGTAATTGTCTGGTCAGATCAATCGACCGATTAGTAGCCTTGATTATTTCTCCCAGATACTTTTTAACCGGACTGCCTGATTCTACCTGCTCAAGGGCGAACTCAGCATAGCCACTGATGACGCTGAGCATGTTGTTAAAATCATGAGCGACTCCACCCGCCAGACGGCCCACAGTTTCCATTTTCTGAGCCTGGCGGAGCTCTCCCTCAATTTTTTTCCGTTCGGTAACGTCATGAATGATGGAATAAAGCAATGATCTTCCACCCAATTCTATGCTGCCAATAAAAACCTCTACTTCTCTTATTGAATCATCAGCGCGACGATGAGAAAATTCAAAATAGTTTTTCAAACCGCTGCTTGCACTGGTAAGTGCTTTTTTCAGATCTTCGGGTGACAGAGTATTGATCTCACCAATATTCATCTGCCGCAACTGCTGTTGACTCCAACCATAAAATTTAGCTGCAGCCTGGTTGGCATCAAGAATTTTCCCGGTAAAAGGTTCAACAATCAGCTTAACGGCGGAGTGTTTTTCAAAAAGCACCCTGAACAGCTTTTCGCTTTCTTTCAATTGCTCTTCTGCCAGCCTTTTCTCTCGAATCTGCCAGACCATTTCAGCAAATTCCACCAGAAGAGAGATTTCATTATCAGCGTAATCAACACATCTTTCAGCAAGAACAAATACTTCTGCCGAGTCGGACTCATTGTGGACAGAAATTGCCAGACACCGCATAAATTCATCGGGAATGGCACCAAACATTCGCCAGCCACTTACCATAGAGTTTGCAAATTGGAAATGCCCACTCTGCAACGCTTGGGCAAGAAGGGGCAGTTTTTCTTCTATTTGCCGAAATTCAACCGGCACTCTTCCTGTACCCACCGTTTTCCCATTGAAATTAAAATACCCGCTTATTACTTCATTTCTATTTTTATCGAATTGAAAGACCATCCCTGCAAGACTTTGGGAAAGTCTTGCCATCTCATCTATTGCAATTTGTGAAATTTCTTGAGACGTTGCGTTATCTGCGTTTTTCAAAAGCCTTTCCCTGGCCTGGGCAATCTTAACAGCGAGAAACTCTTGACTCTGATCACTTAAAACAAGCACAAGGCCAAGGACTTTTCCATCATTGTCTTTAACAGGACTCAAACTTGATGAAACAGGGCGGCAGACCCCGGAACGGTCAATCATCTGCACGGGAATATTCTTGCCTGGTTTTAAATTCCCATCAGCCAACAGATTTAACGGGTTATCCACGCAAAATGACGCATCAGAACCGGTGGTTTTAAAAACCTCACAGGCCTCGCGACCCTGGGCCTCTTCAAATTTCCAGCCGGTCAGGTTCTCTGCTGCCGGGTTCATCAAAATTACCCGACCATTTTCATCGGTTGCCAGAACAGCTTCACCGATCGACTGCAGCGTCTTTTCAAGTTTTTCTTTGGTTTCAAAAAGATTTTGCAGCATCTGCAGAGAAGTAATCTGGTCAGACAGCAGTTTTCCGGCCAGCACGGTTGCCAGAGGATAAAGCAGCATTACCGGCGGCCCGATCTTTCGCATGATTTCCCAACCGCTGCCATCGGGCAGAAAAAGCATTATCAGCATCATTGCCAGATGAACGACAATGCCAAACCAATAAAGAATCCATGAAGAAGGGGGCCTGCTGGCCGGCCGAATAAAATAATGACCGGTCAAACCTATGCCAAAGGATGAAATGATGACCATTACACCAACATATAAGCCGATTCCACCGATTGAATATCTGACCAGAGCCGACATTGCCCCGGAGATGAAACCTGCAAGAGGCCCGAAATACAGGGCAGAAAGACTTATCATCATCGACCGGCCATCAAAAATCAGACCGGCACCAAGGTCGAGCGGCTTATACATTCCCAGAACCGCAGCGCCACCGAAAAGAGCACCCTGCAAAATTTTCCCGATTGCCGTTTGCCTGGCAAATCTTTTGTCAATGAAACCAGACACAATGCTAAGTGCAATCAGCAACGTAAGGTTGAACACCAGCTCCAGATAAATCATGCAACTTTTAACCAGATTGAACAATATTTAAATGACAGAAAAATATATTCTAGCCAGAGTTGCCACTGCAAAACAAGCAATTTCGGGCAAAATAAATGACAGGCCTGACGCATTGATCGAGAATGCTACGTTGCACTGCGTCTAACTGCGACAACTTTATATGTATCTAATTGCCAGAATTACAGTCTTAATACGCTTTTTAATCAAATGGCACGCGCATTGCTTTGTGTTATCTTGAATTATATTTATTTGAGGGATAGTTATGGATATCAACAAAATGACGCAAAAATCGCAGGAAGCGCTGCAAAGGGCGCAAAACATCGCCATTCAATACGGGCATCAGGAGATTGCGCCAGAGCACCTTCTCGAAGCCCTGATTGAAAACGAAGCCGACCTTATCCCCAGGTTGATGAATAACATTAATGTGCCACTGCCGTTGCTGAAAGAAAAGTCACAACGTGCCATTTCGCGACTCCCCAGAGTTTCCGGGCCCGGCATGACACCCGATAAATTCTATGTCAACCGCGAGCTTTCACAGCTTCTGGTTAAGTCAGAAGAAGAAATGAAGGCTCTCAAGGATGAATATCTGTCTGTAGAACATGTAGTTCTCGCAATGATTGAATCGGGCGCAGCTACCGCCGTTGGCAAAATTTTCAAAGAGCTGAATGTTGACCGCAACCAGTTTCTCCAGGCTCTGACCTCGGTGCGTGGCAACCAGAGAATTACCTCCGCCAATCCTGAGCAAACTTATGAAGCATTGGAGAAATACGGCCGCGACCTGGTTGCCATGGCCAAATCCGGCAAACTCGACCCAGTTATCGGGCGTGATGCTGAAATTCGTCGGGTTGTCCGAATACTTACCCGCAAAACCAAGAACAATCCTGTTTTGATTGGCGAACCCGGGGTCGGAAAAACCGCTATCGCGGAAGGTCTGGCCCAGAGAATTCTGCATGGCGATGTTCCCGAAAGCCTGCGCGAAAAAACCATCTTTGCCCTCGATATGGGCTCTCTCATCGCTGGTGCAAAATTTCGGGGTGAGTTTGAAGAACGATTGAAAGCGGTTTTAAATGAGATCAAAAACAGCGACGGCCGCATCATTCTTTTCATTGACGAACTTCACACCATCGTCGGAGCAGGCAAAGCCGAAGGCTCGATGGATGCCGGCAATATGCTCAAGCCCATGCTGGCACGCGGCGAACTTCATTGTATCGGCGCAACCACTCTCGATGAATATCGCAAATACGTCGAAAAAGACG
>JBMOKV010000053.1:0-3931 GCA_049325495.1 Candidatus Rifleibacteriota bacterium | reverse complement strand
GCTTTAACTTTGCTGATAATTGCCGTTATCGCCGCGGCTTCTTTGGCAGACATGCCCTTACGCGAAGACTTCAGACCCTTGATTGCAGCCAGGGTCTGCTGGCAATTCGGGCAGGTCAGAACATGACTCTGCAATTCCGGTGAAAGATTGCTTGAGCCTGCAGAAACATCTTCAATAAGTTTTTCACAGATGTTCGCCATATTGTTCCCTCTTAACACTGTCCTTCATTCGGTCGAGAACCCGCAGAAGCCTCATTTTAACTGCACCAACCGTTAATCCCGTCAGCTCTGCGATTTCTTTGAACTGCAGATCCTGAAAAAATCTCAATTCAATCAGAATCTGTTCTTCTGCCGAAAGTTTGCTTATCAGGTCTCTTATATCCGAGCGGTTGTTTGAATCATCTTCAAACGTTTCGCTGAATTCTCTTACAAAATTCTGTTCGAGAAACTTCTTCTGCGTCTTTTGTTTCCTGGTCCAGTCTATGAAAGTATTTTTCGCTATCGAAAATATCCATGATTTGAAAGAACGATTTTCATCAAATCTTTCAAACGCCTTGTAGGCCTTGATATAAACCTCCTGTGCCATGTCGTCTGCTTCAGCCTCTGGCAAACCAAGATACCTGAGGAAAAAACACAACGACCGGTAGGTCTCTTCGATCAGCTGCGAAAAATCTTTTTCATTGCTCACGAGGAATTTCCTTCTATCAATTAATACGCTTCAACCAAAGAAAGATAACAACTATTTTTCCTTTTTTATCGAGATGGTTTTAACAATCGTAGTGCCATCTGGAGCGATTTTGAACGGCAAAGCCTTTAGCCTGATCCGGTCGCCCGCTTCAACCATAAACAGTTTGCCTGGCCTGGGAATGGCACGAATATACTTTTTGTCAGCAGTCAGGCCAATCAAAGCCCCATCAGCACTGTCAACCTTTTGAACGATCAACTGATAATCCTGCATTGTGCCGGCCAATGGAACTGTATTAACTGCTTTTCTCGTGCTGGTAGAGCCGCTGCCGCTGCTCATGAACCAGATTACACCGATTACAAGAACCAGCAAAAAACCAGCCACTTTCAAAGCAGCAAAAATGTTTATCGGGCTTGCCTTCTCTTCTGAGGCGGCCGCCTTCCAGTTAACTTTGCCCCGGATTGCGTCAAGCTTCTTTCGGTTTTTCTGCGAATTCTCCTGTTCAGGCTTCTGCTCCTCTTTTTGTGCTTTCTCCTGAAGATAACGAAAAACCTCTTCAGGGTTGGCAATTTTTAATTCATCGAGCATCTGCGTAACCGTTTCACGGGCTTTGGCAAAAATTTTCGAAAACTGCTGCCTTTCTTCTAGCAGCTTAAGGTCATAAACACTTTCCAGGACCGGGTTAGCCTGATAAAAAGAAAGACATGACACTATCAGTTCTTCGCTCGTCTCGCGAGCCAGATAACTTGTTAGAATCTCACGAATGGATGCAAAATCAAAATGAATGATTGAACTCAGAGCTTTCTCTCGGGTGGTAGCCTGTGAATCATTCAGCATCGACAAAAGAAGTTCTCTCGCCATATCCCCGGAAAGACGACAAACATTTCGCAATAAAACCGTACGAACAAGAATTGACGGTGTATTGATGAACCCGCGCAGCAATAGCAGAAAACTGTCTGAATCGAATTCAGCCAGATAATCGAAAGCTGCGGCAACAATATCTTCATTTTCGTTCTTTACCGAGGCTTTTGCTCTGGCAACCCAGCGATTATCTTTTACTGCTTTGGCCGACCGCAGTGAGGCAGAAATCAAATCAGGGCTCGAGCTGGAAAAACCCTGCTGAATAAGACCGGTAATCCCATCGACTTTTTCGGTTTGAGATCTGAGCAACTCACGTAAAAGCGTCTTCGTCGGGTCTTGAACAGGTTTTTGCGATTCTTCTTTAACTACCGGGCTTTCGACTTTTTCCTGATTCACTCTTTCCTCAGGTGGGTCTTTAAGCAAATCCTTTATCAATGCTGGATTAGTCTTTTTCAGCTCCTCAAGAGCTTCAGCCATTTCAGCTGCGCCGCTCTTCTTTCTGAAAGCCTCACGCATTCTGGCCTTTTCCTGTTCAGGAGCATGAAAAAAGGCTTCAGCAAAATTCAGCAGCACGAAACGCGCCCTGACAAGCTGATTATACTTCTGAACCGAGGCAAAATATTCGGAAAAATCGCTGCAGATTTCAGCAATTCGAATAAGCTCACAACATTTCTTTATCAAATCCTGAAGAAATTTCGCCTGCTCAGAGTCGGCACGAGCCATCATTTCGCACAGTCTGAAAGGGACCTCCTTGTCAGGGTTGGAAACAATGATTGCCGCCGAAATTTTAAGCAATTTTGCATCTTTCTCAGAACCGATTATTTCAAGCAGACTGCCCTTTACCAGATCGAAAGGCATTACCGAACAGACTCGCAATGCAGCAAGCCTTCCGTAAAAATCACCTTTTCTCAGACATTCGGCGAGAAAGTCTGCCGCGCTCTCAGGAAAGCTGCGAGCTAAACCCCTTATGGCAAGAGCTCTTAACAAAGGATCGGAAGCAAGAACCAGCTTTTCAAAGTTTCTCTGCAATATCTCAGAACTGTTGTGAATAACTGCCTCAACGCAGGCCAGCTGCAATACTGAAGAAGTCGAAAAAAGGTTCTTTTCAAGAAAATCAAGCTGGTCAGCGGGCCATGAACTCTGGCATTTGTTGATCAGCTCGGCGATAACCACAGGATGACTGGCGCTTTGAAGAATTCTCGCTATTCTGGCAGATCCTTCAGAAAGAAAATACTGCCTTGCTGCTCTCTTGATAAAATCAAGCTGCTGTCTGGGTGTCAAAGCAGAAAAGTTTTCCAGCAGCTTCTCATTATCTTCGCCACCCGAAGTTTTTTCAGTTAAGCCAAGGCGCTCTTCATTTGAGGCAATCGCATGCTCGAGCAGCAGACGACATTCCTGATCGGTTTCTTCTGCCAGGCATTTTTTCAACGCAGCCAGAAGCTCAGGAGACTTTCCTGCTCTAATCGCCTTCTCAATCGCAAAAATTCGAAAGGTTTTTAGCGGTACGCCCAGTTCCTGAATTATGTTTTCGATTTCGCTCAATGCCAGATTTCCTAACAGAATATTCAAAGGATATAATGCCCTAAATATAATTTTCTTTCAATCTGTTTAACTTATATTGAAGGCAATAGAAGTTATGTTTGCTTTTTTTAATGAAAAAAAAGTCCGATTGAATATTGCGAATCTGTACAGAATCGGTATAATAAAAAAGTATCCGCTTTAAGTGGCAAGTTTTTATCCCTATAAGTAACGAGTATGAATAAGGGGGCTGTATGCAAAAGCATACCATTTGCAGGTTTTTTATTCTGGTGATTGCTCTGCTGGTTTTTAGCGGCAGTATTTTTGCTCAAGACAGAGTAAATAAGACGCCAGAACAGTTATTCAACAAGATTCTCCAGCAGGTCGACGACCTTGAACAGAAGTCTCCCCAGTTGCAGGCAGAAATTTTTAAACTGCGCTCGTCCCTCGATGAACTTTATACCGGGCTTACCTCTGGAAGCCTTACTGATCCTATAGATGCCAAAGGCAAACATGTCGTAATCGACCTGCAGCGTGGCGCTGATCTCTATGATCCCTGCCAGGGCCAGGAAGATGAAGACCTGATTGTTTCTCTGCGCCGCATTGCTGAGAGCAGTCATACCCCGATCGGCTATCAGACCGCCCAGGACAAAATTTTCACCACCCTCGATAATCGTGATGGCTGGGTTGAATGCGTTTACACCGGCCGCAAGCTGAAAACCAGCTGTGAACCAGATGCCAGCAACATGAATGTTGAACATACCTGGCCCCAGTCACTGGGCGCTACCGGTATTGCCAAAAGCGATCTTCATCACCTTTTCCCCGCTGATTCAAAAGCCAATGGCATTCGCGGCAACAACCCCTTTGC
>JBMOKV010000052.1:0-3931 GCA_049325495.1 Candidatus Rifleibacteriota bacterium | reverse complement strand
CATTGAAATTCTTGACCGCCAGAAAGAAGCAGCCGAAAGAAATTTTGAAGATAAAGTTCAGCGCGCCCGCAACGATATCGACGAAGCAGAACACCGACTGCGCCGCGCTCAGCATGACGCTGAAAGAGATTATGATAATCGCTTTGAAAATGCCCGCATGACCCTGAAAAAAGCCCAGGATGGTCTGGCAGCAGTTAAAGCCAACACCGCTGCCACTCCGGAAGAACTGCAGCGCGCCCAGGCCCGGGTTCAGCAGGCAGAGCGTGATCTGCGCTACGTTCAGGACAATCGCCAGGAAATCATTCGCGATTATCTGCGCCCCTACCAGAGAGATGTCAGAGAAGCCCGTGATGCTTATGACAATCTGCTCAGCCGCCGGGTCGAAATCATCGAAGAATACATTGCTCCTTACAAACGCAAAGTTGCCGAAGCAAAAGCCTCTTACGAACGCATTCGGGCCATGCACGAAGCAAACTTCAACAAGTAAAATTCGCAAACAAAAGCGGGCTGGCCCCTTGGCCAGCCCTTTCTTTTTTACGGCGATACAGAAAGTCAAACGGGCTCAGAGACCGTTAAATAAGAGTTTTGACAAAAAAATCCCCCGATCGAGCGGGGGATTTTTTAATTCAGGGATTTCGAAAAATCAAGGCAGTTGAAACTTTTCGATGACCTGGTATTCGGGGCCATTTTCTGAAAGGTTGCTTTTGAAGAGAACAAATTCTTTTGCCTGCCAGCTGCCGCGCACTTTTCTGATTTCTTTGCGGGCCCGCTCACCTTTTCGGCGGGCAACGGTGAGATGTGGCTTCACTTTTTTCTGATCAGCAAGCTGTCCGAGTTCTGATTTCAGCTCATTCATCATTTTGGCCAGCGTATCGGAAACCACGTTGATCAGAAGCACTCTTGGCTCATCAGATTCGGGGAAAATTCCGGTATCAGCGAGCTCGACGTTGAACGAAGCGGTTTTTGCGGCGATCTTCTTTCCGGCTTCGATAACTTTTGTCAACTGGTCTTCAGGCACTTCTCCGAGAAAAGCGAGGGTGATGTGAAGCTGCTCTTTTTTAACTGGCCGCCATTTCTGCCGGTCAATCGATCGGTTGAATACTTCAATATCAGTTCTGATTTCTTCGGGAATCTCAACAGCAAAAAACAGACGCAGACTGTTACTCATTTTAATCTCCTGAGTGCGCTCCAGAGCATTTGCAGGGCGCTTCTTCTTACACGATTGATTATCATTGCACGATCTCCCGGCCAGTCGACCAGCATTGCCTCCAGCTTTTCCGGGCCAGCAACTGCAACCCAGGCGGTTCCGGGTTGTTTGCCATCATGACCGTCGGGGCCTGCCACTCCGGTGGTGGCAATTCCCCAGCTGGTTTTAAACATTTTTTTAACACATTTTGCCATTTCTTCGGCAACCTGCTGTGAAACAACCCCATACTGTTCGATCGTTTCAGGGCAGATTCCAAAAGCGATTTTGGCTTCAGCCGAATAGGCGGTAATTGATCCGGCAAAGCAGCTGCTGATGCCAGGGCAGGCGGTCACTTCGGCTGCAATGGCGCCGCCGGTCAATGATTCCATGCATGAAAACTTCTCATTTCTGAGATTCAGCATTTTCATTATGGCAGAAACCAGGGTTTCACCATCACGGCCATAGACAAATTCATGCAATCGTCTTTCGATTTCAGCGGCAGCGGGCATGACGATTTGTTTCGCCTCTTCTTCAGTGGCAGCAACCGCGCCAACTCTTACGTCAACCCCGTTGGCTCTGGCATAGGTGCCGATACCAGGTGATTTCAAGACGGTGTAGTCGGCGATCAGCTCAGCCAGATGCGACTCACCGATCGAGCAGGTGTGAACCGTGGTATGGTAGAAGCATTGCCCGGTGTCGGGCAGACGCGGCTCAACCTGATCGGCCCACATTTTCTTCATTTCCGATGGGGGGCCGGGCAAAGCAAAAAGCAGCTTGCCATTCTTTTTTACTGCCCAGCCGCAGGCAGTTCCGAAGGGGTTATCGAGGCCTTCAGCGCTTTCGATCAGCCAGGCCTGTTTATTGTTTGCTTCAGGCATCGGCCGGTTGCGTTTTTTGAACATCTGCTGCAAATTTTCGAGAAGAGCAGAATCAACTGCCGGTTTTTCGTTGAAAACGCTGCAGATTGCTTCTCTGGTCATGTCATCGTCGGTCGGGCCGAGGCCTCCGGTGACGATGACGATATCAGCACGATTCAGCGCCAGTTCAAGGGCGTTACACAGTCGCGAAAGATTATCGCCAACCGTCTGCTTGCGAAATATCTGAATTCCGCGCTCATTCAAGCGGGCAGCAATCCAGGAAGCGTTGGTATCGACAATCTCACCGAGCAGTATCTCGGTGCCGACACTGAGAATTTCAGCGATAATGGGGGTGTTCATAGCGGAGTCAGTATAATTCAGTCTCTGCAAAACGTCCAGTGTGACGTGAAAAAATCATGGGTAGAAGCAGACATGGTGACTCGTCAACTTTCCAGCTGCATAGTTGAAACAGGCCGAGAAGCGCTCTGGTTTTGAAAGCCATGGCAGAAAGATATAATCCCCTTCCCAGAAATTCAGGCGTTTAATATCAGCCTCTTCGACCCATTCGAGGGTTCCTTCGGGCGAATCGATCAGATTGCCAGAAAATTTTGTTATCACGAAAACAAAAACATACCAGTCTTCACCCCGGGCAAAGTTGGGAAAGGTAATAAAGCCGCGCAGGTCAAGGTTCTCGACCACCAGTCCCGACTCCTCAAAAATTTCACGCCGGGCACAGGCTTCCGGGGTTTCACCCGGCTCGAATTTGCCGCCAAGACCGTTGTATTTGCCGGCGTGAATGTCGTTTTCTTTCTTATTTCGGTGCAGCAGCAGGTATCTGCTGCCATCTTTAACGTAGCAAAGGGTTGCAAGTTTCATAGAGCGACTCCTATCCATCTGGCAATTACAGCGATTAAAACAAAAACGAAATAAATGTATAATGCGGCTTCCACAAAATTTTTACCAACCGCGTTTTGTCCTGATTTAAAGCTGGTTTTACGCTTCCATTCTTCGAGAAATTCGCGATCTTCGTCCCCGAGATGATCGTAACCAGAGCGAAGTTCCCAGTGGTGCAGCAACTCGTGGGCCAGTGTCTTTGCAACTTCAGCTCTAAGTCGAGGCACCTGAAGGTGTGGAAAAGCCTTTTTGAACGAGCCAAAATAAAGAACGACGATCGGCTGTCCGATGTGGCCACGGGGCATATAGTGGCCCAGGGTGTATATTCCTGGCATGTAGCGGCTATGGCGATGCTCTCTGGCTTCGAGAATGAACTGGGCGACGCCTTCCTTGAAATTTTCCGGTATCAGTTCGAGCTGCTCGCGAAAAATTTCGTCGAACTGGCGAAAAGTCAGAGATGCAGTGAATAGGTCGTCGTTAAGCATCGAGATATCCATTTTGAGGGTTGCCCTATTTTAACATGCACAACAATTTTTATCAGTCATGAAATGTGTGGTGAAGAATATCTTAACGAACACTTGAGTTTTGCAAAAGACTGTGATAAGATCGAATCATTGCAACCCCATAAGCGAGGGTGGCGAAATTGGCAGACGCGCCAGACTTAGGATCTGGTGGTTTCACCGTGCGGGTTCGAGTCCCGCCCTTCGCACTCAACCGAATGGGAAAAAGACATGCGAGAGTAACTCAATTGGCAGAGTCCCTGCCTTCCAAGCAGGTGGTTGCGGGTTCGAGTCCCGTCTCTCGCTCTGAATACGATCAGCCGCTCTAAGAGCGGCTTTTCTGTTTCCCGGATGGGTAAAATTTGGGTAATTTGTAGCCCACTTCATTTTCTGCATTATTCACTATTGGTCAGTGTTTTAATGATAGATTACTTACATTCGGATGAAATTTTTATTCATCATCAGTAGCTATATCTCCGGCAAGCTCAGTCTCA
>JBMOKV010000051.1:0-3932 GCA_049325495.1 Candidatus Rifleibacteriota bacterium | reverse complement strand
CGGGCAAAAACCCGGCAACCGAGGAGTTTACACAACAAAAAGAACCGGAGGGGAAATCAGATGTCACCGAACCTGCAGAAACCCGTCTTTTCCCCTTCAGCTGCCGCGCCAGCGGCTGAGTTCAACATGTGCGTCGACTCGGAAAATTTGACCCGATCACGGGTCTTGCTTGCGCAACACCCGCGCCCGTTCTATTTTCCGGTCATGACTGGCGTTATATTATACCTCCAAAAAAGTAAATCCCCACGGTGCTAAAGTTGTTTTTGTTTCTGAACTGATATAAAATGAAAAAAGTCCAATTGGAGAAATGATCAAATGCCCATTATCTCAATGTTTTACGGGATTATTGTCGCCATGTATTTTCTCGACAATAAAAAACATAAAATGCCACATATTCATGTCAAATACCAAGAAAATGAGGCAGTTATATCAATTCCTGATGGCGAGTTATTAGAAGGGCAAATCCCAGGCAATAAGCTGAAGCTTGTAATGGCTTGGATTGAAATTCATCGAGATGAATTAATGGCCGACTGGGAGCTGGCTTCAAAGGGTGAAAATCCTTATAAAATTGAGCCGTTGAAATAAAATGAACCCTAGAGTAAAAAAAGTTGCAGTAAATAATGACTTCTCTCTCCATCTAATTTTTGAAAATGGTGAAGAGAAGATTTTTGATTGCAGGCCATATCTTGAAATAGGAGTTTTCAGAGAATTAAAAGATTTGAACTACTTCTCCAAAGCCTTTGTTCAGTTTGGTACAGTAGCTTGGCCGCATGAGCAGGATTTCTGCCCAGACACATTATATTTAGAATCAAAAAATATTTAATCGGTATAACATGTGCGTGAACGCGGAAAATATGGCCGGATCACGGGTCTTGCTTACGCAACACCCGCGCCCGTCTTGTTTTTCCGGTCACGACATTCGTTAGAAACTCAGGAGGAGAACAAAATGATATTTCGATACTTTTTCTGTGCTCTGCTAATTTTTCTTCCTTTGACTGCTAATGGGGAAAGCAAGAACCCCACCTCAATCAACAAGGATGTTTTGCCACAGGTGAATGAATCTGGGATGTTAGAATTAAAACGTTTTAGCCTCTCAAAGAGCGATTTTGACAAACCTATCTCTAATTTGAAACTGTATTTTCATATTAAAGCAAGGCATAATGGACTTCCACTCCTGGATTTAATTGTTACTAAGGATCGCCCTTGTTCAGAAATTAAACCCGTTCCAAGCAATCTGGTTAATACAGGATCAAGCGAAACTTCGGTTAGGCTTATCAACTCTGGCCAGGTTCTTCCTGATTCATGTTTCTGGCAAATCCGAGATGAAAGTGGAAACGTGATTAGGCAATGGGAACCAAACTTCTACAATTGGCTAAGAAGTGATGGTGCAGATCTCCATTACGGAACCAGAATTTCGCTTCCCCGGAATGAACTTGAAAATTCCTATTTGTTGCTTTCTTTCCAAGGCTTGGAGGATGCTCAAAATAGAGAGTTTTTGGTCTTCGAAATCAACTTGAAAGACTTATCATGGCCTCATGGGAATTGAATTTCTAACAAGTTCGGCGATGCAGAAAATGACCGCCAATCACGGGTCTTGCGAAAGCAAAACCCCGCGTCCGTCTGGCCATTTCCATTCGCGACCGGCGTCAGGGCAAAATGGGTAGATTGAGGGTCCCTCTGAAATCGGTGGGCAATGTGGTGATTATGCTCTGGAATTTGTAAGTTTGTGGAATGCTGAATTTTCAGAACAAGCGAGGAAAGCTTTATGCAGGAATTTAAATATTTGATTGAAA
This sequence comes from Candidatus Rifleibacteriota bacterium, assembly GCA_049325495.1. Classification (GTDB taxonomy): domain Bacteria; phylum Muiribacteriota; class Ozemobacteria; order Ozemobacterales; family Ozemobacteraceae; genus DYKG01. The sequence continues at coordinate 2,139 of JBMOKV010000051.1, read as the reverse complement.
TAGCCAGACGAAAGTCAGAATTTGACAAGAATAATAACTGGTATGCAGGCTCTTCTACCTATCTTGCTGAAATCAAAAAGGAAGTTGATGAGGTGGCCGAAGAGATACCCAAAAATCGTATCTGTTATCTCGAAGACGAGTTGGGTGATGTTTTATGGGATTACCTTAATACTGTCTTATCTCTGGAAAAAGAATCTGGAGTTAAGATTGAATCCATAGTCAACCGAGCTTGCCAAAAATACGAAGAGCGATTGTCAGCGATCGAAAACGGCATCTCATGGGCTGAGATCAAGCAAAAGCAGAAGAAAGAGCTGGAACAGAAGCAATTGTTAGAGAAAGCCAAAACAGCCAGGGAGAAATTATAATGTTCAACGATGAATTGCCTGATAATTTGAAGGAAAAGAATGATTAACCTGGTTTTGAAATCCATCCTTTTGTTTTTTGCAATTGCAGTCGGAGAAGTAGTTAACGGTATTCTTCGAGTGAAGTTTCTAAACCCCAGATTTGGAGATTTTCGATCTCGGCAGATTGCATTAATTCCTGGTTTAACAATAATTTACTCTATTGGCTGGTTCATGTTGCCCTGGGTCAACCCATTCAATATTCAGGAAGCTTTCCTCGTTGGTTTCATTTTGTTAATGGGCATGATGCTTTTCGATGTATTCTTTGCCCGATACGTTTTCAAATTCTCATGGCAAAGAGTTGCTGATGACTTCAATGTTCTTAAAGGCAACTTTTTGCCTGTTGGTATGGCTGGTTTGTTTTTTATGCCGCCGGTGCTCTTTCATGTTTTTAAGTGATTCATATTAAATGATCAATTTCATGATTTTTTCAAAACCTGTATCTGATCAATAAAACTGGAGGAAACACATTGAGAAAGCTGAATGCCCTGCTTCTACTTGCCTTCGCAGCCTTGCCGATCATTGGAAACGCTGGTGAAATTTCTTTCTGGGATATTCAGCGAAAAGGAGCAAACTTTTTTCCGAACAGACATATGGCTAAAAGATTCAATGATGCGTCCGGCGCTGGAATCGTTCTTGCGCGTCTGGCCTGCAACAAGTGGTTAAATGGAAGACCCCAGGCAGAACTGGGCAATTTCCTTCTTGGGCCCATGGACAATTACAATGGAATCGTTCAAAAAGATCTTAAGTATCTTCAAGAAGTCCTGGATGATGCAAACAAAGCTGGATTGAAGGTTGTTCTGACCATGCTGAGTCTTCCTGGTTCACGCTGGGCCCAACACAATATCGTTGAAGGAAAACGGACGCAGCAGTTTGATTTATGGCGCGACTTCAAATTTCATAAACAGGCGGCCAGCTTCTGGCGCGATTTGGCTGCAACCCTCAAGAACCATCCGGCAATTGTGGGTTACAACATTTTAAACGAACCTTGCCCGGAAAGAGCCACCTCTGCCAGGCTGCGCGATTGGTATACCATGGATTATCAAAAATGGCATGAGAAGGTTAAAGGCACTCCAACAGACATCAATCTTTTCTACCGAACCGTTATTCAAGCCATTCGTGAGGTAGACAAGAATACTCCAATAATCCTTGATTCCGGTTTCTATGCCAACCCCTACGCCTTTCAGATCCTTAACCCAAAGGAAATTGATGAATCCAGGGTACTCTACTCATTCCACAGCTATGAGCCTTCCCATTTCACTTCCAATTCCACCAAAGGAAAATACTTATATCCCGGAAGAATTCCAACCGGGGAATTAGATGCCCAGGATGACAGCGATGCCGATCCTCCCTTTGCGCCCGTTGAGCATTGGGACCGAAAGAAATTCGACAGCTATTTCAAGGTTGTGAATGATTGGTGTTACTCTAACAAAATCCCCGGAAACCGAATACTCGTCGGAGAATTCGGTGCTGATCGTACGGCAGACAATGTGGTCGAGTTTTTCAAAGACAGTATAGACTTTTTCAACTCCCAGAAATGGCACTGGTGTTTCTACTCATACCGGGAGGACGACGGTTTTCCAAAAATGGACTACGAGCTCGGCACAGGCCCTCTTCCAAAAGGGTATTGGAAGAATTCAGAAGATTACACCTGCAAGGAAGCGGGGCTGTATCCTTCCCAGAACCGGCTCTGGAAGGTTTTATCTGACGGCCTTAAAAAGACCCCAACCAATGATTC
>JBMOKV010000050.1:0-3933 GCA_049325495.1 Candidatus Rifleibacteriota bacterium | reverse complement strand
CTGGCAGCTGCAACAGCCGAACAGCAGCAGCGCCAGTGGCTCATTTCCGATGGCCCACCGGGAACGGCCTGCCCTGCTATCGCAGCAGTAACTGGCACCGACCGGGTAATTCTGGTAACCGAACCTTCAGTGGCGGCCCTTCACGATCTCGAGCGCATCATGAAACTGGTTCTTCACTTCGGTTTGAAGCCTGCGATCATAATAAACAAGGCAGATATCAATGCAGCTGTCTGCCACAAAATTGCTGAGCTGGCCAAAAAAGCCGATGCGGCAATTCTGGGAGAAATCCCTTTCGATGAAACGGTAAAAGAAGCAATAAAAGCGGGAATGCCACTGACCGAATTCAATGACGGCCCCGCTTCTCAAGCATTAAAACAAATCTGGAAGAATCTCAAGGAGAAAAAATCATGAAAATCGCAGTCCCGGTTGCCGAAGGCAAACTATGCACACACTTTGGCCATTGCCAGCAGTTCGCATTTGTGTCGGTAAATGAGCAAAAGCAGATTGGTGAAATCGAAATGATCACTCCCCCGCCCCATGAGCCGGGTGTTTTGCCGAAATGGCTGGCCGCCAACCAGATAACTCTGATTCTCGCAGGCGGCATGGGCCATCGCGCCCAGAACCTGCTGGCTGAAGCCGGAGTAAAGGTATTGGTGGGTGTTCAGGGTGATCTTACCCCAAGACAGGCGGTTGAAGCATATCTGACCAACCAACTGAAAACCGGCGAAAACGCCTGTTCTCATTAATGAAACAGGGGCAGTCCCGAGACCTCTTTGCTCGGTCTTACCGGGACTGCCTCAGCATTGTCGGGTACAAATTCGACAGGGCCTGATTGAACAGGATTTCTAAAAAAAGCTCATTTAAATTTTCAAAAGAACGGCCCTTCGACAGGCTCAGGCACCGTAAGAAGTGCGGCCATTGAGTTTATAATTAGTTGTGTCGTTCAGTTTAGGAAACTTGATTGATTTTATGGTATGATCTCGGAATCAATCCTGAACGAAAGACGTACAACGCATGAACAAGATTTCTGCCTTATTTACCGCTACTCTGTTGCTGTTTATCCTGTTTGCAGGCGGCTGCAATTTTTTTGACCAGCAAAGCACGGCAATCAGCCAAACCAGCAGTGAAAAGAACGATGCTTCGGTCAAGCTCAATCTGGTCTTACCAGATAATGGCGACAACCTGCCCGGAAATGCCGCTATTCGTGGCGCTGCGACTTCGCAGCTGACCATTATTCTTACGGTCAGACAGCCTGGTTCGGCCAGCAACAAGCCATATTCAATCGTAAAAATTTACCCGATAACTTCTACTGCAGTTCAGGTTGACCTTTCAGGTCTCCCTGTCGGCCTGATGGTGGCAAAAATGCAGATCGAGAAAGGGCATATTCAAGGCTGGACAGACTTTCACGGCGCCGGCGACCTGGTATCGGGAAGCAACAATGTCGATATTTCTCCGGCTGGTTCAAAACTTCCTGCAGACCTTCTGGCTTCAACCCTTCAGGAAGTCATTAAGAACGATGTAATCATGGCAGCGGCTGGTTCTCAGATTGCGACCAACCTGAAAAACGCTCTTTCAACCATCGACGTCAACAGTGAAAACCCGTATTCGAAAGCTCTGGATCTGGTAATTTCACAGGTTAACCCCACCGATCTGGTCAAAATTTCATTTGATAACACCACTCGTCAGCTGACTGGAACCAGCGGCTCGGCCCAGAAATGGCAAATCAGCTACGACACGATTCTGGGAACTGGTCAGACTGGTGGAGTGAACAACTCTTCTTTTGCCGTAGTCAGAGTCGTTCGTCAGGGGCTGGGTTCTTCAGCAATCGTTGAATGGCGCGATTCAACTACTTTGACATCGATTCTCACAACCCACAGCACTACCGATGGTCAAAAACAGCATGCGCTGGTAAATATCGGGCGCTTCGACCAGATTATATCGATTTCAGATACGGATCTGCTGGTCAGTGGTTTCAACAGTTCGAAAAAGACTCCTTCACTCTGGAGATGGAATACCGGAAAAGATGCTTTTGCAGAAGGTCTTTCGGCCGTGCAGAAAAATCTTGAATGGGAAAAATACTTTACCGACGAAGTTTACACCAACCTGCCCTCAAGCGCCGGGGCTGTTCAGAATCTTATTTTGGGGGCTGAAAGCAAAATTACGGCGGTAATCAAACTGGAAAGCGGAGTCATAAGATCGTATCTGGTTGCCATTACCGATGGCTCAAGCACACTTCTTTCACCAGCGACAACCGTTCCGAACCAGCTTCCAACGGTTTCAATAACGACCCCGACCGGGGGCAGCAGCTTCACTACTGACAATGCGATTACGGTGACCGCTGATGCCTCAGACCCGGATGGCACCATAAGTAAAGTTGAATTCTTTGCCGGCACCAGTTTGATCGGCACCGCCAATTCATCACCCTGGACAATAAGCTGGAGTGGCATGAGCGCAGGCACCTACGCGCTTACCGCCCGCGCAACAGACAATTCAGGTTTTTCGAAGCTTTCTTCGCCAGTAAATATAACGATTACACAGGGAAGCGCTCCGGTAAATCAAGCGCCAACCGTGTCGATTTCGTCACCAGCAAATGGCAGTTCATCATCAACCGGCATTGCGATCAACATCGCTGCCACCGCTGCCGACACCGATGGTACGATCAGCAAAGTAGAGTTTTATAATGGAACGACTCTTCTGGGCACCGATGACACTTCACCTTACAGCCTTTCTTTTACCCCCACCACGGCCGGAACACTAACCCTGACGGCAAAAGCTTACGACAATCTCGCAAAAACCACAGATTCTACTGCTGTTTCGGTAACCGTGACCCAGGCCAATTCGGGAACCGGGCCAGAGTTGATGATTTCTGAAGTCAGCAGCTCGAAAAGCTCGAATACACCCCGGTGGATAGAGGTCATCAACAAAAGCAGCAGCAATCTGAATCTTTCAGACTATTCGATCAGGACCGCAATTATTCCTCCTGCTGGCGGAACAATTGAAAAAGAAGGCACATTCAGCATACCCTCATTAACCCTTGAGCCTGGAAAAATGGCGGTCATCAGGGTTAAACCAGACACCGATTTTTTCGCCGGCCCATCGCTGGTACAGATAGAAGCCGTCAACAGTAATATTCCTTATTGGGGCGATTGGGGCTACATCGAGCTGAAGAAGGTAAGCACAGGAGCAACAATTGATTATGTCAGATGGGGAACCATCAGCAATTATTATCCGTTTGCACCTGGAACAGCCAGCGAATGGTCAGGCGACAACGCCACGGCCATGCCCGAAGAATACGGCTACGCTCTGGTAAGAAATCTTTCCGAGAATGATAATAACACAGCCTCCAACTGGACACTGCGTGCATTCTCAACCCCTGGAGCCAATAATGATGTCATTTCCGACACTGACACAGACGCTGACGGAATTCCCGATGCCAATGAAGCCCCAGGCAAAACCTTCTGCGGGTTCAACTATTATGATTGGGGCGCCAGGGCCGGCGTAACCGACGTTTTTGTCCATATTGACTACATGGACAGCTCAAGCGTTTCAACCAAGGCCTTGAATATGACTCCCAATAAAAACGCCCTGACCAGAATTGTAAACGCTTTCAAGGCAAGAGCAAGCAAGCAGAGCATTCCTATTGAAGTTCATTTTGATGTAGGAACCCTTTTCGGCAACTCGGTTTCAGACTTCAACCTCGATGGCAGAAGCCACAAAGTCAGCTATATTCAAAAACTCGACCTGTCTCCCTCGTCGGGTTCAGGGAGCGCCTACAGCTACAAGGCACAGAACCTGCCGCTGGCAAAATTGCCGGTTTTCCATTATTGCCTGCTGGGTGACCAGCCCAATGGAGACTTTTCAGGGCTGGGTGAAATGTTCGGAAATGACTTTATCGTCACTCTGGGTGGCAGTGACTTCAGCGAGGCTACGACT
>JBMOKV010000049.1:0-3940 GCA_049325495.1 Candidatus Rifleibacteriota bacterium | reverse complement strand
CGGTGAGGATTTCGAAGAAATTATGAAGCGCTGCGATATTCCAGAGGGCGATCTTATCAGGTCTTTCAGACAGACCATCGACCTGATAAGACAAATGCGCGATGCGATCAAAGACCAGAGCCTGCGCGACAAAATGCTTACCTGTCTCGACATGCTTAACCGCGACATCGTTCTGGCAACCGAACTGCGTGACTGATATGCCTTGTCGAGAAAGCTTTTCACCCGAAGACACCATGCAGATTGCCCGTGAGCTTGCCGGGCAGTTTTCAAATCATCTTATTCTGCTTCGCGGCAGTATGGGAGCCGGAAAAACCCTGTTCAGCCGGGGCTTTGCCTCAGGACTTGGTATTGTTGGCAAAGTCTCGAGTCCAACCTATACGATAATGAATGAGTATCGCGAAAAAGAGCGAATGCTCTATCACCTTGACCTTTATCGCATCAACAGCCTTGAAGAGGTCATCGATGCCGGGTTGTATGAGATTCTGGAAGCAAAAATTCCCTGCCTGGTCGAGTGGCCGGAGAGAGTTGCCGATCTAAGCCGGCTGCCCCACCTTGAAGTGAATCTGCAGACCGACAAAAACCAGTCTGACGATTACCGCATGATAACCTGGAACTGGAGATCGCAGGAATGAAATATCTTTTTATCGATGCATCCGAAACCGCTACCTGCATTCAAGTCGGCGATTCAAATTCTTATTTTAATCAAACCTTTAACACCAGCCGAAATCTGGCGGCATGCCTCACCTCAATTTGCGAAGAAATGTTGATCAAAGCAGGCTTCAAGCTCGAAGACGTGGATGTTTTTGCTGTCGGCACCGGCCCAGGCAGTCTGACCGGCCTGCGGGTAGCCAACAGTTTCCTGCGCACCCTCGCCTTTCTTGGCCAGAAAGCCCTGGTCGGCATCGATCTATTCACCTGGTCGGTGGCCACTCTTAAGGCACAGGGTCAGACCGGCCTGGTCAGGCTCGTGACCCCCACTCTTATCGACAAGGCTTTTGCGGTTGAAGCAGATTTGAGCCAGAGCATAAGTCAATTCAAGCCAGCTCCGCAGCTGGTTGATGACCGCAACGCCCGGCCAGCAATACAGAATTTCGGAATTCGCTGGCAGGCAGAAAATATTGTTGAACTTCAACCCGCACCGGAAGTTTTACACCAGCTGATCCAACAGCAACAACCAAGTAGAGAATTTTCTGAAATTCTGCAGATTCTGCCTTTATACATCATTCCCTCTCAGGCCGAACGCAAACTGGAGGAAAAATCATGCTGACTCTGGGCATTGAATCATCATGCGACGATACCTCAATCGCCGTCGTTGAGAATGGCACCAGAATTCTTGCCAGTCTGGTATCTTCGCAGATCGAAATTCACCGGCGCTTCGGCGGCGTTGTTCCTGAAATTGCTTCAAGAAAACATCTGGAAGCAATTCTACCGCTTCTGCGTGATACCCTTGAAAAAGCCGGAATCAATATTTCACAGATCGGCCAGGTTGCGGTGACCGCCGGCCCTGGTCTTTCGGGCCCGCTACTGACCGGATTGAGCTGCGCCAAGGCAGTTGCCTGGCATCTCAAAGTTCCGCTGATTCCCGTAAATCATATTGAAGCACACCTTACCGCTTCGTTTCTCGCTAATGAACGGTTACCCGAGTATCCCTTCCTTGGGCTGATCGTTTCAGGGGGGCATTCCAATCTGGTGATTGCGAAAGGCCCGCGCGAGTATGAAACTCTGGGTTACACAGTTGACGACGCCCCGGGCGAGCTTTTCGACAAAGTAGCCCGTCATCTGCAGCTCGGATACCCCGGCGGCCCGATCATTCAAAAAACCGGCGAGGGAGCGGATCCGAAAAAATATGAGCTTCCGCGCCCAATGGCTGGAAAAGGATACCTTTTCAGCTTCAGCGGCCTGAAAACCGCAGTGGTCAGGCTTTGCGAAACCGAAGGAGAAAAGCTCGACCTGCCGGCGCTTTGCGCTGCTTTGCAGTTTGCGGTTGCCGACACTTTCAGCCGCAAAGTTGGCAATGCCCTTGGAGAATCGGGTTTAAAACGTCTGGTAATCGCCGGTGGGGTTGCGGCAAATCGTCCGTTGCGCGAAGAGCTTGCCCGACTGGCCGAAGCCCACAAAGCCGAATTTCTGTTGCCCAGCATTCATTTATGCACCGACAATGCGGCAATGATTGCTGCCCATGGATTCGTGAGCGCCCACCTGATTCCGCAGAACTCAATGATGGTCAATGCTGCCGCGAACTGGGAAATGGGCGCACCTTACAATTTCTGAGGTAATTTTTAAATGAATGTTGGAAAAATCAAGGTTCTATCAGAAGATGTAATCTGCCGGATTGCGGCTGGAGAAGTGGTAGAACGTCCGGCATCGGTGGTCAAGGAGCTGATTGAAAACTCCATCGACGCCGACTCGACCAGAATAGAAGTAGAAATCAAAGACGGTGGCCAGAAGCTCATAGAAATCGCTGACAACGGCGAAGGCATGAACAGACAAGATGCGGTTCTCGCATTCACCCCCCATGCCACCAGCAAAATAAGTGACGATGCCGACCTGGAGTCGGTTGTTTCCCTGGGGTTTCGCGGGGAAGCCCTGCCCACCATCGCGTCTGTATCCAGAGTAACTCTGGTTACCCGCCATGAGTCAGAAGAAACCGGAACCAGAATTCAAATTGACGGGGGGCACATTGCCGGCGTTGAATCAGCTTCATTTCCCGGTGGCACAAGAATTCAAATAAAAAATTTATTTTACAACGTTCCAGCCCGGCGCAAGTTTTTGAAATCGGTTCAGGCTGAAATGGCGCAGATTTCAGATGTGGTCTGCCATTACATGATGGGTTACCCTGAAATTGCCTTCAACTTCACAAAAAGCAACGTTAAAATTGCTTCCACCAGCGGCTCAGGCAACCTTACCGATGCAATTCTTTCAGTTTACGGGCCCGAAGTGACCCGAAACCTGATTCCGCTGAAAGAGCCGGCCAAAATTACCGGCACCGGCGTATCGATCAGGGGCTTCATCTCACCTCCCAATCAGGCCAGACCTTCAAGCCGTTACATGACCACCATGGTCAATCGCCGGTATGTTAAAACCAAACTGCTTACCCAGGCCATCAACAAGGCTCTGGGCGCATTTTTCCCGAAAGGACGCTACCCGGTTCTGATTCTTGACTTGCGGGTTCCGCCATCAATGATCGATGTCAACGTTCATCCACAGAAAACTGAGATTCGTTTCAAAGATGAGCGCTGGGCTTTTGCCACCATCTGGGAAACCATCCAGGAAAGCCTTTCGGGCCTGCGAATGGTAAGTGCCCCCGGCCGGCACGACCAGCAACCTGCTTATGCCGCCGGCGATCTCATGGATTTTGCTGAAACTGGAAACTCTGCCACCGCTCCCATTCCAATCAGGCGCGATCTTCCGGCCAATGTCAGTATTTTTCCGAATGTCAGCGTACCTGAAGCACAGCCAACCGAATCAGAAAACCGCATTTACGAGCTGAAAGATTTCAATTCTGAACGTTTTGGCCCAGCCTCGCAGCAGAGTCGCAGCGCTGGTTTCGAGCCAGTGGTAACTTTGCAACAGCCCAAGATTCTCGCCCAGCTGAAACAGTCATACCTGCTTGGTGAAGACGCCGATGGCCTTTTTATCATCGATCAGCATGCCGCCCATGAGCGCATTCTTTTCGATCAGCTCACCAGCACCTATAAAGAGACTTCGATTGCCTCGCAGCCCCTGCTTTTTCCCATCGCCCTTAATTTATTGCCTTCTGAACGAATGGTGATAAAAGACCAGATCAGTGAGCTGAAAAAGCTTGGCTTCACCATTATTCAGGAAGAAGACGGCCAGTTTTATGCAACTGCGGTGCCGGTTCAGGATGGTTCGCAGAAGGACAGCATACAAAACGTGCTTTCACAAATTCTTGAGGGCTGGGAAAGCAGATCGCTGGCTG
>JBMOKV010000048.1:642-3980 GCA_049325495.1 Candidatus Rifleibacteriota bacterium | reverse complement strand
TGATTGTTGAAGAAATAGTGGTTTCAGCAGGTCGTTCGTATCGTTTAACCTTGAAACAGCTGGTGAAATGATGGAAAAGAAAATTGATTTCAGAATCAAGCATCGCGAAGACATAATAGACACCCTTCTGTTAAGAGCCAGAGAAAAAAAAGTTCTGCTGGGCCTTTTAATCATGCTCATTTGCACGATTGTCTATGAAAATTCTGAGGCTCTTTCCCGGTTCATCTGGGCCGACAACTTCAAAGTGCCGGCGTTGGGCGCTCCGAGACCATCTCTTGTCAGGCCTGAAATGATCAAGCAGCTCAGCCGCAGTCTTCAGAAGGTTGAAGGGCAGTTTCCCCAGTTTGTCGGGATTTTCGCCCGATTTCATGAAACCCTGAAACAGGCAGAGGCAGATGCGGCCACGGAACAAAATCGACAGAAGGCAACTTATGCCTTTTTCATGGTCAGTCGCGAAATCTACCGCTTTGCTTTCAATCCGGTTTTGCCTGTATCAAAAGAAATGACAGAGCTTCAGACGGCATTGCAGCAGTTGCAGAAAAAAATGAAATTCGATCTGAAATCACAGGATGAATTGATCCCGGTGAGCTTTGTCAGGGCTGAAGAAGAGCAGCAGGTCGAAATACACCGAAGTCTATTTGAATATGAAAATTTTTAGAAAAAGAAATCTGGTTGTTCATTTGAACAAATCCGGCTTTACCCTGATTGAAATGCTGGTGGTGCTTTCGGTGCTTGGCATTCTTTTCGGGATTGCGAGCTATAACAATTCCAGAGTATTGAATAATTCCAGAGACACGGCGCTCAAGGTTCAATTGAATGAGCTCAGAACCGCTGTTTATCGATATGCTTTGAATAATTCCGGAAACCTTCCTGCCAGCCTGGCTCAACTTGAAGGAAGCGAGCTGCAGAAAGTGCCGGTTAAATGGCAGGGAAGCCGAAGTCAGGGCCGTTATTTCCTTGATCTGGAAAAGGGGCTGGTGCTTCTTTATGACGATCAGGGCGCTAATCCATCTGAAGCATCGGATGCCGCCGGGAAAAAATATGCAGATTACTGAGAAAAAAGGGCTTACATTGCTCGAACTGGTGGTGTGTACGCTGATTATCGGCATTCTTGCGTCAACCGCGCTGCCATTGAGTAAAAATCTGCTGCGCCACGAAAAAGAGCAGTTGCTGCGTGACCGTCTCAGAGAAATACGCTATGCCATCGACCGCTTTTATCAGATGAAGGTCGCCAAAATCCCCGGTCTAAGCGAAAAAGAGGCTTACCCCGCTTCTCTTCAGGAGCTGGTAGAAAATCGAATGCTGCGCCGAATTCCCATTGACCCGATGACCGGCAAGGCTGACTGGCGAATCAGATCGACCACCGATGAAATTACTGCCGAGCTGACAGATGGAACCAATGTTTTCGACGTGACATCAACTTCGGGTGAGATTGGCAGTGACGGCCAGCCATATTTTCAATGGTAGGCTGAGATTGGTTACATGCAGGCTTATAGACCATAAGCCTCATCATGAGGGCCAAGCAACACAAATTTCAACGTATTATCTGGCATTTCTTTGCAGTCAAAACAGTTTACGATTACATCATCATTCTTTTTCCGGCAAGCTTCGCAAAACAGGTAAATGATAATGGAATTTTTCTTTACCGGACAGGAATAAAATCCTTGAAAGTTGCCTTTAAGAGGCTCCCCTATGGTCAGGGGGCTTTCTATTATCATATCCACCTTTTTCTTTACCAGCTTTTTTATTGATGAATGTTTCTTTAAAGCTTTAACAAAGGCAGATTCAAATTTTACATTCATTAGTCTCAAAAGACCTCGTCATAAGAATGCCAGCTTGCTTTACCGTCTCTAAGTTTCGCCTGAGCATCCATCATTGCTTTCTGGAATGCTGGATGTGAAAGAATCTGTTCTGTCCTTTCGCCTTCAGCACTGCGTTTAAGTGCCAGAAGGTATTGAGTTATGATATCTGCGACAGAAGTGCGGTTTTCCACAGCAAAAAGTCTTACAAAGTCGGCCAAGTCTTGATCTAGACTAATGTTTATTCTTGTTTTTGTCATAATGATTCTCCTGTTCCTATTATACGCATTTCAGGAAATATGTGCAGCTTTTTCAAAGCCAGACCGCACTTCGACCAGATTAATCTGGCTCAGTGACCAGCCGCCTCGAGGTTTAACAACGAATGTGCCGCGACACCGGGGCCGCCGGGCCCCCGGCGGGGGTGGGTCTTGTATTATTCAGCAGCTAAATGAAAATTCAGGCATTCAGTAATGCTTGGCTGATAAGCTCCGGGTTGGTCTGAGCTATTTTAAGCAGAACCATTGCCGGGCCTTCCGGTCTTCTGCGGCCTTGCTCCCAGTTTCTGAGAGTGGCAACGCTTATGCCGATCATCAGAGCGAATTCCTGCTGGGTTTTATGCAGCTTCTCTCTGATCTGCTTCACATCGAGCGGAGTTATTTCAAAGACTCGGCTCGGCTTCATCTCCCCGCGATGAATCTTCCCGGCTTCCTTGATGCTGGCTACCAGATTGTTAAAGTCACTGTCTTTCATTTGAATTCCTCCTCTACCAGCTTGCTCAAGACTTTGAGCTGATCGCGGGTTAAATCTTCCTGACGGCTCTTTGCATAAGCATAAAGCATGTAAATGATTTCCTGGTCTTTATCCCAGTAATAGATAACTCTGCTGCCGCCGCGTTTGCCTCGGCCACTTGCCGACCAGCGCAGCTTTCTCAAGCCACCACTCCAGGTTTTAAGAGCTTCATGATAATAGTCTACTACCTGCAGCATTAGTTCATGATCGGCAGCTTCGAGGCTGATCGGTGCCGCAGAAGTTGCGGCAGGCTTGGAAGGGGTTTCCTGGTTAGTTGCTGAAGCTACTAAAGAAGAATTAGAGAGCTTTTACAGGTATTCAACGGCTTCTTTGAATGTGAGCTTTTCAGCTTTCATTACCCAGTCGATGACCGTGCCGCAGGCTCCGAGGCAGTTAAAAAGATTCTTTTCAGGAGTGATGACAAGGCTTGGTTCTTTGTCATCATGGAACGGGCACAGCCCGATCAGGTTCTTGCCGTGCAGCTGCAGTTTTATGCCCTGAGCTTCAGCCAGCCGCTGAATCGAAACCTCTTTCTTTAGCCGCTCTAATTATGCGTCTGAAACTCGGGCTATGTGAAAACCTCCTGAAAATGTTGTCAAGCAGTTTTTTACAAAAATTTTTGTTATTTTGACTTAATTTAAAATAACAAGTAAACTTGTTTGGCGACAAGTGAAAAACGAGAAAAAAGGATGGAAATTGTGAACAGGATATATAATGAGAGCATGGGAAGAAAATTAACACGATCACGAC
>JBMOKV010000048.1:0-632 GCA_049325495.1 Candidatus Rifleibacteriota bacterium | reverse complement strand
AGCTTCGAACTGAAGCTGGACTTAGCCAAAAAGAGCTGGCTGATTTGATAGGTGAAACCCAGCAAAACATAGCTTATTGGGAACAGGCCGACAGACCGCCAAGAGCTGACACCTTACCCAAGCTTGCGAAGGTGTTGGGAGTAAGTGTTGAAGACATTCTGAATGCTGATAACGAACTTCCAAAAAGAAGTGGCCCAAAAGGAAAGCTGCAAGCTCTCTTCGAGGAAGCCTCTGAACTGCCTCGAAGCCAGCAGGAAAAGCTGATGGACTTCATCATTGCCTTTGTATCACATCACCACCAGAACAAGAAACAGACTGGAGAGGCGTGATGACCAGGGGCGGCAATGTTCGTTTTTATATTGATCCCGAAACGGATTTGCCTCATATTTTCAAGCATGATGTAACTGAAGATGAGGTTTTAGAGATTCTGGCTGACCCTGGAGAAGACCGAAAAGGTCGGGATGAATCAAGGGTTGCAATAGGGCAAACAGCATCCGGCAGATTTTTGAGGGTAGTATATGTGGTAGACCCTGATGCGGTCTTCGTGATAACTGCAATGGAACTTCAAGGAAAGCCGTTGACGGCTTATCGCCGAAGGAGGCGTAAAAAATGAAAAATAAAAACAAATTTCC
>JBMOKV010000047.1:2931-3989 GCA_049325495.1 Candidatus Rifleibacteriota bacterium | reverse complement strand
CCTTTGCCGGCTGGGCAAGCCTTGTCGGGCTTGTTATTCTTCTTTTCGTCGCACTTTTTGCGCCGCTGCTGGCCCCAAACAACCCTCTCGAAACTGATCCTGAGAGGCGACTGATCGATGGCGATGGATACCCGCTCGGATGCGACCAATTGGGCCAGTGTGTGTTTTCACGATTGATTTATGGTGCTCGGCTTTCGCTGGGAATTGGCTTCGCTGCCAGATTATCCGCTCTTCTGATCGGTCTGGTGGTTGGCATGCTTGCCGGCTACGCCGGAGGCTGGCTTGATTGGCTTTTGATGCGGCTTGTTGACATGTTCCTTGCGTTTCCCAGTCTGCTGCTGGCGATTGCCGTTTCGATGGTGCTGGGCAATGGAATCGGCACTGTTATAATGGCCCTCGCCATCGTCGGCTGGGCTGAAATGGCGCGAATTATTCGCTCGGCGACCCTTGAACTGCGCTCTGCCGAATTCGTAGTGGCGGCCAGAACTCTCGGTGCCAGCCATCTTCGAATACTCCTGACCCACATTCTCCCAAATTGTCTGCCCCTGATTACCGTTATTTTCACCATGGGTCTGGCTACTGCGGTTCTGGCTGAAGCCAGTCTGAGCTTTCTCGGCCTTGGCGTTGACCCTTCGTTACCGACCTGGGGCGGAATGGTGGCTTCGGGCAAGGATTACATGCGGGCTTACCCGAATCTGGTGGTTTACCCCGGGCTTTGCATCGCTTTTCTGGTAATTGTATTGAACATTCTTGGTGATGAACTCAGAGACATTCTCGACCCATCTCGGAAAGGTAATCTATGAAAAAAAGACCGGTAATCGGCATAGCTTATTCAGATACGGCGTTTCGCGATACCGAAATGCGTCTGCGCACTTATGTTTCCCGCAAGTATTTCCGTGCGGTTTATCGCGCCGGTGGGCTCCCCGTTCTTCTGCCAGCGGTAGATCCTTATCTGAACCGGGAACTTGGGGCAGCGGACTCGGAATTTCCTCAGAGCTATGATCATCTGGTCGACTCATTTCTTGGAATGATCGATGGTTTGCTGATGCCGGGCGGCG
>JBMOKV010000047.1:0-2921 GCA_049325495.1 Candidatus Rifleibacteriota bacterium | reverse complement strand
AAGATGTGCATCCCCGCTATCAGGGTGAAGATCCTGACCCGAAACTCGACCTGGTAAATCCTTTCCGTGACGAATTCGAACTAGCGCTGGTAAAAGCCGCTTTTTCGCGCACCTATCGCGGCCGCAAACTGCCGGTTCTTGGCATCTGCCGCGGCGCCCAGGTTATTACCGTTGCTCTCGGCGGCAAGGTTCATCAGGATATTTCCGAAATAGCCCGGGTTCAGCATTCTCAGAAATCACCACGCTGGGAAACCTCACATCGGGTTAAAATCAATAAAGATTCCCGGCTGGCAAAAGAAATCGGTGCCGAAGAAATTTTCACCAACTCGTTTCATCATCAGGCTGTTCGCCAGGTTCCCGACGCTCTGAAAATCGTTGCAGAAACGGCAGATCAAATCGTTGAAGCGGTCGAAACCTGCGAAGATCGCTTTTTCTGCGGGGTTCAGTGGCATCCCGAAGAGACCTTCGACACCGACACTTACAGCAAAAAACTTTTTCAGGCCCTGATCAACAGCGCTGCAGAAGCCTGATCTGAAAACAAAACAGCCCTGCATCCGAAACTTGCTGTTTTGAGTTCGACCAGCAGAGGAAACCAATGCTGAACAAGCCGCATGAAAATCTGGATCGTTTTGGCGATCTTCTCCAGACTGAAAGCAACTCTGCTCTTCATCGCGGAAGCATTTTCGCATCGAGCTTTGGTATGCTTGGGGCTGTCTTCATGATGCTTGGCAAAGTGGCCGGTGTCCCTGGCGACTATACCATTCCTGCTGTTTGGGCTTTTCTCAGCGGATGTTATGCGGCCCTCATTGCATGGCTTACACGAAATGGCAGGTTTTCGAGTCTAGCTCAACTACTGGCAATTTTCGGTTATGTGTCTGTTCCATCCGTTTTATACTTGATTGCTCATGTTTTTTTGCCTATGGGCGCAGCTACATATGTTACCGGGCCGCCATCATACCTGTATATGTTTCTGGTGTTCCTGACTGGATTCATGTTTAATGAAAGGGTCGCCGCAATTGCAGGCATCGCTGCAGGCCTGCAGTACCTTGCAGTGTTTTTTCTGGCCAGGCCCCATTTTTCTGCAGTTTCCTGTTCCGATCAGCTTTTTATGCAAGACCTGACCGGGGCTTTATTTTACTTCTTCAAGGCATTTTTGATGATTTTCACCGGATTTGTCGTGGGAATTCTGGCCCGTCAGCACAAAGGTCTTATCAATCGCCTGCTTTCAGAAGAGCGCCAGCGGGAAATGCTTGATCGCCTTTTTGGGCAGTATGTCAGCCCCGAAATAAAAGCCCGCATAATACAGTTGCGGGAAGGGGCGCCCGGCGAACGCCGGGATGCGGTTGTTCTGTTTTCTGACATCAGATCATTTACCACCTTGTGCGAACGAACCGAGGCTGAGGTGGTTGTGCGCCTTCTGAATACTTACCTGGAGGCAATGGGGCCTTGCATCAACCGAAACGGGGGGGTAATCGACAAGTATATTGGAGATGCGATCATGGCTACCTTCGGTGCCGTAGCTCCTCTCGAAAATCCGAGTCTTTCTGCGGTGACCGCGGGTTGTGAAATGCTTGCCGCTCTTGATAAGTTGAATTCAGAATTCAAGGAGAAGGGATTGCCAGGAATCGCTATCGGTATCGGTTTGCACCGTGGCGATCTCATAATGGGCTCGGTTGGAAGCCAGAACCGAAGAGAATTCACAGTTATCGGAGATACGGTTAATACCGCTTCCCGCCTTGAATCAATGTGCAAAACCTGCCACACCCCTCTGATTATTTCCGACCCGGTTTTTTCGCTTCTTCCGCAAGAGATTGGAAAAAAATTCCAGCCGCATGGCCAAATGGAACTGAAGGGGAAGAGTCAGAAAGTTTCGATTTTCGGAATCAGAAAGGAATGCGTCTGAGAAATGCTTGATGATATCGCAACCATCGAACTGGTAGATCAGATTACCGAAGGCTTTGATCATATTTTGCCTGCCAGTCAGGTTCTTGACCGCTGTCGCCTTTTTACCGGTTTTACCCATGAAATAATTGGTTACAGCCAGAAAAATGTAGCCATTGATCTGTATAAAATCGGCAGCGGAGGGGATTCTGTTCTGTTTTACGGATTTCCCGACCCGGGCGAAGCGATTGGTGCCACCGGTATTCTCGCATTGATGCAGGCTCTTTCTGACCCAAAAAGCCTACTGCGCAAACTTGATTTAACCTGGCTTTTCATTCCATGCTTGAATTTTGACGATCAGCCAGATGACGGAAAATCGCTGAGACGGGTCATGAAAACCTCGGCTCAGGAAGTCGACTGGATGGTTAAGAATCCGCGTCCTGAAACCACGGCTTTGCTTGAAGTTCTGCAGCAGTACCGGCCTTCGTTCGTTTTTCCGATGCACGATGAATTTCACTGCAAAGAAATCAAACCGATCTATTTCCCCGTTTCTCACCCTTTGCCAGACTGGCTTGCCCAAAAATTACGCCGACTTGTCGAGCAGGCAGGCTTTTCAATCGATCAATCTTTTAAACATGATCAAATGGGTGAAGGCTTCTTCATCATCGAGGAAGAAGCGGGGGCGGAATTTGCCGGCTGCACCTGGTCGGTTGCCCAACAGAACGGTTTTGTCTTCATCTGCGAATTGATCGACGCTCCCGGCATACCGCACCGAAAAATCATCGCTACCCAGCTGGCCGCCGGTTTGATGGTATTGAACTCTTTGAGCAGCATAAATTTTTAGCGAAAAATTGTCTGATTAACCATGTGCGGTGGCAAAACTTTTCTCTATTAATCATCATTCTTGCAGTTTCGACCAGTTGCGAACTTTTGAAAAGCCTTCTTTTTGCACAATTTGCCAGTCCGATGGTCTCGTTCGCAAGCTGCGGATGACAAAATAATTGCCAGAAAACCTTAACCTGCATATCATCGAAGGTATA
>JBMOKV010000046.1:0-4001 GCA_049325495.1 Candidatus Rifleibacteriota bacterium | reverse complement strand
ATGACAAGGCGGTCGAGGAGCTCGAACTGGTATTCGAGCGCCAGCCCGATCATGGTGGGGGCCGGTTCATGCGGGCGGTGATTGCGGCACGCAAACGCGATTATATGACGGCCTGGCAGAACATTCTGGTTGCCCAGGAAAAAGACGGAAACAGCGACAAGATCAAAAGTTTCATGGATAAGCTCGTTACGCAGATGCCCAGGCCGGAAAAGTTTGTCGGGGTTCCGGGGATTTACCGACCCACACCGGTTTCGGTGGGAGAAAAGTGCACCGACATCATCGAGCGGCTTTTAATTGAGCCGGTAAGTCAGAATATCGTAACCTTTTCAACGGAAGATTATCAGGGCAGCGACAGTAATGCGCAAATGCTTTTGAAAATGAGTTTTTCCAGCCCGGTTGACGCAGATGGGGTTATGAGAACTCTCAAGACGGCCAGCGGTGAATCGGTCGAACGCGCCGACAAGGGGAACGACGGCAAGATAATGGATGTAAAAATTACGGTTGCGGGCCTGCCGATGAAAAACCCTGGAGTAAAGCCCCTTTCCAGTTATGAAGAGTTCGTCAAAAGCATGGCCGAAGAAACTGATATTGCGATCAGTAATACAACCGAGAAGGATGCGGAAAACAAGGTCCTTGAAGTAACTTATGAAATCGCGGCGCGCGACTTTGCTTCGCTGAACAGTTTTCTGCGCAAGGTTTCACCCTATGCCCACAATTTGCGGGTAATCGAAATGAAGCTGGCTTACATAGGCGGCTCAGAACAGGTTATCTGGAAGGGCAAGGTAAAAGTAGACTACCAGCTGTAAAAATTGCGGCCGGCAAAGTTAACTTTTCCGCATTTTTTTCCGATACGCGGCAAAACTCAAGTTTGAGGTATGCTCTTGCGTTACTGTGCCATTTCGCCCCGCACTTTCACACTATCTCTGGCTATCATTATCTCCTTGCTGGCTTCACAACACATTGTCAGGGCTTATGGAGAACGGGACCTGCTGCTGATCAACCTCGGAATCCCGGCTTTAAAAGCGGCCTACAATGCAGACCGGCATAACAAGCCCATAGTAAAAGCAGTTGTCCAGGCTTTGTTTGGCGGCTATATCATGTATCAGGGATTCAAGCTCGCCCCAAGAATCGAGACCGAGCCGGCCTGGCGTGCCTGGCAGGCCAAATTGATGGTAAATTTCGGGGCCTCGGTGGCCGAATCGGCGGGAGAAGAATTCGTTTACCGCATGGATATTGGGCCGGTCTGGCTGATTGCCGACAAAAACCGGGTGTATTTCAAACCAGCAATCAATGCGACGGTTGCCCCGCTCGTTCATCTGGCAGAGGGTTCGCGCTTCAACTGGCGCAATTCGCTGAAATATGGCACCATGGCATTTGAAAGGTCTTCGCGCCGGGATGGAACCATAAATCGGGCCGGAGCTCTGGCTTACAGCAATGCAAATACCTTTACCACCAATGAAAATGGCAACCACGCCGGGCATGAGCTGGTTCACACCCTGCAGTACCGTCGGGCGGCCATCGACTGGCCGAATGTAAGCTATTTTCTACCTGAGGCAGGCCGTCAAATCGGCGATGGCTGGCTGGACGACACCAACTGGAGCGTCGGCTGGGGTCTGCAATGCGCAATCGCCGATATGAACGGGCAAAGCAAGGATTTTGACATCCCGATGGAAAAAGAAGCATACTATCTGGAGCGCAAATACATCAGACCCTATTAGCAGGTTTCCATGAACGACCGCAATTCTATCAATGCCATGCTGCCGCTGATGCGGCTGAAATTGCGGCTGCTGATCAATACC
The DNA here is from genome assembly GCA_049325495.1 of Candidatus Rifleibacteriota bacterium. Lineage (GTDB taxonomy): Bacteria > Muiribacteriota > Ozemobacteria > Ozemobacterales > Ozemobacteraceae > DYKG01. The sequence goes on along the minus strand of JBMOKV010000046.1, from coordinate 2,202 downwards.
TTCATCAACTGGAAAAGTGCCGGCAAGTTGCTGGCAGCGGTATTTGTGCTGCTGGTTACCACCTATTCAGTATCTGCGGGTGCCGCTGATCTGGTTTTTGCGATGCAGACTCTTCCATTTGGGGAATTTCTGCTGGAATGGGTTCTGGCACTGATCTGCCTGTACATGATTGTCGTGGTGTTTACCGGCGACCTGCTTACCGGGCACAGCCTGAATACCGGGCAAATGAGCTCTGATTTCAGTTATCTGATCAGCCTGCCGGTTCCGCCATTGAGCCTGATCGGGGTAAAACTGCTCGAACGGCTGTTGACCGACTATATCGGACTGCTTGTGTTGTTAAGCGGTATAATGGGCATCATTTTGCGTCAGGGTTTTGAAATAACCGGTTTTATGGCGGGTCTGTTCATCTACCTGCAAATCAGTCTGCTGATTGGGCTGGCGATCAACCTTCTGACGATAACGATGACCCGCTTTATGCGGACGACAAGCATTAATAATTTCTTTTCGCTGCTTGGCTATGTCAGTGCATTTCTGACGCTTTTCCCCTATCTTCTGCTCAGCAGTTTCCCGGGGCAGTCGCTGCAGTATCTCATCGAGTTTTCCGATTCGTTCACTTCACCGCTGTTCACCGCCCTCGAACCGATGCGCTGGCTTTCTGTGAGTCTGATCAACGGCGGAAACAGCACTGAATTTCTCTACTGGTCGTTTTTCTGGGCGGCACTGATGCTGTCTGGCTGTTTATGTTTTTACCTGATGATCAGCTGGAACTGGCTTACCTGCTCCCATTCGGCGAGCAGGAAACGTTCGGTTCCCGGCAAGCGCTGGTTCAGCGGCTTCCTTCACAAAGAAATGCTTCTGCTGCGAAGCGATTTCAATGTATTGATCAACGCGATTTTCATGCCAGTCACCATCATCATTCTGGAAATTTATTTTTTCAGGCAGGCATTCAGTTTCACCGGCAGCCCGCAGGTTCTCAACATGATCTACGCAGCGGTCATCTATTTCTGCATGTTTGGCCCGATCAACGCGGTGGGCGCCGAAGGCAAGTCGATAGCGATCATTGAAAGCCTGCCGATAAGCGCTTCCGAATTTCTGCTGCGCAAATTTGCCTTCTGGCTGGTAATCGCTGAAGCACTCTTCATTCCAGCAACTTTAGCGGGCTATCATTTTCTTGGTTTCGCGGCTTTCATGCAAATCGATGCCATGTTTCGCGTTACCTTTTTTACCGCGGTCTGCGTGTGGGTTTCGGTAAACATTTCCGCCATTTTCGTAAATTTTGAGGGGAAAATTCTACAGCAGCGCTCAACTTTGAGCGGCAAAGCGGCTGCCCTGGCAATCATGCTGCTGGCCGCACCAATTAAGGAACTGGATGCGCTGAGCAGTTTCAATCTGCTGATTCTGGTCATTTCATTGATTGCTTTGCGCCAGATCGCTATCCATAGCCTAAAGTTCAGGCTTGATCACGAAAATTCCGCCACCGCTGCGCACCTGATCATGCCCTATCTGCTGCTGATCCTGCTGTTTATCGGAGCAGAAACCGCAGCGAGACAATTTTTCAGAGCGGTTATTCCAGGCTACGATACGGGCTTATGGTCATGGATTATCGCCGGTATGTTCTTTATTCCCGGTGCGCTGGCCTGGGGCGGGCGGATTTTGTTTTCATCGGAAATATCCGGGTCATTTAAAAACGCGGTCAAAAAGACATCGATGCTGCAGCTGATCAGCACGTTGATCATCTGTACCGGTGCCGGAGTAGCTGCCAACGGCTTTATCCGCAGCTGGCCGGGGCTTTTTCAAAACCTGGGCAATGATGCAAGAGCAATGATTTACGGCGAAATAAGCGCTCCCCAGCTGGTGTCAATGTTGAACAGCCCTTATCATCAGCGGGTGATTCAGCTGTTTGAATTGAGCAGATGGTTTATCGGCACCCTGGCATTTCTGCTGCTGCTGACCTTTTTTGTTGAGATAATTTTTCGCGGCATTCTGTTGCAGTCACGCCCTTCGAGGGGCTTCTGGCAGAATTTTGCGACGCTGGTGATCAGCATCTGTGCCAATGCAGTTTTTGCTCCACGCGGTATTATTGCCTTTGCCATGATCAGTGGGCTGATATCATATCTGCTGCAGAAAAAACTTGAGTGGTGGCCGGCCTGCTGGCTTTTTTCGGCAACGCTGGCAATCACTTCTTACATTGCGCTGATTTTT
>JBMOKV010000045.1:0-4037 GCA_049325495.1 Candidatus Rifleibacteriota bacterium | reverse complement strand
AGTTCTAAATTAATGCCTTTTTCTGAAATGCACCGTTCTCGACCGGGTTGACTTGTATCAATTCTGCGGGTATACTAACGATGCCGTAAAAGTTAAATCAAGCAGGTGTCTAAGGGGGATTCGGCATGCGCCTCGTTCTGCAGGACAAGCGGGAGGTAATTTTTCAACCCGCAACTGCGAATGATATCGATGGGATCATAGACCTTTACATCAAGGTGTATAAAGGCAAATACACTCTCCCCGAGGTGGCCCAGCGTGATATTATTGCCAAGAAAGTTGAAGACCCAAACTATTACTGGACGCTTGCCCACATCGGCGAACGTCTTATCGGTTCGGTAATTTTCACCATCGACCCGGTGAACAAAATCGGAAAATCTTATGCTGCTGCCGTTTTGAACGAATTTCGCGGGCAGGACATCATGCGCACCATGGTAAAACATGGGCTGCAGATGCTGACTGAAAGAACCCGCATCTGTGACGTGATCTATGCCACTACCCGCACCGTGAGTTTTGCTCCTCAGGTAGTTCTCGAACACCTGGGGTTTCTACCAATGGGAATTTTCCCAAATGTTCGTAAAGTCGAATCTTTCGAGACTCATGGGCTTGAGATTTTTTTCCGCCAGCCCAGTCTTCAGTTTCGCCGCCCTCATCCCAGGCTGGTTCCCGAGGTAATTGAATTTTTTGAAATTGCCATGAATGAACTCAACATCGAAGATGAGGTTGAAGAAGTCTTTCTCGAAGCCCAGGACCCCAGAAAAATGGGCCGCACCATCGAGTTCACGGTAAGTGAGAATATTGACGAAATCAATGAAGTTTTCGACCGCTACCAGGACAAGGATATGATGCAGAAGGTCTTCTTTCCTTTCACTGAACCGAACCTGATGTTTCAGGCAAAAGACGGCACCGCCGACATTTTTGTCAATTTCAACAGCCTTGATGGGAATGGGGTTATCGTCGGCTACCGCTTTTCCGGAACCGATCTGCGCCGAACGCTGATGTGGTTCTGCGAGGAAGCAGCCAGATCGGGTATGCGCTATATTGAAATGCTGGTCAATGCCTTTCGGCCTGAAATGCAGCGAATGGCCCTCGATGCAAAATTCCTGCCCTGTGCCTACTTCCCGTCCATGAAAATGTGTGAAGACGGGTTGCGCGAAGATTTTCTCGTTTTTTCCCGTTCATTTGAAAAACTTGATTTTATGGATATGCATCTGATCGATACCAATCGAAGGTTTCTCGATGCCTTCATGAAGTGCTGGTATGATCTGCTGGTCAGATGTCAGCCCGATTTTGACGAGGAGTGGCGAATTGGCTGAAGGAAAACCATTTGTCAGGACTGGTGAGCTTTTTGACTGGTCTGCAGCTTTCGATCATTGTGAGAAAACCGAGGAACTCTTTGCCGGGGCAATGCGTGAAGCATTAAGCTGGCATCTGGCTAAATGCCCTGATTTTCGCAATTTTATGCGCGAATCTGGCCTGCCTCAGGATTTGAAAAACATTTCTCCCGAAGAAATTCCACCACTTCTGGTAACGATTTTTAAAGAATTCCGCTTAATTTCTGTGCCCGAATCACAGGTAAAAATTGAATTGACTTCATCGGGAACCGGTGGCCGAAAAAGCGCAATTGTTCTCGATAATCGTTCATATCGAAGAATTCAAAAAATTGTTTCAAACATCTTTGATTCTCTTGGAATGGTTAATCATCGGCAGATGGTGAACTATCTTTGTTTTACCTATGACCCCCGCAAAGCAGGCAGCGTTGGCACCGCTTTTTCCGATAAGATGCTCACCGGCTTGACCGGTCGGCGTTCGGTTTTTTATGCTATTCGCTGGAATGAAGCGGCAAATGATTTCGAGTTTGATCTCGATGCCACAGTTAAAAAACTGATTGAATTCAATCGCCGACCCGAGCCGGTGCGTATTCTCGGTTTTCCGGCTTATCTATGGCAGGTTTGTAATCGACTTGAAGAAAAGGGCCTCAAACTTGAGCTTGGCGCTGATTCATATATTATCACCGGCGGTGGCTGGAAAATGCACAAAGACCAGGAAGTTACCAAGGAAATTTTCAAGGAAAGGGTCGAAAAAATTCTGGGCATGCCAGGCTGCAACATTCGTGACCTTTTCGGTATGGTCGAACACGGCATACCCTATGTCGATTGCGAATGCTCCAGGCTGCATGTTCCGGTTTATGCAAGGGTAAGGGTGGTTGACCCCGAAACCCTGGAAGATCTTGGCATTGGCAGACCAGGCCTTCTGCATCTGATGACGCCTTACCTTTCAAGTTATCCTTCAATTTCTCTGTTGGCTACCGACCTGGGAGTGATCGAAGAAAACTGCCCCTGCGGTCGCCCGGGCAGAACATTCAGAGTTGTGGGCCGTGCCGGACTGGCAAAGCACAAAGGTTGCGCAATTACGGCCCTGGAGCTGCTCAAATGAAAAATTCACCGGCTCAGAATAAATGCAATGTTTTCGGTCGCGAAATTGACGCGACAGATTTAACTTCTGAAATTATTGCCGACCTGCTCGCGGAAGCGGAAGATCAAGCGCAGGCGGCAGCCATTCCTGATGTTGAATGTATTCTCGATGTTCTGCAGGCTGTTTCAGAATGCTGGAGCGACCCCGATTACCATCTTCGGCAGCGGGCTTCGGCCATTCTTCCTGAATTGACCGGTTTCAGCCCGGCTATGGTCAATGAGGGCTTTGCGGTCATTTCGGCAATCTGTCGTCGGGAAAACCTGGAAAAACGTCTGCGCGGCGAACTGGGCAGCCTGAAAGTGCTTGATGAATGGCTTGATTGCCCTGATTTTGCCTATGATTTGCGGGCGGTTCCCCATGGCGTTCTTCTTCACCTTACCGCCGGAAATGTTTTTGTCGGCGCGGTTGACAGCCTGGTTTCAGGCATAATCACGAAAAATGCCAATATTTTGAAAATGTCACGGGTTGACCCGGTGTTTCCCATGCTTTTTCTCGAAAGTATCAAGGAAAACGACCCCCAGGGAATCATCTGGCCCCATCAGGCAGCCCTTATCTGGAAAGGGGGCGACGAGTCGATCGAAAATGCCCTGTTGAAGGCAAGACTGACCGTTGTGTTCTGGGGGGGCGGCGAAGCACTTGAATCGGTGAAAAAAAGGCTTGGTTCAAACACTCGTTTGATTGAAAATGGCCCCCGTTATTCATTTGCCGTGGTTTCCGGGTCACGCATCGGTGCTGGTCTTGAATCTGAACTGATCCGGGGCCTTGCTCTCGATCTGTGTCGGTGGGATCAACAGGCCTGTTCGTCACCCCATGTCGTTTATGTCGTTGCATCGAACGACCGACCCGCGCACCTGCTGATGGAGCAACTGTTTGACGAGCTGGTGGATCTGTCGGTTACCCTGCCGGTTGGGCGCCTTTCTTTCGATGAAAAGGTGGAAATCCGCAAGGTGCGCGAGCTGGCCAGAATGGCGCAGGCCCGCAATGAAGGGCGTGTACTTGCTCCCGAAGCTTTTGATTTTACTCTGGTTTTCGAGCAGAGCCCTGAATTCAAGGTTTCCTGTCTTAATCGCACACTTTTTGTCAAGAGGGTGGCAAGTCTCGATGAAATTCTGGCTCAGATCGAGCCGATTTCTGCCTGGCTTCAAACTGCCGGCCTGTGCCTGGAGGCTGAACCGGCTGAAACTTTTCAGGCTCAGCTTCTTGGTATCGGGGTGAAAAGAATAACTGAAATCGGTGGTATGAGTGAAGGCCATGATGGTGCGCCCCATGAAGGCAGTTTCATGCTTCGCAGCCTGGTTGACTGGGTCGATCGTGAATACCGCTGCAATTCTGCCGGCAGAATCAATCGCCTGCTTGCCAGAATCATCGATTCTCCTTATTATCGCCGAATCATTGCCAATTCAGGTGCCGCTTCTTTTGAAAACTTTACCCGGCTGCCGCTGCTCGATCGAGAAACCTTTTACCGTCATTCACCACCTGAGTCAGAAGAGATTCTGACCGGGCCGATGACCGATGCATATGTGTATGCATCCGGTGGAACCACCGGCAACCCGAAGTTTACCTTG
>JBMOKV010000044.1:0-4051 GCA_049325495.1 Candidatus Rifleibacteriota bacterium | reverse complement strand
AATTTATTTTGTTGTTTTGTTTAATTTTTTTGCAGTCAATTTTTGCGGCTGATGCCGATAAAGCCGATGTTTCCATCTTTTTTCACGGTGCGCTGCGGGGCAAAATGAAAAATGGTGACGAATACAACATTACTCATATTGCCGAAGCTGCCAATGCTTACTGATGTAAAAATCGGCCTGACATACGAAAAAGGGTTTCGTTATCTGAAATAGTAGAAGCAGCGGTGTTTAATTTTCAAAATATTTTTTGACACCATTCTGCAGGTATTCCATGTCGCCCGGAATGGTGAAGAAAAGGTAGCCTTTTTTCATTTTCTCTTCAGCCTGCTTCATGTTCGGGGCATAGCTTCCCAGTGGAATTTTATGGCGGGCGGCGGCCATTTCAACTTTCTTTATGGCCATGGCCAGAGTTTCGCTCTGCATATCGACACCATAAGAGAGTGAAAGATCATAGGGGCCAAGGTGAAGAATGTCGATTCCAGGAACCTTGAGAATTTCTTCGATGTTCTCCACCGCTTCCCGGGTTTCGACCATCAGGATTACCAGCATCTCAGAATTGGCTCTTTGCTTGTAATCGGCGAAATTTCCAAGATAGCGGTTGGCTCGTTCTGCGCCGGCGGCCCGTTCACCTTCCGGGGCGTATTTGATCGCTTTTACCGCATTCTTCGCGTCCTGGGCTGTTTTGATCGAGGGGACAACCACGCCCTGAACACCGGTTCCGATGTATTTTTTGATAAGATTGAATTCATTGGCTGGAACCCTGACTATCGGGGTCAGGCCTTCATTTTCTGCGGCCAGAACCATTTGCTCGACTTCACTAGGACCGAAACTCGAGTGTTCGGCTTCCAACCAGACGAAATCCAGCTTTTTTGCAACGGCCAGATTTTCAATTACCTTGTGGCTGGGAATGGTGACAAACCCGCCGAATGCCGGGCGGTGCATTGCTTTTATCTGTAGTCTGGTGTGGTTTCTATAACCCTTTCCATCGCTTACCAGATATTCGTGTATGAAGGGGCGACCGTTATGCAGCTCAATTTTCCAGGTCTGCAGGGCGTCGAAGCTGAGTTTTTCCCCTTTGAAGGTGGTTGCGCGCCAGAGAACCACCAGCTCAACCAGGTATTGCCCTTTTTCTTCGCTAATATTCAGCTTAACAATTTCGTGAGATGCATTTTGAATGTTTGCTTGAATTCCTTTATACCATTGTTTGAAATCATCGCGACTCGTTAAAGTCGCTTCAGGAAAAGCCATTTTGAAGCGGTTTGCGGGGATATGCTCAAGAAATTCGGCGGCCGGAGCATTGCGGTCAAAAAGAGAAAACCAGTGATAGACAAAGCCGTGGATCTGGTTTTGATTCGCTGAGGCAGGGGTAAAGGAGAAAAACGAAAATAGAACAACCAGAGAAATGATGCTTAATCGAAATTTCATGGGGTTTTTCCTTTAACTTTCTTGAGATGGTTTGCCATAGAATAGGTTTTTCGCCATTCGAGGGGCAATTTGCCGGTCTGTTTTTTGAAGACCCTGAAAAAATAGCTGGGGTTGTTGAAGCCTGCCTTTTCGGCAATTTCTTCGATAGAGAAACTGCTTTCGCCAAGCAGATTGCAGGCCGTTTCAATTTTGCAGGCATTTAAATACTGACTGATCGTTTGTCCGGTTGCCTTTTTGAAAACCCGGCAGAGATGGCTTTTTGAAACGCCGCAGTGGTCTGCAAGTTCGTCGAGGTTCAAATCCTGGTTCAGGGCCGCTTCAAGCTGTTGTTTTGCCATGGTTACGGTCTGGTCCTCGGCCTGTTCTTTATCAGCCGAAAACAGCCGAATGAAGCAGATCAGCAGTTCCTGGAAAATGAAACCGAGATTGAGCTCGTGGCCCCAGTATTTCTCTGTGGCCTCTTTAAGAAGTTTTCTCGAAAGGTTGAGAATGTCGGAATTACAATTGTGAACGGTGCACTGGCACGAAGTGAAATGGCTCATCGTCAGAAAAACATCTTCTTTAGCCATTTTTATCAAAGATTCAAGCGTTTCGCGGGTAAAGGTAATCACCAGAAATTCGGTGAAAACCCCTGCCGGCACCGCTTTTTTGCAATCATGCTCAAGGGCAAAAGAAATGAGATTCTCGCTCAAGTGGTAACTCAGGGTCTGGGTGCTGCTCACCAGTCTTCCCGCCAGGCAGACGAAAATTGCCAGGCTGCGCGACTTGAATTCCAGCTGCAGATCCTGTTCGGGCGTGGCACTGAACAGGTAAAGAGAAAAGTTTTCATTGCGTTCGACCAGCCGGGTGTGTTCGCAGGTAAGAATATTTTTTATGGTCATCTGGTTGTTGCCTCTTAAGAATTGTAATCTGATCACAATTGAAAAACAAATGGAATCGCCCGATGCCGGTCGCTGAGCCTGCGATGCAGGTCGAAGCGAGCGTGGTTTCAAAGTAACCAGAGACCGCCAGGGGTTTCAGGGCCAGAACTCGAAATTCCTGATCCAGGAAACAGCCCCGCCAAGTTGTGAAAGTGGCGGGGCATCAGGCGATCAGTTCTTTCAGGTCAGTGGTCGGTGCTTACGGGTGGTTTGTGGGTATGAACTCTGCCGGTTCCTTTGCAGGTCGGGCAATTGTAAGGGTAGTAGCCCGGGCCGCCGTAAAGTCTTCCGGTGCCTTTGCAGACTTCGCAGACCGTTTCCCATGAGCCAGATTTCTGCATCGAAGCTTCGACCGACAGGCCGGCTGCGGCGTCTTTTTCCTGCGATTTGCAGAAGGCCAGGTTCTTTTTCAGGTAGGCTTCGATTCCCTTGCTGAATTCAGCCATGTCATTGGGATCGCGGCTGGTAAGAATATTGCCATCAACTACCACCGGCTGATCGTGAACCACTTCGCCGCCGGCGTTGGCCAGATCGACTCTGATGTCGCCAACACCGGTAATCATGCGACCTTTAACCAGGTCTGCACTGATGAGCACCTGTGGGCCATGGCAGACTGCGGCGATCAGTTTGTTGGCTTTCTGGGCCGCCTGAATGAAGGTGATGATCTGCTGGTCAGTGCGCATGATGATCGGATTCCAGGCGCCACCGGGAATTACCACGGCGCAATAATCGGTTGCCACAGCCTGAGAGATGTTTTTCGTCACCGGAATCCAGACCGAAGGCTTGAGAAACTTAACCGCCATTACCCGGTCTTTGATCCAGTCAGGGGCGATGATTTCAACTTCGGCGCCCCGTGACAGAAAATAATCGATCGGATAGAGGGCTTCGATTTCTTCAAAACCATGGGCGGCCACGATGGCGATTTTGGCACCCACCATCGATTCCGGGTTTTCCACCGGGACCTTTTCAACATTGTAAGCCATTCCTGCATCCACTTCTTCGAATTTCACCGGGGTGATTTCGATTGAATCGGCGGCTGAAACGATGCCGGCGAAAGAAACTACCAGAACCATAATTATTAAAGCAATTTTGTTCATTTTTAAACTCCTGTGTTCAAATTTGATGACCTGATTTTAGCTGTTAATGCTGATTTTAACAATCAACCGGATTGCCGAAAAAAATGAACAATATTGATGCTGATTCAGGAATTCTCTTTAAGAAAGGCTTTGTCGTGGCGGTGAGCTGGATGAAAGAACAAATTGGGTTTAAATCGACATGGCGAGTAAAAATGCTTTTTTGCCGGTTTTTGATCTATTATATAATTGGACTTTGGAGTTTCTCATTGCCCCAAAATTTTTTCAGGAGATCAAAGAGATGAGCCGGCAAAAAACTGGACTGCAGCTATGACCGCGAAAACACTTCGGTTTGGCGGAAGATCACCGACAAGGGTGTGGATTTCCCTGACAATAGGAGTTACCGGGCTGCTGCAGCTGTTTTTTGGTGTTTTTCTGGCGATTCGAGGGGCAGGCATGCCTGCAGAACCTGTCCCGGTTTCTCTTACATCAATAGAGGCCGGGAAAATTCCCGGTGAGCGATACATAAAGATCGACAGGCATCTAGCGCTTTTCCAGAAAGCAAATCTTTGGGTATCGGCGATTGCTGATCAGAATGACCCTTCAACCCCGGTTGATATCGCCTGGTATCCT
>JBMOKV010000043.1:0-4053 GCA_049325495.1 Candidatus Rifleibacteriota bacterium | reverse complement strand
CTTTTTCCTGCGGTAGGTGTCGATGTCGTCGAAGCCACCGAATTTAAAAACGATCGGCTCGTTAATGTAGGGCTCAGATATCTGGTCGAGTTTTTTCTGAACAACGATGTCTTCAAGGTGTTTTTCGAGAACCTTCAGTATTTTTTCGGCTTTATCACCCTGACCAAGTTTGGCCAGACATTTGGCCTGCATGAAAGCTGCTTCGATGGGATTGCCGCTCGAAGCCCGGGCCAGTTCAAGGGCCGATTCGTAGTCGCCCTTCTGGAAAGCTTTTTCGGCACGGTTTAGGCGCCAATACCAGGGGAAACGGTTGAAATCAAGAAGGTCTTTGCCAAGATGTCTTTCCCATCGCTCGATCTGTTTGCTTGCATATGAAGATTCGGTAGCAGGTGGGGTGACGGTACCAGTATTGCCAGAACCTGCAGATTTTGCAATATATTTGCTGGAAACCCAGCCGACCAGGCCGTTACCGAAGTCGATTTTGATCCATCCATTTTTTTCTTCGAGCTTCTTCCCTTTGGTGCCGCGAGGAAGGGTTTTCAAAACGCCATTATTGGTGCCCGGGCCTGATCTTACGTTGACCCATGAACCATCTATTTCAAACTGTTCAGCGTTTGAGGCCGACTCAACCGCGAAGGGGTCATCGGTTCTGGCCGGGTTGCTGACTGTCGTCGATTCGTCGAAAGGGTTATTCTGGGCAAAAACCAGATTGGGGCCAAGGTTCAAAACCCCGATCATTAACAGAAAAGCCAACCAGTTCTTTTTTGCCATAATCTTACTCCATTATTGAATACTTAGGTTAATTGTACTCACCAATTATACTGGTGTCCATGGTCAAAAGTTTTTTTCCGCCGCAAAAATTTTAAACCCTTCGGCGTTGCCGCCAAGAGTATAAATTTTTCCATCGCTGCAGATTTTCCAGGGTGAAATCATGTAGGGACCGTCGATCAAGGGAAGTTTCACTCGACTTTCGCCGTTCACCGAAATTCGGACAAATTGAAGAGTCTGGGGTTCGGATTCGCTGGTAATCATGATAACCGGGTCATCATCAAGCAGCGCAGCCAGCCGGGCAAAAACCACGCGGCCTTCGCTCTCAAGGATTCCGACAACTTCAGGTTCCTGAGCTTCTTTTGAAAGCTCAGCCCTGATAATCTGCTGGTTTTCGCTCAGCAGATCTTTCTGCAGGCCGAAAACATGTGTGTTGTTTCCACAGGCCTGCATGGCGATGGCCGGGTGAAAAGAGGGTTTATCATCTTCAATCAGCCAGACGCCGCCGGAAAGTTCTTCGATGGCGATGAGGTTGCTGCGAAGGCTGGCAATGCGGCCAGGGCTTTTGAATTCAACTTTGACCTGCTTTTCAATTTTTTCAGAGGCGGTGTCAAAAATCAGGAAGCCGTTGGGGTCTCTGGTGACGACATAGAGTTTTCCGGCGGCCAGGCTTACTTCGCCGAGGGCGTTGCAATTGACCATGGTTTCACGCCATTCACGATTGAACCAGGATTTAATCTGGCGGTTAACCGAATCACTGATCCAGACTTTTCCTGAAGATTCGACATCAAAGCCTCCCGGGCCCATGAAAGGGCCGGTGGGCAGGATGCCTGGTTCAATCATATTGATTCCAAGTTGATCGGATTTTTTGCCCCACTTGCCTTCAGTAATCAATTTCATCTCAGCGGCAGAGGTGAGAGCTGCAAAAAGGCAGAAAGCCAGGGCAATAATCAAAAATCTATTTGATTTTATCATCTTCTAACTCCACAAACATGTAATTGACTTGCAACGTTTACCCGGATAGTATAAACCAAAAGCACTGGAGTTTGCATGTTTAAATATCTGCGCCTGTCAATTACCGATCGCTGCAATTTTCGCTGCATTTACTGCATGCCCGAGGAGGGAATCTGCAAAAAATCGCATTCGGAAATTCTCAGATTTGAAGAGCTGCTTCCGATTGTAAAGGTTGCGGTGAAAACGGGAGTAGAGCAGGTGAGAATTACCGGAGGGGAGCCTCTGGTGCGTCGTGGAGTTGTCGGGTTTGTCGCTGAACTGGCGAAAATTCAAGGTCTTAAAGACCTCTGTCTGACCACTAACGCTTCGCGACTGGCGGATATGGCCGATGACCTGAAAAAGGCGGGATTAGGACGGGTAAACATCAGTCTCGATTCACTCAATCCCCAGACTTTCAGGAAAATTACGCGATTGGGCGACCTTGACAAGGTTCTGGCAGGAATTTATGCAGCGGTTGATGCCGGCCTCGCTCCCGTAAAAATCAACGTTGTGATTATTCCCGGAGTGAATGATGTCGAAATTCCTGATTTTGCCAGGTTTGCCCGTGATAATCCGGTGCACGTAAGGTTTATTGAAAGAATGCCTTTCCCCGGCGCAGGAAAAGGGGCAGAGTATTATTCTGAAGCTCAGATTCTTGAAACGATCAGCAGCAATTTTGAACTGATTGATGCGGAATCCGGCGAATCCTTTGGTCCATCACGAAATTTCCAGATCAAGGGTGGAAAAGGGGTAATCGGTTTCATCAGCCCGCGCACCCGGCCTTTCTGTGAAAGCTGCAGGCGACTTCGTCTTACTTCCAATGGATATCTGCTTCCCTGCCTCGATTCGACTACGGGCATAATGGTGCGCGGTATGGCGGATAGCGATCTGGAAAAGGTGATTGCTGAACTGTTTGCCAACAAAAAGGCCTGGCACAAAAATCAGGCTTGTTTTAAATCCACTTTTGATTCATCATTGTCAAAAATCGGCGGTTAATTTAAGGAGCGGAAAAATGGCAGGAAAAAGCAAATTTAGCGTTGGTGTGGACCTTGGTGGCACAAAAATAGCTGTAGGTTTGTGTGAAGACGGCGAGATTCTTAAAAAGGTCATTTTTCCCACTCAACCGGCAAATGGTTTTGAAGGGGTTGTCGGGGTTATTGCTGAAGCTTATCGCCATGTAACCGCTGAAATCGATGTTAAAAGGATTTCTGGCGTGGGAATTGGCTCAGCTGGTCAGATCAATGGTGAAACTGGTGAAGTAATCTATTCGCCGAATCTAAATTGGCGTAATGCACCTCTGGGTGCCGCTTTGAAACAAAAGCTCGGGCATGAAGTCAAGGTTTTGAATGATGTCAGAGCTGCCACTGTTGCTGAGCACCGGTATGGCAATGGCAAAGGCTGCGAGAATTTTGTTAATATTTTTGTCGGAACCGGAGTTGGGTCTGGCTTTGTGGTTAATGGTCGCCTGGTTAACGGCGAAACCAATTCGGCGGGTGAAATAGGCCACATTTGCATGGATCCTGACGGCCCAGTCTGTGGTTGCGGAAATAAAGGCTGTCTTGAAGCTTTTGCTTCGGGAACCGGCATGGAAAATTATGTGAAGTCACTTCTCAAATCGGGACGCAAAAGCCTGCTGCACGACCTGGCAGAAGGGCGGCTTGAAAATGTCAAAGGCCCTCTCATTGGAAAAGCGGCTGCTCAGGGTGACGAAGTGGCCCTGGAAGCAATTTTGCGGGTTGGGCGCTACCTGGGTATCGCGTTGGCTAATGTACATACCATGCTCAATCCACAGGTTATTCTTCTTGGTGGCGGCATGATGGCGCTGAAGAGCTATTTTTATGACGAAATGATGAATTCGATGAAGAAGCATATTCTTCCGGTTGCTGACCGGGGAGAAGCGCTGATTAAATCTGCACGCTTTGAAAACGATGCCGTTCTACTCGGGGGCGCAGCAATTTTTGCATGAAACCACTTTACCCGGCCCTTTTTAAAGCTGATGAGGCATTCTCGTTAAAATGGGGAAATCGCCCGGAAAACCAGATGTTTTTTCGACATCTGATGAATACTTGTCACGAGTTTCCCAGCCTGCTTCTCGCTCATTCAGCTGGAACTGGAATGCCGGAAATCGCTGCTGAAATAGCCCGGTCGCTGCTGGATGCCGGGATAAACGTGTTTTCTCCCGCAGAAGCGGTACCGATATCTGCCTTTTCACAGGCAATTGGGGCAAGGCAGATGCCCATCGGACTATATCTTGATTATGACCGGAATCTCCAGCAATACAGTCTGTCTGCG
>JBMOKV010000042.1:0-4068 GCA_049325495.1 Candidatus Rifleibacteriota bacterium | reverse complement strand
GTGCCGAAGCATTTATCCTGTATTTCTTTGGGAAAATGACCAATACCTATGAGCTCACCAAAAGAGATTGTCGTGGAAAATATTTTTCCTCTATCGAAGCTTATAGATTCCTTGCCTTTTTTTATTTTCAATCGGTTCTTGAGCTTATATTCAACCTTTATGCCTTCTTGGAAAAAGTGGCCGGTAGCATTCATTGCCGCCTCTGATCCAACTCTGCCTCCCGAGTTTTCCTGGGTGCTTTTTTTGAAAATTTTGGCGTCAGGAGAAGGAATTGAGGCTGGCGGACGAATAGTTTCGTACAATTCATCGGTTATTCGGGTCAAAATAAAAAACATCAGTTCATCAAGCAGATTGGCCTCAACTTTTTCTTTGTCAGATTGGTTAAATTTTATCAGGCCATTGCTTACAAAGCTATTGCGCAGAGTTGCCAGGTCGGGACCAAAACTTCCGCTGATAAATCTTTTTGCAACTTCCGCAGCGAACTTTTTATCTTTTTCAAAATACTTGTAACATGCATCCCAGTCGATTTCTAAATCGAGGTCCGTTGTCGGTGACAAGCAATTGAAATTGTAGCTAAGAAGAACCGGAAGGCCCTGTTCTTTATTTGTAAGGGCTTTTACCAGATCATTTCTGATTTTTTCTAGCCTGATGCTGAATGGGAAATTATTTTTTTCGAAAGTGGGCACTTCGTCACCATTGGCGGCAACCTGATCGAGCATCTCCCCCCTGGGGTCGAAAAGAGTCAGCTTGATGTTCTCGATCGGAAGGGGTACAAAACGAGGTGTTTTTATGTCAGAGGGCAAACGGCTCAAAAGCGCTGTTTTGAGCTTTTCAACCGTTTCTTTGCTGGCAGAGTGGGCTATCGAAACATGAAGAACTCCGCCATTTCCTTTGGGATCATTTAACAGCTTAAAAATAGGTGACGGTTTGCCGTTTTCCATTTCCACAGCGATAGTCGGATTCGTGGGGACGTAGTAGAAAGTTTCGCTGTCTTTTCCATCACGAAAAAGTTTAAAGGCTTGTTCGCCATAATCAGCTTCCACAGATAACATTAACTGATTATTTGCACTCAAGCTTGGGGTTCCAGCAAAAACACCGGTAACGCCAAAGCAAAGGCTGAAAATCAATATGCCACACATTGTCAAAAGGGCTTTTAATCTCACGAAGTTGTTCCTCAAAAAATGAGCCTCTGGTTTGTTAGAAAACCGGGGAAGAGCTCTTAATAATCTCTTCCCCGGGATCTTTTTTTATAGTTCGGTAACTGTCGGGCCACCGGCGACGTCATCAGCGTCGAGTTCTTTTTTCCAGTCTGAGTCGACCAGTTCGATATCAAGACCGGGGAAAACTTCGAGCAGTTCTTTGTTGTTGTATTTCCAGGGAAGTTTTTTGCCCTGTTTGTTCATGAACTGCAGATCCTGAATCTGAACCGATTTGGCATCCTTAGGGAAAATGAAGCCCTGTGCAGTTTTATTTGCATCAAGTTTGATTGGGAAATTGAGGCCATCGACCTTCAGGTTTCCTTTGATTGTTTTAACTTCGTCTACGCCATCGCCAAGACTGATGCAGTCTGCAGACAGGTATAGGGTCTGCAGCAAGGTTGATGGAGGAGTCATTGCCAGTTCACCATCAAAAATGTCGGCGGTGGATTCAACTTTAAAGAATGATCCCTGAACCGGTGTCACTTCAGTGGTAATTTTGAACTGAAATTTATTCCGTTCACTCTGGAAAGCGGGCGAATCATAAATGGCCTTGAGCGGGAAAAGGAAAAAGTCTTTTGTTTTGTTGCTTTTGTCGGTCCAAAAACCATTGCTGGTCTTGAAATAAGCCGATTCGATTTTCTGGCCGGTGATTGGCTGACCGTTGAATACCGGAACCACGCTCATGGTAATCTGGCTGATACCCAGGCTGGATGGATTGCCAACATCGGGAAGGTTGTAGAAAGCGCTTTCCCAACGGCCATCGGGAAGAACGATTTTGCAATCTTCCTGGGTCTTTTTGTCAAAGCTGCCAATGCCAATCGGGCCACCAAAAGAGGTTTTGCGATCAACAATTGCCTGTCTGTCATAAGTATAGACAAAAGAACCCTTTTTGACATACTTGGCATCTTTAAGAGCGAAGCTCGCGCCAATGCCGACTTTGGTGTTTTTAGCCATGTCAGCAGCAACATCGAGAACCTTCATGATCGTTCCAACATAGGGAATCGAGGTTGCAGCGGCATCCATTGCTGCTCCTGCGGCCTGCCCAGCTGCGTCACCGGCTGCTCCGGCTGCGGCACCAGCTGCGTCACTGGCGGCTGGAGAGGCTGCAATCCCATTGGCTGCAGAAACGGAAGTTGCAGAAGCCACTTTTCCAGCTTCAGGTTCTTTGAGGCCCTGCGGTGGTGCAATTTCTTTTGCCTGGGCCGGAGTAATTTGTTCTGGAGTTTTGATCTGTTCAAACAGTTCGGTGGTGATAAGGGTTAGAACCGGAGTCATGGCCGCGTCGAGAGCGGCATCTGAAAGGGCCTCATTAGACAGCGCAGTGACTTTGATCATGCCATTGGAGGTCATTTCTTCACGAATTTTGGACATGTCGGCACCAAGGTTGGCACCAAGGTTGCCGTAGCCAACTTCTGCGCGAAGTTTGGTGTCTGCGCTCAGGTGCTTGTAGCAGGCATCCCAGTTAACTTCAATTTTGAAACCACCAGGAGGGGTCATGCCCTGAAAAGTATAAGTGATGAGGACCGGGAGGCCGCCCTTGCCAGAAACGAGCGCATCCATCGCGTCAACACCAAGGTCGGTAAGATTGAGCATGAAAGGAAACTGTTGATTGCCGAAAATGGGAGCGATGCCTTCCTTGATTGGCGCTGAATCCATAAGCTTGCCATCGAGGTCGTACATTGCAATGACCGCATCCTTCATGGGAATTGGTGACAGGCGATGTTTTTTTGTTGCATCAGATAGTGGAAACTGAGATTTGATCAATCTCAGAAGGTCTGCTTCTGTTTCTTTTGAAATGCCAGTTTGAACCGACATCTGCAGAATGCCGCCCTGGATCAGAGTGTCGGAGTCTTTCTGCTTCCTCTGATAGCTGAGAAGCTGGAAAACCGGGGATTTTTTACCGTTTCTTGTTTCAATGGCGATGTGGGGGCGGGAAGGTACAAAATAAAATTGTTCTTCAAGCTTGGCATCGCGGATTATGGTGAAAACTTCGTTGCCGAATTCGGTTTTGGCCGTCATAAAATAAGCATCTGACGGTGCAAGGCTGGGCAAAAAACATCAGAAACAGTGTACAGACAAAAGTGAGACGGGTAAAAGAATTTTTACGCAAAGGGAGCCTCCAAAGATTTATCTCGTTTCTCGGTGAATGCTACCACCGAAAAGAGGTTTTTTCAATTTTTTTGTACCCCGCACCCACTCTTTGATTGCACATGGGGTTGAGGTCCGGCAACTGACCGAACCCGGCTGAAGCTTCTAAAAAAAAATTGTTTCCGGGTTTGATCAGGTTTGAAAAAATATTTGATTAATTTGAAGCGATTCAGAGGTCGGGCAAAAATCGTAAAACAGTTTTGCCAGAGCTCAGACAATAAGCTGTACCCCATGCGTCGAGGGTCAATGCCGAAGAGGTGTCGCCGAAATAAATCTCGGTCTGGTAGCCTGCATCGGCAGATTCAGACTGTTTTGAAGCGAATCGCTGAATTCTGAAGTTGTTCGAGTCGGTAACAAAAACATTGCCTTCCAAATCCACCGCAACATCGGTGGGAGTATCAAAAGCCCCATTTGCATCTGACAATGCGCCGGTGCGGTTCGAAGCCGGGTCAAGCCAGAAAGCCTGGGCGCCAGCATCGTAAGCCCCCCACCAGCCGATGAAATTTCCGTCATTGTCATACTTCTTTACGCGGTGGTTCTCCTGGTCTACGACATAGAGATAATTGTTTCGGTCGATCGCGATTCCTGAAGGATTGTTAAAGCCTTCATCGTCATTTCCTGATTTTCCCCAGCTTTTTATAAAGCTGCCCTGGTTCGAAAATTTCTGAACCCGGTTAAGCGAGGCATCGGTTATGTACAAATATTGCCCGTCGTTGCTGAC
>JBMOKV010000041.1:0-4078 GCA_049325495.1 Candidatus Rifleibacteriota bacterium | reverse complement strand
TCATCACCCGAGTTAATATTGAACCGGCAAAATTTGTTGCAATCAGGATAAATACTAAAGTTATCGGCGAAAAAAAGCGCCAGTGATCTTCTAATTTGGAAAAAATGCGTTGGTGGGTCTTTCTGACCAGCAAAATAAGACAGCAACCCCCAATTAATCCAAGCATCTGGATAATTTCAGCCGGACTTACTGAATAGTTTTCAATTTCACTGCGAACCAACACCGTAGAAGACGGCAGAAAAATACTTAGAATTGTTTGAAATGAAAAAAATACCCAAAGAAAAATCAGACCATGACCCGCATGACCCAATTTGGGATGATTGGCACGCTTCATGCCATGGTGAAACTGATAGCCGATTATCCAGACCATCAGCATAGCCGGTAAACCACCGATTCCGAAACAAAGATCGCGGGTAAAAATGGCGGTAGTTATCACAATCAGAGCAAAAGGAATGTGAATCATGGGCGAAAGAGAAAAACCAAAGGCACTCTTCCAGTTCGACCGAATGAATTCTGCCAAAACCATCAGCCACAGAACCTGAAGCCCCATCTGCATCAAATCAAATTCAAAAACGTTCACAATCAGAAAAAGTGATTTAAAAAGCTTAGAGACACCAAAAACAACCAGGCTTGCTGAAAGCAGATGAAAATGGTGAAGCTTTCTGATCTTGGAAGGAATAACCTGAAAAACAGCGCCGACAAGTAAAAGCAGTATTCCGGCAAAATAGTTGAAATACCACGGTTGTTCGAGCAGGCTGTTGAATAATACTTCCAGCACAGGCCTTCCGCTAATTTGAATTTATCGAAGCACGTCTTTTAAAAAACAATATTGCTGCGGCAAATGACCCAATGATGCAACCTGCACCAAGAATCATGAAAAGAATGCCAAGGGCTGCAAGAGCCGCGCCACCAAAACCATAAAGATAGTTTTCCCAGTTTTTCATCGTTTCCTCCAGCGACCATGTACAAAAGATTAGGTCTTTCCCATGGAAAAATCAACTTTTTAAGTGTAATATCATTTCACTGTTGCAAAGGAGATCAAGATGAATCAGCAATATAAGGATCCCGTGGAAGACGCCGTCATTAAAGGTCCAGGGTTTGCCCCACCCTCTACAGACAAAATCATTCGTGCTTTCATCGGCCTTCTGATTATGTTTCTACTTATATCTGGCGGACTAAGTTCTTTTTATAAGGTTGACACTGAAGAAACTGCAGTTGTACTTCGCCTTGGGAAACTGCATGTCAGTAATGGGCCGGGACTTCACTTCAAACTGCCTTTCGGAATAGACCACATCTTTCTGGTCAAAACCGGAAGAATTCTCAAGGAGGAATTTGGATTTCGCAGCATTAAACCAGGCATTCGTACCAGCTACGAAAAAAAGGGCTTTGATGACGAGTCTCTTGTTTTAACGGGCGATCTGAATGTTTCAGATCTGGAGTGGATCGTACAATACAAAATTGCCGACCCATTCAAATTTATTTTTAAAATTAATGACCCGCAGACTACCATTCGAGACGTTTCAGAAGCGGTAACCCGAAAAATAGTTGGAGATACGGACGTAACTTCAGTTTTGACCACCGACCGTGCAATTCTTGCTGACATGATTCACCGCGAAATGCAGAGAATTCTAGATTCTTACGATATAGGAGTTAAAATTGTCACAGTTAAATTTCAGGACGTAAATCCCCCTGAAAGCGTAAAGGCCGCGTTCAACGGAGTCAATGAAGCTGAGCAGCAAAAAGAAAGCTTGATTCAGCAGGCCAGCGAGCAATATAACAAAGAAGTGCCAAGAGCAAGGGGTGAAGCCAAGCAGATGATTCAGGAAGCCGAAGGATATGCCCTTGAAAGAGTCAACCGCGCCGAAGGCGATGCCCAGAAATTTCTCGCTATGCTGGCTGAATATCAGGCTTTTCCAGAAGTCACCCGCAAACGTCTTTACTTTGAAACTCTCGAAAAAGTTCTACCAAAAAGCTCGAGCCTCTGGGTCGTTGACGGTGCATCACAACAGCCTTTACCCCTGCTTCCCCTGCAAAACCTCATTGGAGGTGAAAAATGAAAAACATCATCATTTTGCTGATTCTCGCCTTATGTGCCGGTCTTGCTTTTTCAGCTGTTTTTGTGGTCAGCGAAGGTCAACAGGCAATTCTTACCAGATTTGGCAAACCAGTAGGTGAAAAAAGAATGGCAGGACTTCACTTTCGCATTCCCATTATCGATGCTGTTCATTATTTTGAACAGCGAATAATGAAATGGGATGGTGACCCGAACCAGATTACCACCATGGAAAAAAAGTTCATCTGGGTTGACGCAACCGCGCGCTGGCGAATCGACGACCCGCTCAAATTCATGAAAACGGTTGCAACCATAGATGGGGCGCAGAGCCGTCTCGACGACATCATTGATTCGGTAGTTCGCGATGCTGTGTCTGCCAATTACCTGGTCGATCTGGTGCGTGGTATCGATTTCAAAATATCTCCGGAAGAAACTCAGATCCCGGATGGTAAACGTAGATCACGCGAAACTATTCTCACAGGAATAATTGAAAAAGCCAGACAGAGCACCCCGGATTACGGAATAGAGCTCATAGACGTGCAAATTAAACGACTCAATTACGTCGAACAGGTTCGTGAAAGAGTTTACGAGCGCATGATTTCCGAACGCAACAAAGTGGCGGCTGAATATCGTTCAGAGGGTGAAGGCACCAAAGCAGAAATTCTCGGAAAAATGGAAAAGGAGCTGAGAAAAATTCGCTCTGAAGCTTATAAAACATCTATTCAAATCAAGGGCGAGGCCGATGCAAAGGCTGCCAGGATATATGCAGAAGCCTTCAGCAAAGATGCGGAATTCTATTCCTTTTACCGCTGGCTTGATAGTATAGAGAAGGTCATCGGCGAAAACAGCCGTTTTGTGCTGACCGGAGACTCTGAATTTTACCGTTATCTGAAAAATTCTCAGGGCAACCTGAGCGAAAAATGATACTACCCTGCTTGCAGAATAATATCATCGAGTCGCCGAAATAAAATCTTTTCAGAAATTTTGCCAGGTTTAAACAGGCGTTTGAGAACTTCATACGCCTGTTTTGCTTTTTCATGGCTGCCGCAGGTAAAAATATCGATCTGTACTGACTGATGCTCTGGCCAGCTATGTAGAGTAATGTGAGATTCGGTCAACAATGCCGCAGCGGTGTAACCGACCGGCAAAAACTGATGATAGCGGATTAAAACACAATTCAAACCTGACTCAACAACTGTCTGAGCCAGAATCTTTTCGCCGGTTTCGCCATTTTCAAGAAGTTCTGGCGGGCACTGGCAAAAATCTGCAATTATATGAATTGAATCGGGCATAAAACTTAAAGGGCCCAGCGGTCCCAGCCTTCCTCATAATAGGTTTTGACCACATGGGTATCAATGCTGTTCACTTCAGTCTCGACAAAATCAATATCTTCTGGGAAATTTCCCATATGCTTTAAATATTCACTTGAAACATACTGCCCCGAAACCGTAACCTTAATACTATCCCATTCTATTGGCGCATTGGAAGCCATGACAAAACCCCATTCGCCAAAAGAAGGAACATAAGCGTGAAATGCTCTGGCATCGAGCTTCACCGTATCTGAGGCCGTCTCATTTGCATACAATGGGTTCTCGGTAGCTGCAAATGTATTGTAAATGCACCAGAACGCTTTATTAGAATAAAGTGGAGAAGTGGCCTGAGTTACGATCACACCGCCTCTGCTGAGTTTTCTACTCAGCAGGCGATAAAAAGTTCTGGAATAGAGGCGGCTCAATGTAAGATTATCCGGGTCTGGAAGATCGACGATTATCACGTCATATATCCCTGAATCGTTTTCGAGGTACTTCCATGCATCGGCATTCACAATTCTTGTTCTAGGATCACGCATGGAATTTTTATTGAGTTCCCGCATCAGCAGGTTGTCTCTGGCAAAATCAGTTATTGCCGGATCAATATCAACGATAGTAAGAGAGGCAACTTCTGGAAATTTGAAGACTTCACGTGCAGCAAGCCCATCTCCCCCACCGATGATCAGAACGCTTCGCCTCTGATGAGCAACAGACA
>JBMOKV010000040.1:0-4100 GCA_049325495.1 Candidatus Rifleibacteriota bacterium | reverse complement strand
CCTGCTGGGTTGATGACTGGGGTGGGAAAACCCGGATTACCTGGGTCGGCGACCCCTTTAGTCCGTAATTCTGTGGGTCTTTATCAGGCAGGTCGGCAAGGGTAATTTTCCTTACCGGCCGTTCTCTGGTTTCCATCTTAAGCTTGAATGAAGGCAGTCGGGGTTGGTAAATTCCTTTTTCAACGGTAATCAGGCATGGAAAACCAATACGAACGGTTTCAATCGTTTCAGGCATGTCCATTTCAACGACAATGCCGCTTTGATCAGCCTGAACAATGCGATTTACATAGGCAAGGTGGGGAATGTTCAGAAACTCGGCAATTTCAGGGCCAACCTGACCCGTATCACCATCGGTGGTTTGTCGGCCACAGATAATCAGATCGGGCATGCCTCCGGCCAGAATGCCCTGGGAAAGAGCATAAGCGGTCGCCAGCACATCGGCACCGGCAAAATTCCGGTCGGTCATCAACACGCCTTCATCGACCCCCAGCATGTATGACTCACGAATCGCGGCTTCCGTTTGCGGCGGGCCCATGCTGACCGCGCAGACAGAGCCATTCATGGTCTGTTTCAGCTTTACCGCTGTTTCAATCGCATAAAGGTCGAATGGATTGATTTTGCTCTCAACCCCGGAACGCTTGAGTGTCATGTTCTCGGGATCGATATCTACCTTGGTTGAATCAGGAACCTGTTTTATACATACTACGATTTTCATGATGCCATTTTAATGCTTTTAATCAGGCTTAGCAAGATGCCGCACGGTCTAAGAAAAAAATGTTTCCAGAAATCGAAAAACCTCTGCAACCCGTTTTCCAATCGCGGTTTCGTCAGAGAGAACAAAACCGCAGAATCCATCGCTCAAAGCGTCGGACAATTGAACCACTTCTGCCCTTGATGGTTGCCCAAGAACGGTCATTGAGCCAAGAACCTCGCCGGCAAGCAGACATGGACGTGACAGCCCTGCAATAGAATTGATAAAGCGTCGCTGCAGCATTCCCAGAGACGCCAGACCGGCCTCGGCACCCAGGTCTCCACGGCATAACCAGAGCTCGTCAAATTCCGCAGCAATTTCCGGCAGATGTTCAAAAGCGGCGACCTGCTCAATTTTCGCAATCAGCGGGCAATTGCCGGTTAAAGGCTTGAAAAGTCCGGCCTCTTTTCCGTCTGACACGAATGAAACGGCAAAGGAAACATTATCAAAAACGCCGGCAGCCTTAATTGCAGCGGCATCCCCTGGCATCACCCGGGCCATTTCAAAAACCCGGTCAGGCGAATTTATGCCTTTGAAAGAGCTCAAAGCGCCATTCTGCCTGACTTTAACCTCAAGATGGTCTGGAGCCTGCTTCACGACTTCCAGAATAACCCGGCGATCGTTGAGAAACAGGCAATCGCCAACCTGACTTTGCCTGAAAACCTTTTCGTTGGGCACAGGAATTCGCCCTGGATTTTTTGAGGATTCACCCAGAAAAATTGTCAAATTGTCATCAAGGCAATCAACTTCAGGAAATTGGCCGATTCTCACCTTTGCTCCCTGAAGATCGAGAATGATTCTGAATTCTCTGCCTGAACTGCGCCGCAACCGGTCGAGCAAATTCAGCCATTCAGTCAGCCTGGCCTCATCGAGATGCGCCACGTTGATTCTGATGCCGGTCGAATACTTGGCCATTTTTCCGGGGATATCTCCTTTAAGGCTGGCAGGACCAAGAGTTGTTACAATCTGTGATGGGCGCATAAATTTCTGTTGATTATTCACCATAAAAATTCTAACTTTCGTGGTTTGGTTGATAAGGCTCATAAAAGCCCGCAGTCCTTACTTTCTGCCGCCATAATCTGGCACGCTGTAAAGCTATGGCAAAAGACGGTTCATCCGGGACAATTTCAAAGACAGTTAAACCGCGAGTATTTTTCTTTGCAGTTTTAATTACACGACCGTCAGGCCCACATGCCAGACTTGGCATGGAATGGCTGACATTAGCAGGAACAACCAGACTGAACCAGCAGCAGTTAAACGATGCATGGGCCTGCGCAAGAGTTTTGAAAAGCTGATTTTCAGAGTAAGATGAACAAAGAATACAATCCACGTTCTGGTTGCCGTAATCCATGAAAATTTCCGGGAAATTGATTTCAATACAGGATGCCAGACCAAATCGATAGCCATCCACCTCAAAAACCAGCGGATTTTTCCCGGGAGTGAACCAACTTTTCAATTCTGTATTTGAAATCAGACGCTTGTCATATCGACCGGCCAGTTCGCCCCGATCATTGATCAGGAAAAGGCTGTTGAACGGGCGGTATGGAAACGGCAGCGATTTAACTCCGCCAACCACCACCCATATCCTTTTTGAGGCCGCTGCTTCACAAATTCTGCTGATGCTGCTCTCGAAGCCCTGCCAGTCAAAATCGCTCCAGCCGGTTATCTGGCTCTTAACATAACCGGAAAGGGCTCCTTCTGGCAGATGCAGCAGTCTGGCCCCTTTTTCTGCGGCAGTTTTTATTGCTTTTTCAATGGCATGACAATTTTCGATTATATCACTCTGAATGTAAGTCTGAGCCATGGCAATTTTGATCGGCGGCCTTTTCATCATAAAATGGATTATAGACGTAAATACTTTTTTTTCAAACTTTATGTATTATTCAGCTTCAACCAACTGCTTACAAACCATTTAACTTTTTCTGAATAAGGGGTATAATGTAAAAAAATATTCAAGGTTGATTATGGATAACAAGAAGCCACCCGTGTGCTCTTTTGACGATTCTTTCAAAGCTCTTACAGAAAAAGCTTCGGCGGCGATAATGCTCATCGATGGCCAGGGTGAAATTCTTAAAATTAACCCCGTGGGCCGTCGAGTTTTTTCGATTGAACCGGAAAAAATCTCTGGAATCAATCTTTTTTCTCTTTTTTCAGACCCATTAAAACAGCAGGTTAAACAAATCTTTCTGTCTTTTCATGAAGGCAGAAAAAAGCCAGCGATGATCGAATTTCCCTCCCCGGAAAATAAAATTCTCTATCTCTCTGTCGAGATGCACCCATGTGATATGGGCTGCCAGGAAAAAAGCTGCATGGTTGCAGTTTTTGCGAATGTTACTTCTCTGAAAAAAACCGAAGAAGCCCTGCAAAGAACTCTCACGGAAAGAATGAAGCTTTCTTCTCTGCTCGTGGCCAATTCAGACATCAAGTATCAGAGCCTTATCGAGGCATCACCCAACTGGGTCAGCCTGATTGACGAAGAGGGCAGATTGCTTGTCATCAACGGCTCGGGAATGCGAATTCTCGAAAAAGATTATGATGAGATAATCAACCAGCCAATATGGAGCTACTTTCATGACGATGCTGCCAGCAATTTACGGCAGGGCGTCATGCGTTGCATTAAAGAAAAAGCCATCTACCAGGATGAACTGGAAATACTGGTCAACAATTCAATCAAGCACCTGTCCCTGGTTTGTAATTCAATAAAATCTCCAACTTCATCGCTCAATCGGGCGGTGGTGATCATAACCGAGATAACTGCCCGCAAAAATGCGGAAATAGCCCTCAAACAGACTCTCGACACTCTCGAAGAAAGGGTTAGAGACCGCACCAGCGAACTTGAAAGGGCAAACGCCGAGCTTGCCAGGGAAATTGCCGCCAGAAAAGAATTCGAAAAACAGTTGAAAAAATCCAAAGAAGAGGCCGAATCGGCAAATCTGGCAAAAAGTGAATTTCTCGCCAACATGAGCCATGAAATCAGAACCCCGATGAATTCCGTTCTGGGTTTCATCAGTCTTCTGCTAAATACCAAACTGGATGAAAGACAAAGAGATTACGCACTCACCGTTAAATCTTCGGGTTCTCTTCTGCTGGCATTGATCGACGACATTCTCGATCTTTCAAAAATTGAAGCAAACCGACTGATCCTTGAAAAAATACCTTTTTCATTCGGAGCGATGGTTAGAGAAATAGTCAGATTATTTGAACCCAAAGCCATGGAAAAAGGAATAAAAATCAGCTTCGAGCTTGACAGGTTCCTGCTCGAAAACGATGTTTCCGGTGACCATCAGAGGGTCAGACAGGTTATGATCAATCTGATCGGCAACGCGGTAAAATTTACCCGGGAAGGCTA
>JBMOKV010000039.1:0-4101 GCA_049325495.1 Candidatus Rifleibacteriota bacterium | reverse complement strand
AGGTGGGCACTTTTATGTTTGAACGAGGTTCGGGCAAGGAACTTTATCCTTCTAACCCGGCTACTGCTCAATTCAAACATTATACAAGCCCTGGCGCAAGCCTGGTCGCCGATATTACGACCTCCTGGATTACCAACGCAACCTATAAAGTTATGCGTAAACCGCTGCCTTACAAAGCCGGTGATACAAGCAGCTTCATTCTTTATGTTTTTAGAATTCAGGACTGGGATCATCTTCAGGATGGAACTCCCGGCGATATCATGTCAGACCCGCAGTGCTGGCCAATCGATTTCGCCAATAACGGCCCGGGATATAATGCCAATGGTGCTCTTGGAGCCAAACATTCCGGGTATGCAACATTCTTTGCGCCCACCGACAGCTCTGGTAACGCAAGCACCAAAGCACATCTGGGAAATGTCTGGATCCGTGATAACCTGTTACCGATCGTTTATTCTGAAACCAACGATTACATCAATTCTTTCAAAGAACTACAGCCGTTCGGCATCGAGAAATATCTGGTCAAACATCCGTTTGACACCAAGAAAGATTACCCCTGGTATGGTAAGCTGCCGAACAATCAGGTAGACTGGGCATGTAAAGATACTGGAACCTGGCCAGTTCTCAACGACCTGCTGGGCATTC
Source organism: Candidatus Rifleibacteriota bacterium (assembly GCA_049325495.1). Lineage (GTDB taxonomy): Bacteria > Muiribacteriota > Ozemobacteria > Ozemobacterales > Ozemobacteraceae > DYKG01. Next base: position 3,459 of record JBMOKV010000039.1, on the reverse strand, counting down.
CCTGCGGCCTGAACAAAAAGCTGGCGACTTATCACCCGCCGATCATTCAGGAAGGCATGGAAATATTCATGCAGGTCAAGGCGATGGATAACATTGCAGTTTCAACAACGGTCAAGCCATATATTGAAGTAACAGGCCCAAGCGGTTTGTATGCCGAGGGAACTCCTGCACAGATCAAAGAAGATTCAGGTGATCGTGAAAATCTGAGGTTGATGCTGCAAAAATCGGGGGTTTACGATGTAATGCTGTCAGCAGAAGATAATGCGCTTGATTTCTTCAATAACCCAAGTCCAAACAAGAGAATCATCAGGTTTGGCATAGTTGTTGGCCCCGCCCAGATGGAAATCAGGGTAATCGACAAGAAAAACTCAGACCTGTAAAGGGAAAGCTCTTGATTCGCAAAATTATGCTGGCGCTGATAGTTTTCAGCGCCGGCTTTTCTTTTTCTGGTGCCGAGGCCTGCAGCGAATATGTGCATCTCTGGCGGCCGATCAAAGAAGAAAAATCGGTTGGGCTCTCACCAGAGGGCATTGCCATTTTTTTGCGCCGACTTGAAAAACTCTTGCCACCACACGAAAAAAACTGGTTCATCTGTTTGAATCCTGCTTCAGAAAGATTGAATGAACTGTCGTCGCCTCTGGCTTCAGCAGTTGCTTTACTCGAAAACGAAAAGCTGGTCTGGCATCATGAGTTGTCGCCATTTTCAGGGGAGGCTGAGAAAATAGCGGCAGTCTGGCTTGATTTTGTTGAGCCGATTCAGCAGAAATACTGGTGGTATGATGACAACAAGCCTCCTTTGCCCATGTTTCGTAATGGTGAGATGGAGAGTTCTGTGGTGCGCGTTATGGTCCGTGATTCAACCGGAAAAATAGTTTTAATTGAAGAATTTAAACATTTGTTTTTACTGGAAAGTGATTTTATGTTGCCGGCCTGGATTGGCAACGGCGGTGCATGGTTGCGTCGTCTTTCTTATCAGGTCGATCCGAGAGAAAAAAGGGTTGAATACACCTTCTCCATACCACCGGATCAGGAAACCATCAATGCGACCCCCCCGGATATCGAGCGCTTCTATTTTGGTGAGGCATTACCGAAAAGTTTTTGAAAAACTTTTTACTGTTTTGGTTTCGGGGCTTTTTTTTCAAAAAAAAATGTACTAGAATCGAAAAAAAAGAATCCGAGGCAAAAAATGCAGATTTTAAAAAAATACCTGATCGTGTTCTTATGTCTTTTTACTGCTTTAAGCATAACTGGTTGCGGCATTGCCGGTGATCCGAACGCTCCTGAAGAAGATGATTCAGTAACCCTGAAAATGAATGTTGAAGCGCCAGAAATTAATTCTGATGGAATTCTTGCTGCAAAATATTCTTCCGATCTGGTATTGCGCCAGCTGTCAAGCAGCGGTGTCTGCACGATCAACAACACTCAGGTCAATTTCACCCTGAATACGCAAAACGGTTTGTTGACCATAGAAAAGCTGCCTCCAGCCGATTCTTATGAAATTGCACTGAAAACCGGTGCGCTTGAATTGCGCAGCGTTGCACAGTACAGCGGTCGAGTCATCAGTCTTGGCAAACCTCTTTCATTGCAAAGCACCGCAGAATGGCACCTTCGCAAGCATTTTGCTGCAGCAGATGCTGTTTCTGTGGGTTCTTTCGCCGATTATGAGATTTCTGCCCCTGAGTTAACCAGCTTTGTTACTGCAATGAAAGGCGAACTTGGAAAAAGCACTGCAACTTCAGCAACCCTGAAGGCTTTGATCGACAGTCAGGTAAATGCAATCACCTCTGCCAAATCATTTGGCCAGATTTTTACCCGGCAGGGTTCTGCTTTCAGCTTCAACGGCACCTGGACCGGCCCGGTAAGCTATTATCTTCACAACGCCGCTGGAAAAGCAGTGATGATTGTAAAAGCAGACGCCGAAATGCAGTTGAGCTGCTCAGGAACCAGTGCAGCCGGGTCTTTGAAACTGGTGCCCACCGGGGTTGTTCCGCTTCAATCTGACCTATCCGGGGTTTCTGCGCCATCAGAAACAGCTTTTGCTTTTACCGGAAGCTGTGATGGCAACCTGGTAAAATTTACCAGGCAGGGCCAGCTTGGGCCGTTGGCCGGCAAAAGTATCGACAGCTGGGAGCTTTTTCCGATTAACAGAGGTCTGGCCTGTCGTGCCACCAATGTTGATACGGCATATAACACTGGTGTTAAAACTCTCGCCGGTGATTTTGTTTTAACCAGAAAGCAGTAAGCGAACCGCTAATTAATTGGCTGCCGTTTTCCGATGATTAGAGAGAATACTTAAATAATCGGAAGCAGATCATAATAAGAAGGCGAACAAAACAGGTTTTTGCTTTGCTGCTGGTGACGTTGCTCAGCGTTGCCGGGTCACTTTTTGCGTCAATAAGACCCGAGGGCAGCCTGATGCCGGTGCCGGTTCTCGAGCGTGAAGAGTGCAATACCGACACCCCGTTTGGCCAGTATCGCGAAAAGTCGTCGCAGCGCTTTATTTACACCCGTAAAACTTCGCATCTGGTAACCGAGATCAACTATCGCCACGTTCTGTTCAAAGACTATCTTGGCACCGCCCCCGAAAAGAATTATCTCTATCAGGCTTCGTTCAAGGGCTATAACCTTTCGAGCCCGCTCGAATTCAAAGCCGGGCGTATCGGCGCAGGTAATAACAAGCTGCAGACCATCGACGGCGTGTCGTGGTATTACCCTTGGGGAAATCGGCTTTACACGACGGTAGATCTGGGCCGAGTGGCCCCAATAGACGATGAGCAGAAAGACAACCCCTCATTTGCCGAAGCAAGGTTCCATTATCGCTTCAATGAGCAGGCTTTTATGGCAATCAAGGGTGTGAACCAGTATGATGACAGCTTTGGTTCGGCAATGCTGGGGTATAACGGCGAAGATTTGCGGGTTACCGGCGAATATCTGGGCGGCAGCGCGACCGATACCCTGCATCTTTCGATGCAGTATCTGAGCCCGAAAAAATTCGACTGGACCTCGGATTATCTGATTTATCACAATTCGACCTCAGACTCTGGAACAATGAGGCATTACCTTGGCCTTGAAACTGGAAGTTTCTACATTGAGAGCGGCATCGGTAACCGTTTCTGGTTCAATGGCCCCAATACCCCTGACAGCTGGTTCTATGAAGGCACTCTGACCTGGGGTAATCGCAGCAGTGACAATATCACTGCCGGATATCTGGTCGAATCTACGCCCGCTTCGGCCAGTCGCACAATTTATGCCCATGCCGAGCGCAAGGTTTCGAAAAAGACGACCCTGTCGCTGGGCGTCGAAGACACCACTTTCGAAAAGGGTGAAGGCTCGGTGCAGAATCTTGAGGGGGGCATTCGCCGAAGAGTTCAGTGGGGGCATGTCGAGCTGCGCGGCGCCGTAATCAGCGGTGGCTCAGATTCCGACCTTCAGAAAGATGTTCGCCTTAAAGCGGCTTAC
>JBMOKV010000038.1:0-4102 GCA_049325495.1 Candidatus Rifleibacteriota bacterium | reverse complement strand
CGGTTTTTGGCCAGATTTGCCCTTCGTTGCGCGAAAAAGTAGTTGCATCGACGATCCACTGGGCCCATCAGGGGGCATTTACCGGTGAAACATCAGCGGCCATGCTTGCTGATCTGCGTTGTCACGGTGCCATCATTCCCGCCTTTTCGCCATACTGCCAGCCGAAAAACCTGCAGGAACTGCTTAAACAGGCGACAAAACACAATCTTGAGCTTTTTTCAACTTTTACACTTGCGTCTGGTACCGGCTGTGATATAATTGCCACTGATGTTGCGTCTTCACTGCCGCTGACACCATTGTATGATGCCAGACTGCTTGATCAGAGCGGCTTACCGGCAACGGGAGCAATAATCGCAGAGAACGATTATCTTATGCAATTGCCTTTCAGGAAAGGATAAACAGCAATGGATGAAAATCAGGTTAAATTAATCGTAGCCGAAGTCCTGAAGCACATCGACATTCGTGGCCGCATTAAATCGGGCATGATCCCCTGTGGCGTCAGCAATCGACACGCTCATATCTCTCAGGCCGACCTCGAAACTATTTTTGGCCAGGGATACAAACTGACCCCGATGAAAGACCTTTCTCAGCCGGCCCAGTTCGCCGCCGAAGAATGCATCACCATCGTCGGCCCCAAAGGGATAATCGAAAAAGTTAGAATTCTCGGGCCCGTTCGCCCGGCAACTCAGGTTGAAATTTCAACCACCGACTGTTTCAAACTTGGCGTTAAGCCATTTGTAAGAGATTCAGGCGACACCGCAGGAACTCCGGGCTGCATCGTTATCGGCCCCAAGGGTGCGGTAACCCTTAAAGAAGGCGTAATCGTCGCTTCCCGCCATCTCCACATCAGTGACAAAGATGCGGAAAAATTCGGCCTCAAAGATATGGATCGCATTTCGATCAAATCCAACGGCCCCAAATCTGTAGTATTCAACAATGTTCTGGTTCGTGCCAGCAACAAGTTTGCACTTGATTTTCACCTTGACACGGATGAAGCCAACGCCGCCGGCATCAAAAACGGCGACATGGTTGAAATAATTGCTTAAAAAATCTGCTTAAAAATATTTTTGGAGGTCATCATGCAGGAAGCCCTGGGTATGATTGAAACTAAAGGATTAACCGCACTTATCGAAGCAACTGACGCAATGGTCAAAGCCGCCAACGTTAAACTGGTCGGCTGGGAAAAAATCGGTTCAGGCTACGTAACTGCTTTCGTAAGAGGCGATGTTGCCGCAGTTAAAGCTGCTACTGATGCCGGTGCCGCCGCCGCCAAAAAAATCGGCGAACTGGTCTGCGTTCATGTTATTCCCCGCCCTCATCAGAATCTTGATGAAGTTATGCCGATTCGCGAAATGATCGCCAACTCCAAGAAGTAATAAAGCAGGAATAAAGCTATGATACTTGGCCGCGTGTGCGGTACAGTAGTCTGTACCCGCAAAGATGACAGCCTGATCGGCATGAAATTTCTCGTGGTCGAAGAGCTTGCTCTCGACACGAAAAAGCCGACCGGCAACCATGTTGTGGCTGTTGACGCGGTTGGAGCCGGAGCCTCAGAGAACGTTCTGGTGGTTTCAGGGAGTTCGGCCCGATTAACGGAAAGAACTCTCAAAAAACCAGTCGATGCCGCCGTCTGCGCAATCGTGGATGAAGTGGTATTTGACTCGGAACGTTCCTGAGCCCTCTGCGCGCTATTATTCGGGAGAAACTTAAATGAGCGTTTCAAGGGAAGATTTGAGCCTGATCGTTCAGGAAGTGATCAAAAAGCTGAATGTATCCGGAGTCGCTGCGCCACAGGCAAAGTCCGCAGCACCAGCCGGACGGGGAATTTTCGTTACCGTCGATGAAGCAGTGGCTGCAGCTGATAAAGCGCAGAAACAGCTCATGGATCTTCCCCTTGCGACCCGCGAAAAGATCATTGCCAACATGCGTCGGCGCGCGATGGAAAAGGTTGAAGAACTTGCACGTTTTGCCAACAAAGAAACCGGTTATGGCCGAGTTGAAGACAAGATTCAGAAAAACAAGCTGGTAATCGAAAAAACACCGGGACTTGAAGATCTGTATCCAACTGCCAATTCCGGGGACCACGGCCTCACACTTATGGAGCGCGCTCCTTACGGGGTCATTGGTGCCATAACTCCTTCAACCAATCCTACCGCAACGGTAATTAACAATTCCATCAGCATGATCGCAGCTGGCAATGGTGTCGTTTTTGCGCCCCACCCTTCTGCCGCCCGCTGCAGTCAGTTTGCCATGAGCCTTCTCAACGACGCAATCGTTGAAGCCGGGGGGCCTGAAAACCTTTTGTCCACTGTTGCCGAGCCCAACATCGAAAATGCCCAGAAAATCATGACCCATCCAGGTATCAGGCTTCTGACCGTTACCGGTGGTCCTGGTGTCGTAGCTGCCGCCGCCAAATCACAGAAGAAATATATTGCCGCCGGCCCGGGCAACCCGCCTGCCGTGGTTGACGAAACCGCCGACCTGCGCAAAGCCGCCCGAGATATTATTTCAGGCGCCAGTCTCGACAACAACGTTCTGTGTATTGCCGAAAAAGAAATCATCGTCGTCGAATCGGTCGCCGATGAGCTCAAAAAGCATATGCGCAACAGCGGCGCTTATGAAGCCTCGGCCCGCGAAATCATGCAGCTTGAAAAAATCTGCCTCGATCACAAAACTGGCGCGCCCAACCGCAATCTGGTCGGCCGCAATGCCTCGGTCATTCTGGCCGAAATCGGGGTTCGCGTTCCCGATGACACTAGAATCGTTCTTTGTGAAGTGGCTCCCGATCATCCGTTTGTCGTTGAAGAACTGCTGATGCCCGTAATTCCACTGGTGCGTGTCCGCGATGTCTATGCGGCCATCGATCTGGCTGTGAAAGTAGAACACGGCAACCGGCACACTGCGGTAATGCACAGCAAGAACATCGATAACCTTCACCTGATGGCGAGAAAATGCGACTGCTCGATCTTCGTTAAAAACGGGCCAAGCTATGCCGGCCTGGGTTTTGGCGGCGAAGGCTGCACAACCATGACCATCGCCTCTCCTACCGGCGAAGGCATCACGACTGCCCGCTCTTTCACCCGGCAAAGACGCTGCGTTATCGTAGATTCGTTCAGAATCGTATAAAAGCAGATTCCCGACTGCATCGGTTTCGCGTTTTGCCCGAAAAATGGCAGAAAGAACTGATGCAGTTTTTTATCAGAACTGGATATAAAAATGGCAAACTTTAATCTGGCAGATCTTGGCCTGGTTGGCTGCGGCGGTGCCGGCTTTCCCACACACGTGAAGCTGGCGGCCAAAAACGTCGATGCAATCATCGTCAATGCCGCAGAATGTGAACCCCTGCTGCATAAAGACAAAGAAATTCTCTGGCACTTTACTGACGATTTCTTCAAAGGGCTGATCATGGCCATGGATATGACTGGTGCCAACCAGTCGTTCATCGGCATGAAGAAAAAGTACGCCAAGCTGCTAACCTATCTTGAAAAGGCCATTCCCGACAAGCGCATCAAAATGCTGGCTCTCGGTGATTTCTACCCTGCCGGCGACGAATACGAGCTGGTTTATGAAGCAACCGGCAAGCTGATTCCCTTTGGCGGCATACCATTGAACATCGGCTGCGTGGTCAGCAACGTTGAAACCCTGATGAATCTGGGCCGACAACGCCCGGTAACCACCAAGTTTCTCACCCTTGCCGGGGCGTTACCGATGCCGAAAACCATAGAAATTCCCTTTGGAATAACGGTAGCCGAAGCCCTTAGTCTTGCCGGATTGAACGATCTGCGAGGCCTGAGCGTTATTGACGGCGGCCCGATGATGGGGCGTCTGATCAGCAACCCGATTACGGAAATCGTGAGCAAAACCTGCGGTGGCCTGATCGCATTGCCCGACGATCATGTTCTGATCAGAAAGATGAAGCGCAACGACCATGAAAATTCGCGCATCGCCCGCTCAGCCTGCGATCAGTGCACTGACTGCAGTGAATTGTGCCCGAGAGCTCTGCTCGGATACCCGATCAGACCCCATAAAGCAATGCGCACCGCCCAGTTCGCCCCCTATGCCGACTCAAACTATGCAATAGATTCGATTTTCTGCAGCGAAT
>JBMOKV010000037.1:0-4104 GCA_049325495.1 Candidatus Rifleibacteriota bacterium | reverse complement strand
TATATGCTTCTCATCGCTAAAAGAATTATCACTAATCGGGTGATTTTTCAATTAAAAGGCTTGAGAATGGCATTTATTGTTACTTTATTCCTGCTGGTGGATGTTTCCAGATTTGTTTGGTTGTTTCTATCGTTTGAGTCTGTGGGGTTAATCTGCAAAGAAATTCTGGAATGTTTTTGATTTCAAGAAAAGATAATGTTGCCTGATTGTTTCCATGCAGATGAAAAATCTGCCTGTGAAAATTGTCAGCCTTTGGCTGATGCGCACAGCTGCCACCAAAATGGCCATTGTTGGCAACAACAACCATTTGAAACATGTGATAATGAAGGGCCAAAGCCATGTGGTCGAAAGTATTTACATCCTGATTGAAGGCTGGAACGATAAAGACATCCGATTTATCTTTAAGGTCAGATACCAGGCTTAAATCTGTTGAATCATAACAAATGGAGGCAGTCAGTCTTATTGGTTTGGTTTTTAAATCGGTCCAATGATAATTGGTTACCCACTGACATGGTCTATGAGAAAGGAATTTCCCATTAAGATTGTTTTCTTCAATATTGGCGGGATTTTGTTTGCCTTGTCTTCTTTTAAGAATCTGTAACCCAAGCTTTTGCGACCAGACAGGTATTACCCATATTGCAGAGTTAACATAGCCTTGGTCCTTTTTAATCTCGTCGTAAGTAAGACCAGCCAAAATTATTGTTTTTCTGGATCTTGCAAAAGGAACAAGAAAGTTGTCAACATCATCGGGATGAACTGATAGTTCGGGCAAAATCAGCAGGTCCAGATTAAAAGTTTCTGCCGTATGGCTCCGCCGAAGGGCTACCATTTGATCAACCGCACCAAGAGCTTCTGCAAGATGATTTTTTTGTTTTCTTCGTATTTCAGCATTTTCAAGCAAAGGGCTTTCAATAAGATCTTCTATTTTAGGAAGAATGGTTTGAATGATGCAGGCCCGAAAAGGTCTATTATTAACGGCTTTATGTGGCCATTGCATATCAATTGGGAGAAAATGCAACTTTGTTGCACTACCCCTCATTTTTTTCAGGGCTTTGATTCGTTCTTTAAGAAGTTCAATTGTAGAAGATTTCCCGGCACTTACAGCTTGCTGAATTTCATTGTTCACATTTAACGTGCAACCCGGCCATGCAAGCAGTGAAAACATGAAACTTTCGAACCATTCTGTTATTGCAAGCCATTCATCACCAAAGGCAGAATGACCGCTGAAAGAACCATAATGTCTTTGCAGCCAATGACTTGTAGGTGCGCGATAAACAGTTTCATTTTCTTTCCATGAAGACTTGCGAACTGGCATTGAAAAATCAATTTGACGCGTCAACACAAATCTAAGTAAATAACCAAGGCGAAATCGCCATTTTTCTCGAGGCTTGCACCAGTTTGGCACAGAATATATTCTGGTGCCACAACCTGGTTTTGCTGGTATTGTCACGAGTTTATGAAAAGGATTTTTCTTTTTTAACTCGGATTTAGCAAAGAAAACCCCGGCAGGCGATAAAGCCTGCCCTTTTTTAAAGCTTGGCCATTCATTTAAGAGGTTTAAGGCAAGATTAAGTAAATTGGGTTCTTTATTTGGGTCTTCCCCCGGTTTTTTTAGCCAGTTTGTCATAGAAATGTAGCCCGAAGGCGGATTGGGCTCATCAAAGCCAAGTTCTATAAGTAATTCTTTTGGCAAAGTATTCCGTAACAAACCGTTGTTTTCGACAAGTTCCCGGCCAAATTCAGGGTCAAGACTGATAATTGCTTTTGCTCTTTTGGCATCAAGAGTATCGTTGATTGTTGCAATGGCTTTAGAATAGTTGCCTATTGATCTTCTCAAGTAAATTGAATAGATGGCATATTGCTCAATTCCAATTGAACCAGGCGTTTTAAATTGGAATCTCAGCAATTCACAGTATTTTTCGTTCTCTTCATTTTGCAATGCGGCTTCCTCAAGAATTGAGAACAAAACTCTTCTTTCTGCTTTGGAGCAATTTACTGCCAAAAAAAGAAGAGTTTGTTGCGTCAGATACCATGGCAACTCTGCATTGCTTTTCTTTAAGATGGCAATAGCCTCTCTGGCAAGGCAATTTCTATATTCTTCTACATCAATGCTTTCAGGAGTGCTTTCCTGATTTTCGATAAAACCGGTTTCTGTGGCCCCAGCCCGTAAAATTTCTGCCAGGCAATAAAAGGCTACATTTTTTTCAGAATTGTTTCGGGATTGAGAAAAAATGATTTCTTTGATTATAGCTAGAACCTTCTCAACCAATTCCGGGCAAGGCCATAAGTCCAGTCCGATTCTTAGCAGTCTTATATTTGAAGGATCTGCGATCCATCTCTCTACAAGGCTGAAAGCAAAGCACTTGGTATCTTCATCTAATTCTTCTTTTGTTCGTGATTTTTGCCTATAAAATTCGGTTTCCTTGCCCTCTGATTTTTCTATTCTTTCTGCGGCTTCCAGAAGAGGTCTAAGAGATCTTACCGTTTTTCTATACCTTCCAGCAGCGAACCTGGCAACCGTTTCATCGCCAACATCGGCTATCGGTGATAATTGCAGATAAGAATCTTTATCTTGTGGCACTGGAATTCTTGCCTGAGACCTGATTAGTCCATCGATTGAGTCAAGAATCTCTTCTCCGAGAATTGCATCAAAGCCGCCTGATATAGACTTTTGGATGCGCTCCATTTTTCGACTTTGACGAATAATGGGTCTTTCGTTCCCGCCAACAAAAGCTGCTTCAGTTTTTTCTCGGTTAATCAATAAACCCTGGGCATGTTTATCTAAAAGCTTCTGTATCTTATCTGAAACAGCTTGCTTCAACACTTTAATTTCAGAAGTATTTTCTGAGCCAACTGAAAATACAAGACGCAGGTCATCGACGTAGCGGCAGGCATCAATTAGGTTTAAACCTTGCACGAAATCTTTGCCTAAAAGATCCCTGAGAGACTGATCAAAATCCAGCAAAACAAGGTTAGAGAAAAATCCGGATGCAACAAGACCTTGAGGTATAATCACCTGTGAGAAATCATTTATTCCTGAGCTTTTTTCATAGGCTTTTAACAACTCAATGTCATTTTCATGCCAGGACCATTTAAAGACTTTCTTGGCAAGCTCTAGAAAAGTTTTATCCTTTATAGCCAGCTTTTTTAAGCTGGAAGCAAAAAGTTTGGGCCGAACTCTGTCGTAAAATTGTTTCAGATCGGATTGAACTATTACAATTTTTTTGCCACTCGAACTGTATTGGTCAGCGACAAATTCCGGTCTATTTAAAAAACTTCGGTAGTCCTGAAAATATCCACGATAATATTTTGAAGATCCCCATGTGTGTTGCAAAACTCCGTTATCGGCAATTTCATTGCAGAACAGCCTGTTACCATAGGCAATGCACCTATTAATTTCCCAGCTTTTGTTATTCATAAAGGCTTTTGTTGGATCACCCATGAGGGTTTCTACCTGATCGGCAATACAAAGAGAAATCGCTGTTGCAGCTACTTGGTCTTGCAGGTCAATATGTGCGAGCGGTCGGATTTTTTTCTCTACGGTTGAGTTATCCTCAGGTCTCCAGACTTTGCCTTCAATTTTCCATTTTTGGCTTTTTGGAGCTGGAACCATTCTAATTGGCCGGGGTTGCCAGTTTTCATGATTTGATAATCTAATCTTCAATTCTTGAAAGAACCCCGGTAAATCTATGGCCGCCAAATCCAAAGCCAGGATGTCTGCATACCAGTTATGTGATCTAATGTACGCTGCTGTTTTTTTCCAGGCCTGAACGAGTAGCCATTCCTGGGTTAGAAGATCTGTTTTAGGTTCAAGCTTTTGAAAATTCATTTTCTGCCTCTGTTATGATTCTATTCCTTTTTAACTTCAATTTCCTTTTCCTTCAAGCCAATATTTTGTGTGGAATAGTTAAGAAGAATGCCGCATGGTTTTGTGCCGGGTTGTTATTAATCTGGCGATTTGTTACCCTTTGGACGTTGAAAAAAATGATTTGAAAAATTAATTTTTCACCACAAGCGCCGGACAGCCTGCCATGCTTATAACATTTTCAGTCACGCTTCCCATCATTAACCTTTTTAGACCTGTTTTTCCGTGAGAACCTAATA
>JBMOKV010000036.1:0-4133 GCA_049325495.1 Candidatus Rifleibacteriota bacterium | reverse complement strand
TCAAATAGCCATTTACAGGTCGCACTATATTTAAGCGATTGCTGACTTTCTTATATTGTTGCTGAGCCCTTCCTTATACGGTTGCTGAGCCCTTTCTTATACGATTGCTGAGCCCTTTCTTATACGGTTGCTGAGCCCTTTCTTATACGGTTGCTGAGCCCGTAAAACGGGTCGAAGCACCCCTTTTAACCAACTATCCCTTCCTGAATATTCGCCCAGTAAAAAAAAGTGAAAAATATTTTTCGTTTGCCGGCATTTTTCAAAGTTAATCGGCGCTTGAAGAAATCGGCCAATGTTTTCCAATGTTTGTTTTTGTCTGATTCTTTTTCGTAAACAAAACATCATTTCGGTTCGAAAAGGGTTATGGATTTGTTTGCCTCCTTATTTTTCAGTCCGGGATCAGCTCCCGGATTTTTTGTTTTAGGAGCTTGACCGGTTAAACGTTCAGCAGCCAGGTTTTTCTATCAGATCCTGCCAGTATTTTTTTGGTATGAATTTCTGCTGCAAGGCCAGATTCAGACGCTCACGCACCGCAATTTCGGCAAAAAAGCACTGCCACAGATGCTGCGAATCTTCTTCGCAACCCGAGTCGGCGGGCAGGTCTGCGGCATCGCGTTCGATTATGGTCCAGGTCTGAAGGTTGTAAACCGCTGCCACCTGGCGGCGACGGTCATGAATTATCCATTGCTGGTCAGCAAAACGTTCAACAAAAAACGGCGCGAGAACCGGTAAAATAAAGTTGTCAGAATGAATTGAGGCATAATAAAGGTTGTCGCCGATGCTGCGAAAACGCAGCAATCCCATGAAGCGATGTCTTTCACGCAGCACCTGCTGCGCCCGCCGATGAACATTGCGAACCCGATCATCGGTAAGATATGAATCAACGCGGCCGTGTTTTTCAAGGGCAAACAAAAGGTAGCGGGCAATGCTGATTTCGATGCCCTGGGCTTCAGAAAGAAAAGCGTGCCAGGCATGGCGCCAGCTTTCTTTTGATATACCGGGAATTCGGAAAACTTCGGGGTCACGGCTCATGGAAAGGCTTCGCGTGACTTCGGTGCCGGTCGGTTCATCGGCAAAAGCGAGCAGCGAAGGCTGAGGGGTGTTTTCTCTTTCAATTGCGTCGGGCAGGTCTCCGGTTTTGAGGTATGGAGCAAGAGCGCAGATCAGACCATAGAATGAACCATCATAGCGGATTACTTTCATCAGAACTGCCCCATTACGGCATCTTTGAAAATATCAGGCTGAAAGCCGGGAAGATCGTAAAAAGAAAGCTGCTTTGGCCTGGTAATCTCAGGCTCAACGCTCAGCAGCCGCCGGCGCAGATTCCCCGGGTCGAGGCCAAGCAGGCTGTGTTCTGAACCGGGAGCAATGAGAAAATACCGCGCCCGCTTCATCACGACCCCTAGTTTGGCAAGATCTTCGTATTTCAGCTGACTCACCCGTCGCGACTGAACGATGCGGCGGGCCGAAATCATGCCCAGACCTGGCACCCGCAGCAACATCTCATAATCGGCACGGTTTACATCGATTGGAAACAGCTGCGGGTGCCGCAAGGCCCACATCACTTTTGGATCAAATTCGTCATCGAGCAACGGCGGCCCGTTTTCGAAAAGCTCATCTACGGAAAACCGGTAAAAGCGCAAAAGCCAGTCGGCCTGATAAAGACGATGTTCGCGGCGAAGCGGCACCTGCCCGGAATCTGGCAGGCGACTATCGCTGTTGAGCGGTATATAAGCCGAGTAATAAACGCGCTTGAGGCGCATTTTCTGATAAAGGCTTTCTGAAAGGGTAAGAATCTGGCGATCGTCTTCGGGACTGGCGCCAATGATGAGCTGGGTGCTCTGTCCGCCCGGAATGAAGCTGTCAGCCGACAGTTTACCGTCTGGTAAAATCATCGATGATGATGTGGCCGAAGTTATCAAACGCGGACGGTTGCCCGGCGGCGGGTTGTATTCAATATGCCAGTCGCGAATTCGCTTCATCGGCGACAGAATGTTTTCTTTCGATTTGTCGGGTGCGAGAAGGTTCAAGCTGCTCTGGCTGGGCAGTTCAAGATTGACGCTCATGCGGTCAACCAGGCTTCCCGCCTGAAAAATCAGTTCGGGCGAAGCCCCTGGAATTGCCTTGAGATGAATATAACCCGCAAAACCATGCACTTCACGAAGAAGCTTAATGCACCTGATCAGGAGTTCCATGGTGTAGTCGGGGTTTTGAATGACGCCTGAGCTTAAGAAAAGCCCTTCGATGTAATTGCGGCGATAAAATGAAATGGTGAGGTCTGCCAGTTCAGCCGGAGTAAACGCGGCCCGCTCGATATCGTTACTGCGGCGGTTGAGGCAATAGGCACAGTCATAAACGCAATAATTGGTGAAAAGAACTTTGAGCAGAGACACACAGCGCCCATCTGCTGCCCAGCTGTGGCAAATTCCGCTGGAAACGACGTTTCCGATGCTGCCTGCCGGGCTTTTTCTGCTGCTGCCACTCGAAGCACAGGAAACATCATATCTCGCCGCTGCGGCAAGAATGCTGAGTTTTTTTGCCAAACCGGTGAGACGGTCTTGTTCATTGGCTTGACCAATATTGGAAACGCAGGGTGATTTCGTCATTTTTTCGCCTTTCCGCTTTAACTTTAGGCGAAAATTTGGCGAATGTAAAGAGGAAATTCAAAATTTTGCAGATGACAATGGTCAAATGTTTATTTAGAATGACCATGCAGGAGAAAAAATGAACCTCAGTCGTGTCATCTCGTTACTTATCGTTGTTGTTTACGCCTTTTTCGCTTTAAGGCTAAATGACCCGTTTTTGATGGCACTGCCAATCACCGGAATGGCATTCGTCTGGTTTCCATCACTGGCAAAAGTTCTAGACAGTCTTGGCGCCTTGAACCGTCATTCTGCCTCGATGGATCCAAACACTCCCAGTTGCGTTTTCGCCCTCATTGGCTGGGGGATGCTGCTCATGCCGGCGCTGATCGCCATGATCGGGCACTTTGCCAACATGTAAAGATTCCCTGCCTCAAAGATTTCAGCCCGAAACAGATTCTTGCACAACCCGGCCATTTTGTGTTAGTCTGACCCTGCTGCACCCATAGCTCAGTTGGATAGAGCGTCTGCCTCCGGAGCAGAAGGCCAGGGGTTCGAATCCCTTTGGGTGCGTCGTTCTTTTTAGAGCGACGCAAATTAATGCTATAATTGGGAAAAGTCATTTTTGGAGTAAGAAATGAACGAAATCATTTTTATGGTAAAAGAGTCACCAGAGGGTGGTTACGAAGCAGAGGCTCTTGGACAGGATATTTTCACAGAAGCTGAAACTATTGATGAATTACGGAATCAGGTTAAAGATGCTGTAAGCTGCCATTTTGAAGAGAAAAGCAGACCTGCAATTATCCGACTTCACTTTGTGAGAGAAGAAGTTATTGCCGCATGAGATTTCCAAGAAATATTTCCGGGCAAGACCTTCAATACCATGGAAAGTTTACTTGAATTGTTGAGCTGAATTTAGGGATGGCCCAAATGTATACAATTTTTTAATGTCAGTTGCTTTTCCTGAAAGATTTGGCGATCCACTAGTCCACCAAATCCCGGCAGAGTATCCAGAATTGTCATTTGTCAGCATCCCAGTTTTCATCGACAGGATTAATAATATCTTTTTCAAAGACAATACTGTTTTTCAAAGGATTCTCTTTAAAAGAAGCTGATGTAACCGGGCCAATTCTGGCTTCTGATTTCAATGCTACGATTATTCTATGAAGGGTTTCGAGATAATCGTCACTGATTTCATCAATCTCTTTTTTGATTTGATCTCTTCTGGTCAAAAATTTTCTCCTGAACGTTTAACAATTATAATTTTATAAAGTTAATCTGTCACCAGGCAAATTTTTCGCCTACGAAGCAGAAATGTTTACAAATTTTTGAACCAACACTTTGCAAAAGATGGCCGCTCGAATCCATTTTGGTGCGTCGTTCTTTTTGCGACGCCGCACCATTTAAATAAGACTGTCTCAAGCTTCAGTTATTGGAGAAATGGAGTAAGATTTTTTGTTTTTTCATAAAATGTTATAATTCAACTAAGGGATTTATCGGAGAATAACATGACCGGGAAAATGAAAAAACGAGTTGAGAAAGCCGCAGCGC
>JBMOKV010000035.1:0-4134 GCA_049325495.1 Candidatus Rifleibacteriota bacterium | reverse complement strand
ATCATCGGCTGGACACACCAGTCAAACGTCAAGCTGAACTGATTTATCCCCGTTTAAAATGACCCGGTTGGTCAAATGAGTCAAGCCGACAAAATCATATAATATGCATTGTTATATGATTTTTTTCTTCAGTTTCCCGGCAGAGATTTAATGATACGTGCAAATTGCGCTATAAACTACAGGTCAGCTCGACCTTGAGACGTCCAGGGTCTTCGAAAAACACCGCGTTCACGAAGCTTTTCCGTGATTTCATCAACCTGACGCCAGTGCGCAGCATGGAAGGCCAGATGATTCAGGCCGGGTCGGCAGGGGTGAAAAGGCGTGGCCAGATGCTTTGCGTCAGCCTGCACAAAAACCAGACAGGTGTCGGCAAGAATGAAGCTGATTCCGGAAGGCCACTTTTCCTTACTGGAGCTGCCATTATGCAGGTAATTGGAAAATCTTGTTAGGTTTTGGCTCTGCTTTGTATTATGAACCCACAAAACGAAACATGCATGACCGGTTTTGTAGTAACTGGGGCAGATGGGGCGACTATGAATTTGACAATGGAATTGTGTAAGGAAAATGACGTCAACCCGGGCTGAATAGGGTTGACGTCAAGTTTCAGAGGCAGATGTGGTTTCAGAGACCCATTTCCTTGATGCTCTTGCGGGCAGTTGGGCCCTTGATTTCTCTCATGTTATCGATGAGAATTTTTTTCTTGACCAGGTACTTTGGAACCGCAACGGGAACGGTGGCGCGAAGGTTATAGGCCATGCTTGGAAGCCACCACATGTCGATCTTCTTGCTGGGCTCAAGCACTCGGTTCAAAAGCACAACCAGATTGTTGGTGCAGTTATTGGTTACGGTGTGATAGAACTCCCCGCGCCGATCCACACAACTTAACTTGATGGTCTCTTCGAGCAATTTTGCCTTTTGCTCGTGACTTAGATTGATCGGGTAAAGAACCAGACGGTCATTGCGATACGCAATTTCATCCATGTAATCTTCGAAGCTTGTCAGGATCCAGGAGACTCCGAAAGTATCCTTTAACCCTTCCTTCAAGGAATAGGATTGATCCTTGCGCTGCCATGCCTCGATACTAAGAATGATTCCGTTTGAGGTTTCATCTTTGGTGGTTTTCAACGCGCCATCTTTGAGGGTGAAGATAAACAGGGAATGTGCGGCAATCCATTCGGGAGCGAAGGGCTTGAGAGTAAAATAAACATTTTCGACCATATCTGGTCGGAGCATCGCATTCCGATATTCATGCTCCTCGAGTCCGCGGGGATGATTCCCGGGTTTCATCCGCCAACGCAGGTTACCGAAAGTCATGACCCCATTACGGTTTGAAACGAGGCGGGGCGGACGCTGGTGCCCTTTGTAAGGCGGCAAAACCACCTTTTTTTGATCAATTTCGATTACCTTGATTGATTTTACAGTTAAAACACCCAACTCATCAGACTGCTTAACGGAACCATGTATTTCGACATTTTTTCCGTCAAATTTTGCCGCTTCGACGAAAGGCAGTTTGTCAAGCAGGAATACCCGCCCGTCGACGGTTGTCAGTTTGGCTTTGGCCGAACGAACCGTCACAAAACCCTGAAGACGATAGTTTGCCTGAGCTTCAATGGGGCCGGACAAACCGATCAAGAGAATCAGGAGAATGCTAAAGATCATACATATCCGGTTTTTTTTCCCCACGTGGGTACCTCCCGCAAAGTTAATTTTCCCTTCAAGTTTAACAAATCAACCCCCAAAGCCGCAACCGGAAACCTTTTTTCCGAAAAATCGAAAATCGTTAACCAGCAAAAACCCTGGTAAAATACGGAAAAAACTTTTCATCCCGACCTCCAATTATTTCCCTCTTCGAGAACTTCAGCAGAAATTGCTATTTACTTTGCCAGCGTGACCATAACCAATCTGTTATTTTCCAGCTGTAATTTGATTTTTTCTGTGCCCATGATACTATCATGCAGACTCGCGCCAGAAAAGCAAATTCCAGCAAAGGAGCAGCCTTATGCAGGCAATTGTCATTCTTTATCCAGACTGCATCTTCTTTGAGGTCGCAGGAGCGATCTCTCTGCTGAGTCAAAATTGCAGAATCCTTATTGCAAGTCCCGATGGCAAACCAGTTCGGGTTGGTGAGCAGTTCTCCATCGAGTCCAATCTGGCCTATGACGAAGTGGATCTCAGAGAAGTCAGATATGTTCTTATTCCCGGCGGTGATTGTTCGTCGGTTATGAATTGTCCACAGCTTGATTCACTATTGAAGATGGCTGCCGCTTCGGAAAAAATCGTGGTCGGAGGCATCTGTAACGGTGCGCTGGTTCTTGCGAATGCCGGCCTGCTTTCTAATCGCCGATGTACGCATACGGCTATACCCAAATATGCTCCCATCCCGGAATTCCAGGAACTTCTGGATTTTGCCGAACCACGCTTTGCTGAGTCGATTTACGTCGACGAAGATGTTGTCGTGGACGGCAGGCTGGTCACAGCGAAACCTTGGGCACATGAGCTGTTTGCAAAAAGAATGGTCGAAATGGGCGAAAATCTGGTTTTCAGAGCCTGACACAGGCTTTAACAGCTAATTCCAGGAGTTTTTCGCGCACTTCGGTTTTGCTGTGCCAGTTACGCGAATCCCAGAATTCGCCGCTTAAATCGTCGCCGGCGTAGAGAATCTGCGCCAGTTCTACCTTTCTGAAGCTGGCCACGGCAAACAATGCGGCGGCTTCCATTTCAACCGCACCGCAGCCCATTTTTCGACGCTCTTCAATTTTTTTTCTGGTCTCCCGGTAAATTCCGTCGGTAGTCCAGGTTAGCGTGCACTCATAGTCGACGCCCTGCTCTTTCATTGTCTCAATAACTGCATTAAAAGCATTTTCAGTTGGCACAGCGACGTCTTCCGGAGCAAGATAATGAAAAGAGGTGCCCTCGTCTCGTATGGCTCTGGTCGGCACTATGAGCTTGCCAACCTGGTGGGTGGATTTCAGCGAACCGGCACCCCCGCAGGCGATAAAACGCTCAGCGCCAAGAGCGATGGCTTCCTCGAGAAAGCCTACGGCAAGCGGCGCACCAACCCCAGGATGAAGCAGAGCGACAGGTTTTTCAGTGTTTTTAATCAAGTAAATCGGGTTGTACCCTATTTCTGATTTTAATCTGGTAATCAGTTGCAGACGCCCCTGCTTTTCCATGCTTTCTATGACATCATTGAAAAAACAGATGACACAGTGCTTCGGCATATCAGGAAGCTTTTTTAAAACTTCGGAAGGCTCGATAAATGCCGGGGTTTCGGGGTCAAAATCCAGAAGCGTAATCTGACTCATATGTGAAACTGTTGCAGACAACGAACCGGCAAATTTCTCGCTCAACTTCGAAGCTGATTGACCTGCACAGGCAGAATCTTTCTGCACTGTTTTTTTCAGGGAAGTGCCTTCTATGATATCTGGTTCAGGGTTTTTAACAAACTTTTTCACCCTTATCGTTTTTTTGCCATCCAGCAGATGCCGGGCGATTCTATGCATGCCGTCAAATACGCGAAAATCTTCGGTAAGAATTGGCGGGTAGCCAGTGTCGGCCTGCATAATTCTTCTGGCATGCGCCGCAACTGATCTGACCGTTGGCGAGTCGCCGCCATCATGAAACCAGGTTACTGAATCGAGCCCGACAATTTCATCGATGCAAATCTCGGTTTCTTCAAGGTCTTCAGCCAGTTTCCAGATCCTTTCCACATCCCAGATATGCCGAAGCTCATCATTTCCCTGTGCGTATCTTCTTTTCACTTGAACGTCTACTCCTGTATCCTGAGGGCTTTTGATTTTTACAGCCTTGAAGCTTATCTTGCGAGGGAGTCTTTAAGCCATAAGTTCAGCTCTTCGCAGGCGTCGTCACCGCAGCGTGTAATCTGAATTTTCCCGCCGACAATTTCGGCCCTGATTTTGTGGGCCGTAACAACTTTTCCACTTATTATTATGGCCACAGCCCGATCGATATTAGCTGCTGTAAACTTCTGAAATTCACCGGTGTTACCTTCACCGAGAACCACGTTGAGAGTCGTTTTTCCATCGATCTTATCACCAAGTTCAGTCTTGGCACCAGAACTTAAAAGCACATCGGGAATAACTTTTACCCGAAAATGCCGGGGAGGCTGATCAT
>JBMOKV010000034.1:0-4147 GCA_049325495.1 Candidatus Rifleibacteriota bacterium | reverse complement strand
GTTCATTTCTTTCAGCTTGTTAACCGTGGCCACAACTCTGATTCGATTGTAATAGTCTTCAGAACCGGAACGGATATTGGGTCCGAATATCGGCATTCCGGCACCTTCGAAAATAGAGTTTACTACCTGAGCGCAGCCTTTGTTGCCATTGCCCGTTTCAGGCAGATACGGAAAAGAGCCGGGCTCGGCATACCTGCGATAATGTTCAGCTGCTGATCTGACCAGGGCAGCCTGGGGGGTTCCTTCAGCCGCCGGTGTAACGGTGGGCTGGCCTTCCTGGGCGGTGCCCGGGGCTATATTATTCTGCCCAGTTTCGTCACCAGAGTTTTGCCCGGTGGCCTCATCGATCATCTGTTGGGGAAAATTAACCTGGGGGTCGGTTTCAGGATTATATCGTTCAATCTCTCGGAAAGTGTCTTGAGCCTGACCTGGAACCAGGATAAATACGGCAAAAAAACAGATGAGCAAAAAGTGAAGGGCTTTCATAAATGCCTCCGGCAAAATAATCATTCCTGAAATACTATACGGGTGTCAGAAGAAATGATAACAGAAAATTTGCTGTCGATCAGCTATTGAGAATCTGCCTTACTTTTTGGGCAAGTTCCTGCATATGGAAGGGTTTCTGCATAAAATTTGCGCCATGTTTAACGCCATGGGTAGAAATGATTTCAGCAGTATAGCCTGACATGAAAATCACTTTCAATTCTGGAAAACGCTCCATGATTCTGGAAGAAAGATCTTTGCCGTTCATTTCCGGCATAACGACATCGGTAATCAGCAGGTCTATTTTTTCATCACAATTTTCTGCGATTGAAATGGCGGTACCAGGTCTTGATGCAGTGAAGACACGATAACCAAAGCTTTGCAGAATTCTCTGGGTAAGATCGAGAATCGTTTCATCATCTTCAACGATCATGATCGTTTCATGGCCTCCAACCGGTTTTTCAACAGAATCAATCTCTTTATTCTGGTTTTGAACGTTTTGAGTTTTGGGTATAAAAACTTTAATCGAGGTTCCCTCGCCGGGCTGACTGAAAACTTTGACATAGCCTTCGTTCTGATTGATGATGCCATAAACAGTTGCCAAGCCGAGCCCTGTACCCTTGCCTTTTTCTTTAGTTGTATAAAATGGCTCAAATATATGTTTAACCGTTTCCGCATCCATGCCTGAACCGTTATCGCTTACAGAAAGAGAAACATAGCAACCCGGCTTGAGCCCAATATTATCTATGCAGCTCAGTTCATCAAATTCATGGTTATCAGTGGAAATTATTATTTTCCCACTTCCCGATACCGCATCTCTGGCATTAACACAAAGGTTGGTCAAAATCTGCTGAATCTGACCCGGGTCAAACCTTATCGGCCACAATTCTTTTCCAGGAATGAATTCAAGCTCAACCTGTTCACCGATAAGACGTTTCAGCATCTGATGCATGCTTTCAACGGCTTCGTTCAAATTGATTACCGATGGTGAAATGGGTTGGCGTCGGGCGAATGCCAGCAACTGTCTGGTTAAATCAGCAGAACGCTCGGCGGTTTTAAAAATGCCATCGAGCTCAGCATCGATATTGGCCCCCTTTTTCAGCTTAAGCTGGGCCATTTCAGCGCAACCCATGATAACTCCAATGAGATTGTTGAAATCATGGGCGACTCCACCGGCAAGGCGCCCTACCGATTCCATTTTCTGGGCCTGCAGAAGCTGATTTTGCATCTTCTCATTTTCTTCGGCGATACTTTTACGATCGGTAACATCCTGAAAAATGCAGGCAAACTGGGTTTTAGAATATCTAAAAGCTGTTACCACAAAATGCTTTTTCAGGGCTTGAGAAAAATTTTCAAATGAATCGGGAATTCCGGTTTGAACAACCTGACCGTATCTTTCAACCCAGAATTTTTCGGTATCCGGCATCAGTTCCATTACCGTCTTGCCGATCACTTCTGGTCTTCTGAGGCCGGTAATTCTTTCAAACGCCGGGTTTACATCAACAAACCGGTAGTCAACCGGCTTATCATCCACAAAAATCATTTCATGCAGAGCAAAACCATCGAGCATGCTCTTGAACAGCATCTGATAATCCTGTTCCATTTTCTGATGGGAAGTGACATCTCTGGCGATACCACAAATACCGATAACCTCGCCCTCAGAAGAAAAAATTGGTGAGCGCTGACATAAAAAATTCCGCCATTCACCTTTTATGAACCGTTTGAGTTCAACCTCCACCTGTCTTCCATCGAAAACTTCGGCGTCTATTTCTCTAATATCTTCTTTTATTTTGTCACCAAACAGCTCGAATTCAGTTTTTCCCAGTATCTCATCAGGTTCCATTCCGTAAGATTCGCACATCGCCGGGTTAACCAGTTTGAACTTCAGATTTTCATCTTTAACGAAAATCCAGTCTTTGGCATGGTTGAATACTGATGCCAACAGCCTTTGGGAATCAGCAAGCTGCTGTTCAACAATTTTTCTATCGGTAATGTCAACATGAATTCCTGCAACCCGACTGGGTTTTCCATCTTCATCGAATTCAGCCACCCGCCCCTGACCGATGATCCAGCGATAAGTGCCATCCTTGCACCTTGCTCTAAATTCCAGGGTGAACCCATCACTGTCAACCTTCAACTGTCGGTTGAGATCTGCAACTGTCGGTTCAAGATCTTCCGGATGCAGCAGGTTGCGCCAGGATTCAAAGGAGGGTTTAAATTCTCCAGGTTGATATCCAAGCATCTCGTAATACTTGGGGCTGAAAAAGACATCGCCGGTTATCAAATTCCAGTCCCATAGCCCCTCGTTGGCCGCTTCAACCGCAAC
The DNA here is from genome assembly GCA_049325495.1 of Candidatus Rifleibacteriota bacterium. GTDB lineage: Bacteria > Muiribacteriota > Ozemobacteria > Ozemobacterales > Ozemobacteraceae > DYKG01. The sequence continues at coordinate 1,338 of JBMOKV010000034.1, read as the reverse complement.
GGTATATCTTTTGAGGTTGGTCGAAACGAAACCCAGCTCTTCCCGGCAGCGGGCCAGCTGCTTTTTAAGGTCGGCTATTTCCTGTTCAAGTTGTGAGACTGATTTTGTATTCTCTGCCATTTTTCTTCTCTGAAATATTTATACTATAATTGTACGACAAAATAAAGTTTAGAAAGAATCGGAATACCCCTTAAAATTATGTTGGAACAAGGTTCAATAATATATCGGGACGAGTTTTTCGTGGCGGTCAACAAGCCGGCGGGCCTTCTGGTACATCCAAGTTTCCTTGACCGACACGAAAGCGAATGTGCGATGAAACAACTGCGCGATCTGCTCGGGCAATGGGTTTACCCGGTTCATCGACTTGACCGGCCTACTTCGGGAGTGCTGATCTTTGCTTTAAGCAGTGAAGCAGCGTCTCTTCTTTGCGATGAATTTTTTCAGCATGAAGCGCAGAAGAGTTATCTGGCTCTGGTGCGCGGACACACTGAAGATGAAGGGCTGATCGACCACCCGTTGAAAGAAATCTGGGATAAAATGACTGACCGCAAGGTCAAAAAAGACAAGCCGGCTCAAGAGGCTCAGACCAGCTATAAAACTCTGAATCGTGTAGAGCTGCCGATTGCGGTCAGGCCCCACCCCACTTCGCGCTACAGCCTGGTAGAGGCTCAGCCGTTAACCGGCAGGCAGCGCCAGATTCGCCGGCATTTCAAAAGCATCTTTCATCCGATAATCGGCGACCCCAAGCATGGCGATGGCTGGCACAATAGAATGCTGGCCGAGAAATTCGGGCTTTCGAGGCTGATGCTGCATTCATGGCAACTCGCATTCAGACACCCCATAACCAAAGCCACAGTTTCCATAAAAGCTGACCCTCCCGTGGAATTTGTCTCACTTCTTGAAAAAATCGGGATATCATGCGATTTTTTAACCGAATAGTTTGACAACTGACCGATAGTTTCATAGAATTCAGCCCCATGATCAACTTAGCAAATGTAAAAGTAGCCTTTGGCAGCAGAGTTCTTTTCGAAAACGCCAGTTTTCTTGTCAGACCAGGTGATAAAATCGGCCTGGTCGGCCCGAATGGAGCTGGTAAAACCACGGTTTTCCGGCTGATAATCGGCGAGGAAAAACCCGACGAGGGTGAAGTGCAGATCAATGCCGGCCTGGTGATCGGCTATTTCTCGCAGGATGTCGGTGAAATGTCAGGACGCAGCGCCCTTGAGGAAGTTCTATCAGGAGCCGGGCGGGTTCATGAAATCGGGCATAAGCTTCATGAATATGAACACCAGATGGCCGACCCGGATTTTGATATCAGCGAATCATTTCTTGAAAAAT
>JBMOKV010000033.1:0-4151 GCA_049325495.1 Candidatus Rifleibacteriota bacterium | reverse complement strand
GCGGCAATGCTGTTGATGCAGCTGTTTGCGCTGCCTTCATGCTCGGCGTAGTTGATTTTACCAATTCAGGACTCGGAGGGGACGGCTTTGCACTGATTCACCTTCCCGCCGGACAGATTATAGCTTTCGACGGCTCGATTCAAAGACCCGCAGACGATTCAGCCAACAAATCCGATGCCGGGTTGCCCGCATGCCCGGAAATGCTTTTCAAGCTGTTACGTGAATTTGGCCGCCGGTCGCGGGCCGAAGTTATGGCCCCGGCCATAAAAACCTGCTTCAAGGGCTTCCAGCTTTCACCTTATCTGCATGGAGTAATCAAAAATAAGCTTTTAAACCTTGAAGACGAAGCAGCCATTGGTTTTCTTGCCCCTGACGGTTACGCCCTGCCGGCGGGTCATCTTTTGAAACAACCACAGCTTGGGCAGACTCTTATGCAGCTGGCCCGAGATGGGGGCCGATCTTTTTATGGTGGAAAAGACGCAAAAGCAATGGTCAGCCATCTCAAAAGCCTCGGTTCAACTTATGAGATGGGTGATTTTGAAAACTTTCGCAGTCTGATTAAACTTCCAGTCAAAAAAGAATGGCAAAGCTTCAGTCTTTATGGTACCCCGCCTCCTTCAAGCTCTGTCGCTGCAATAAAGCTGGCATGCAAGCTTGTTGAGTTAGACGTCGACCTCTTCTTACCGGTTGCTGACAATATTAAAAAAATCAGCCAGATAACCAGGGAAATAATCGATTTCAAATACAATTTTTTAAGCCATTACCTGAATTCTCCAGATTTATTTTTGACCCAGGACCCTGATGCCAGATCGCAAAATGCCGGTGCAAAAGAGAATGACAGCATGACAACCCATGTGTGCGTATGGGACCAGAATAATCTTGCCGTTTCGATGACTCTTACGCTTGGCAGCCACTGCGGCAGCGGCAATCTTTCACCCCTGGGATTTTTTTACAACAATGAAATGCGCAATTATAAAGAGGTTGTAGCCAGATATCCCGAAGATTATCCGCGAAAAGCCGGCCCTGTTTCTTCAAAAGCACCAGTGATGTTAAAGAAAAATGGCCGTCTGGTCTTCATTACCGGTGGTGCAGGCTCTGACAGAATTATTGCCAATGTGGGTCTTCTATGCGCCAGGTTCATGGCAAACCCCGAAAAGGCCATGAATTCAATTGATGACCCCAGATATTTTCTGGATTACAAAGACTGTCTGAATTATGAATGGTTCCCCGCAATTACATCAAATGATTTTTTCAAATTGAATTTTGACAACGCAAAACTTCGTGAAAGCGGCGACGACTTTTTTGGTCTGGTTGCCGCCATAGCAAAAGAAGAATCGGCTTTTACTGCCGCCGGAGACTTCAGACGGGATGGGCATTGCCGTGCTATCCAGGTAGATCCGCTGCAGAAAAGGTCTTTCGCGTTACAACTTTTTTTCAATAGAAAAAAAGGCTTTAATCAGATAACCGTTTCTGGCCCCATTGAAGATCATTACCAGTCAACTACCGGCTGGAAGTCTGCGGAAGCATTTTCCTCAAAAAAAACAATTGAGGGCATGAATTTCGCTTACCAGCAAAAACAGCATGCCGACAAGCTTGCAACCCGAGTCAAAGTTATGCCGCAAAATTCAAGGGGCGGTGGCAAACTGGCAAATCTATTTTCCAAACGACCCGTTTTTGTGAATGAAAACCAGGTTTCACCCGCCGTTGCAGAATACTGCCAGAATTTCATGGAATGCAATTCGTATTACGAGTTGATCGAAAGCCTGATGGTCGATATCGGGTTTTCGCTTCCCTATCGCAAAGTCAGAAAAAAAACCAGTGCCGATCAGCTTCTGCAGATGGGTTTCGGTGACTGCAGCGGCAAAGCCAGATTGATGAATGAAGTGTTACAGGCTTTTGGCATGGAGACCAGACTGGTTGGTGGATTGATTGCCCGACCCGGAACTAAAACTTCAACTCATATCTGGGTAGAGATTAAAACAGAAAACGAATGGCTGCCTGTCTGCCCGGTTAATTTCCATTTTGGACAGATTCCGACAAACTGGGTAAAATTAAGACATGGAGATCGACCAACGGTAACCCCAGGAGGAAAGCTCATCTTCACGATAAGCGAAAAAAATGAATAAACCCGGAAAACTTTTAACAATTCTGTTGCTTTGTTTTATTTTTTCCCCACTTTCTGGTGCCTTCGCCGAATTGAAGGTGTTGAAGCTGAGATACGGCAATCCTGAAACCATGATTTCCACCATAACTCAATTATTTGGCCGTGAGGTTAAAGTTGCTGCCGCACCAATGATCAATGCCCTGGTCATCAATTGTGACAACCCTGAAATACTGCATGAGATTGAAAAATTGGTCAGTACCCTTGATCGACAGCCGGCAATGCTGCGTTTCAGTATCATGCGGCAGGCAGACTCCGATAATACCAGCAGCGAAATCAGACTGGGCCGAAACGGCAAGTTTTCTACAACCAGAACCACTGGTAGAGAAACGGGTTCAAATTCTGTTGTGGCGATGGAAAATCGTAAAGCCAGAATAACCGACGACAGTATCAGAATTTTCAGCTACCCAACTTACTGGGGTGAGACCGTTCAGACCCTCACCATCTCGCATGGACTGATGGTTTCGGGGCACCTTACCGACCCACATCACGCCCAACTCGAAGTCTGGTATTCAAGCGGTCAGGAGCTTGATTCAGAAACGCTTCTTACAACTCTTCACGTTCCGCTGGGGCAGTGGGTCAGCCTGGGCGGCGCCGACAATCAAACAAGCCAGAATTCGCCGGAAATTGAGATTAAAGAAAATTCTTCGATCGGCAAAAGAAAAAGCGGCGGTCATCTGGACCGCCGCTATCTGATCAAGGTTGACCCGGTGAACAATTAGAAGGAAACGTCACTGCCACCGCTGGGATCATAATAATCGTCATCACCACCAGTTCCTGCACCATCACCGTAACTGCCATCAGGCGGAGGAGGTGGCGGAACTTCATCATCGGAGGGCTGCTCATCTTCGCCCACCTCTTCAATGGGTTGATCACCATCAGGAGGCGGTGGAGGAGGATCGGGGTATTCTGAATCGCCACCATCGACATATGAATCGGGAGTAAGCATATCGCCGGAATCATCTGGTGGTGGGGGAATTTCACTATCGCTGTTGTCAGGTTCTGGAGTGGGCTCAGGTTCCAGAGAAGGTTCATCGGGGGTAAGGGTAATATCCCCGCTTTCCTGGAAATCGCTGCCTTCGTCGATGCCCAGTTCGTTACCGCTACCGCTCAAGGTGAGCTCATCGGGAATCTCGCCGGGAAGAACACCGCCAACCGCTTCAAGCTTCGGCAGAGCAACGGTTTCCATAACTCTTTCACGCAGGTTGGTCATGTGCTTAAGAAGCTGCAGGCTGCTGTGATAGAAGTTTATCACGATAAGCTTTTTGCCAAGCGGTATGATAACCATATGGGTAAACAAAAGCTTTTTGTTCTTGATGAAATGAAAAAGCACATTACCGATTTCAACGCCGGCCAATTCTGATTTCCATTGATCATAAAGCCGGGGACTGAATGGCATCAGGGTTTCTTTGATCGCTTTGCCGACCTGGGGCAGGTTCTGGGGCTCATCATATTCAGCCGCCTGAACATGCATAAGGAACTGCCCGTTGAAAGCATCCACCGAAGCCAGCAACGCCGCGCTCACATTTTCCCTGATCTGGAAATCGCTTGGAACCATGATCGAAAAATCGAAATCTTTGTTGCGAATCGGCCTGAAACCTTTTCTTTCGCCATAAAATGGCCGCATACCAGCAACATAGTTACTCACACCCACGCCCTTCAGAGCATCACGAAAGGTGCTGCTAAGCCTCTGGCCGTTGAGAACGTAATCATAGACCATCCAGCGTTCGCCATTGTAGCGGCAATAAACGATGAATTCAAATTTTCCACGGTTGGTATTGAGTCTGATAACGATTTTGCTCTGAACTTTTTTATGGTAACGGGGGTCTGAATAGCTTATTTTCGCCCCTTTGGCGACCCGGTTCATAACTTTGGCCAGAAACCTGAATTCGTTGCGGTGCGACTGAATCTGAAACGAATACAGCTCGTTATACTCTTCTTTGCCCATTCTTTTGATCTGGCGATCGAACAAAATGGCCAGAAAAGTTTC
>JBMOKV010000032.1:0-4156 GCA_049325495.1 Candidatus Rifleibacteriota bacterium | reverse complement strand
ACCGCCCAATTTTCCGCCAAGGTCACCAATAACATTCTGCAGACCGCTGACAATTGAGCCGATGTCGAAGTTACAACCAGTCAAGGTCATCGAAACGATAAGCATGAAGGTAACGAATAAAGAACCCCTAAGTGTTTTGGCAAACATCCTTTTTCCTCCTGTGTGGAAATTTCTTTCAATCAACTTACGTCGATCGATTTTTTTTTGTTGCAGAATTTTTAAAAAAATTAACCGCCCGGCGATCTAAGAAGAGTATGCCAGTTGGGAACTGTTCTTAGCTGGTTCCACATCGAATGAAAGTATTCCGGGTACACCACATCAAAAAAGTCGGCCAGGATTACGCCGGTAACTTCGTCGGTAATTTTGTCACCGGGCGTATTGCCCTGCATTTCACTTGGATGGACCGCATCGAGAAGCTGCAGGGTTACGAAATAGTAAAACTGGTTTTTTCCCTGGGGCTGCAGCATGATTGGCTTTATTTCAAAAAAGTTGACCCGGTTTGAAAGAATCCGTTTGGTGGTTTTTCCGCCGAATTTCTCTTCTCTGACCAGCTTTAATGCCGGTTTTTCCGGGTCGCCGTTATCTTCTACGGTATATGTTATTTCTGAAAGATCGCGGAAATTGATGCCCGAAGTCTGGCTGGTAAAGATTTCGCTCATCTTCTGATGGGCCGGGTAGCTTAAAAAGCTATAAACATTTTTCGGCGGCGTTCCCGAGATCTTCAAAACGTCGTCGAAATTGAAAACCGAACTCAATGGCAGCGGAAAGCATGCCATTTTCAGGTCTGCGTGTACCTGACGAATCACCCGGCGGGCTTCAAGAGTTGTATCAATTCTCAGCATGCCCTTGAGAGAGGTCTGAGTGCCAGAGCGCAGAACCATGAAAATCGGCCCCATCAGAAGAGCCAGGCAGATCGCGACGATCATTATTTCAACAAGGGTAAAGCCTGAACGGGTCTTCATTTTGGTCGCTCCATCACCAGTGATTCAAGAGTTACCGCCTTGCGGCTCATCCAGACGTCAACTTTGCTCTGACCCCGGGCCGCAACCGTAACTTTTATTTTGATTCCGTTCAACCCACCGGAACTTATGGAAGTCAGTTCGATCTGTCGTTGAAAAAGCCTGGCCTCGGCCGGATACTGCATGTCTGACATGGCATCGAAATCGATGTCGATGAAAGAACCCACCGGGTAATGGGAAGGCGGCGACGTGTTGCCGTTAACAATATCTTTCAGGCAGTCATAGCCAAAGCCTCGAAAAATTTCAATTGGCTCACGGGCCAGTGAAAACGCGAGAAATTCATAATAGGCATCCATGGAGCCTTGATTTGAAGAGCGATTCATCCATAATACCGAAAGAATGGCTATTGACAGAAATGCCATCGCAATGACGATTTCCAGTAATGAAAAGGCTCTTCTTCTAATCTTCATGCTCTACCATTTTCTGAAAGCTTACCCAGCGCGAAATCGTTATCTGATACTGGTCTTCGCTGGGCTTGAGCGCCGGGTCATAGGTTATGGTGTGATTTACCCCTTCGGCCCACTGGTCGAGGCGCAGAAGATCGACTGCCAGTGCGCCTTTAAGTTTAAGCTGTTTTTTCGCTTTAATATGCCCGTTGCGATTGCTTTTGCCAATGCTGATCAAAGATGTTTCAAGCTCCTGGTCCGTTTCGACATTGATCGGGTAACCACGGGTCAGCAGAACGCATAATGAGTTGGCATCTGCCTTTTTAATGCCCGCCTTGATCGTTATGCCCGGGGCAATCAGAACCCCCTGACCATGCACCTTGACTTCACTGCCATCGGCACCGATGGTGATTGGCTCGTTTATCTGAATGATTCCGCGCAGATTGATGCGGTGATTTTTCGGTTCAAGAATGCCGAATTCTTCTGCCAGAGCAACGCTCAGCTTGCGCCGGGCCCAGAGGTTGGCGTGGGCATAAGGAATTGAAGCTGAAGTCGAATCGCTGGTGCTGCCTGGATTACGGTAATAATAGAATTGCGGCTTGGGCAATGCGTCATTTGAACCCTTTAAATAGCGGAAACTGTCATCGATGTCGCAGATTATCTGTGGGTATGAATTGGCAAAGTTGTCTTTCAGATACTGCAGATCGATAACCGAGTTGAAACCGGGAAAATCTTTGAAATGGTCAACATTGAAGCATGGATACTGCTCTTTTTTCATGTCGTTAACCGTTTGTGCCGGAAAGGGGATGGTGAAACTTTTTTTCTTTTTCTTTCCAAAAACCTTTTTCGAGGCTGTGACCTTGATGTAGGCAGAAGAAAGGTCTACGTAGAAATAACCAAAATGGAAAAATCGTTGTCTGATATCGCCTTCCAGAATATCAGGAAGCATGTTTACCGGTTCAACGTATATTCCCGGTTTGAACTCAAGAACTGCGGATTTTTTGGCAAACTTGGCCTCGCCAGCCAGGGTGGTGTCGCGAAAATCTTTCAGGTTGCCTTCCGTCAAAGCTTCATCGGTTATCGGGTAACGCTTGTAATTGAAAAATGCCTTGTGACCTTCCATTTTATACGATTCAAGGTCGGCACCTTCATCATCAACCGCTTTTTTTACCTGAGCTCTTACTGAACTGTTGAAGGTTGGGAGCAGGGCAAAAGTCTGGTCAGAATCAGCTTCTACAATTTTACTCTTTTCTACGGCCGCAGGAATAAAATCTTTGCGAATGGTGTTCAAATTCAGGTAAACAAAATTACCATCCCGGTTGCCGAGAAAAACTTTACCGCATTTGCTTGCGCTCAGACCCGATTGATCAATTTTCAGCTGCTGTTTGAGAGGGTTTAAGCTTACCCCGCTTATTGAATCGAATTCTTCCTGACCATTTTTTATGAAAAGAGCATAGTCGAGAACATAATTCTGCACATACTCCGATCGTTGGCCTGAATTGTCTCTTTTTGAAACGATCGAGGCCACCTTATAGTCGTGGTGCCTGTATATGTTGCAGGCGCCCTGAATCTGCTTCTGAAAGGCGGGCTTGGGTGTGACCGAAACCTTTATTTCAAGGGTGCCGATCCCTTCTTTGCCATAATACTGGCCGCCCGCCGAATCAGCGTCGCGAAAATCGATGATGCGGGCAACCGCTTCAATGTCAAACTTCTCGCCATTCTGTATCGAAGCTGCCTGAGCTTTGGTCAGATTAACATCAATGGGGACGCCTTTGCCGGTGAGATTGTCGAGAGACGTTGAAGAGCAGTCGATACCGCCAGACCTGTCTTTCAGCTTCTTGAAAAGAGTGCTGGCAGGCTTGCCGGTTTCATTGTAAATAAACAGAAAGGCCTCATCCATTGCCGCTTCAGCAAGCTGGCGGGCTATTTCCGATGCCTGAAAGCGAAATGCCGTTGACTGGGCCTGGCGCGAGGTGAAATGAAACTGCAGTGCCAGAATGCTGATGATCAGCATGACAAAAATGGCAGAAAACATCGCTATGCCTTTGTCATTAAGACTTAAAGGTAGCCAACGCTTAATCATCATTTTACCTCTCATGACTTTCAGTTTACTATTAATTGAATTTTCAGGCAACCATTGCCGCGTGACAACAAATGCTGGAAATTCTCACTGAGGCATGATAAATTTTTTCCAACCAATTACTGAATGGAGATAGCAAATGTCAGAGGGTAAAAAATACCGGCTGGTCACCCGCAGTGATTTTGACGGACTGGTTTGCGCCGTATTGTTCAAAGAACTGGATATGATAGATGATATAAAATTCGTGCATCCCAAAGACATGCAGGATGGCAAAGTCGAAATAACCGACCGAGATATAACTACTAATCTGCCTTATGTGCCCGGTGCCCATCTGGTTTTCGATCATCACCTCAGCGAAACCATCAGGAATGAGGGGAAGCGCGACAACCATATCATCGAAGCCGACGCAATGTCGGCTGCCAGAGTCGTTTACAACTATTATGGCGGGAAAAAGCGGTTCCCGAAAATCAGCGATGAAATGATGGAAGCAGTTGACAAGGCTGATGCTGCCCAGTATTCCCTTGAAGAAATTCTGCACCCGAAAAAATGGGAATTGCTCAACTATCTCATGGATCCCCGAACCGGACTTGGTCGTTTCAGAACTTTCAGAATATCAAATTATCAGCTGATGATGGATCTGATTGATTGCTGCCGCGACATGACCATCGAGC
>JBMOKV010000031.1:0-4162 GCA_049325495.1 Candidatus Rifleibacteriota bacterium | reverse complement strand
GGTTGCCAGTTTGTTTGGGTGAGCTCCGGCAGCCCAGGCGCGGCGGCGAATTATTTCACCCGGTGATTCTGCGAGAATGGCAACATTGCCAATGCTTATCAAAACCATTAAGAATCCGGAAAGAGCGGTTGCGGCAATAATTTGTTGTCGCTGCCCCGCATCGCAGGTCATCCAGAACATTGCAAGAGCGCTGATCAGTGCCGTTAATTCAAGAGTATAAGATGCCCGATGAAAAATGAAATGCATCGACTGTAAAAAGATCATCGAAAGAAGTGCGAGAATGTGTCTGCGGTCAGCCCGAAACTCGATGCCTTGATGCATCAGACGGTGCAAAACCATGGCAACCAATAATATGACTACATTGGCACTGTGAAAGCTCGATTGCATACCCAGACCGGTGGTTCTGGTCAATGAAGTCTCGAAATTCAGCCCCAGATGATAAGCGATGGCGAGGTCTGATTTTTCCGGGTACGCCAGCAGAAATGCACATATTGCCAGCCACGAAGCCTGATAGAATTCAGGAAATGTTCCGACAGCGATCGATGAATAATTGTGCATGGCGTAAGAAAGGGCCATGATTAAAAGATTAAGACTGAAATTCTTTTTTCTCAGAAGAAAGCCGACAGCCGAAACTGCCATCACCAGATAATCCTGACCATGGCTATACAGCAAAGCTTCACTGCCCTTGACCCACATGGCGGCAATTGCCGTCAGCAACAGCAAAAGAATGTCATTCAGCCAGGTCAGCACGAAAAAAGACTTGTTTTCTTCCATTTCTCATCCTGAAAAAAATGATCCGGTACATTCTATCAGATTCCGTTTTGAACAATTATTTTTTAATTTACCAAGGGGGTACATTGAAACGGCGAAAAGTATTTGCCTGCTGGGCGGTTAATGCTATTCTACAGGTGAATTTAAGGAATGCCTGAGTAAAAAAAGATTATTTCAACATTTTTTAATTTATTGCTGGAAAAATAAATAATTTCGTGCTAATATAAGCTTTCCCATGAAACCTTAGCCCTACTCAAAATCACATGGTTTTAACAAACCTTCACTAGACTTACGGGGGTAACCTAAATGTACGCCATTATTGAAATTGGTGGAAGACAGTATAACGTTGAAAAAGGCAGCAAAATCCGCTGCGAAAAGATCGAACAGGAAGCCAATGCTTCTTTTGCAGTCGATAAAGTACTGATGGTCAAAGACGGCGAAACCGTTAAAATTGGCCAGCCTTATGTAAAAGGCGCTCAGGTAAAAGTCAAAGTCGTTAACCACGGTCTTGGCAAAAAAGTTATTGTATTCAAATACAAAAGCAAAGTTAATTACCGCAGAAAACTCGGACATCGCCAGCATTTCAGCTCTCTTCTGATCGAAGATATCAAGTGCTGATCTGATGATCGTCATTGAGTTCCCTGAACCCGATGGCAATCTGGCAAGACTGGTTGTAAAAGGCCATTCAGGGTCAGCACCCAAAGGACAGGACATCGTCTGCGCTGCAGTTTCGGCTCTGGTACAGACAATGGCAGGGGGAATTCAGGACAGTCTGAAAGCAGATGTTAACGGTCAGCTAGAAAATGGAGACGCCAGTCTCAAAATAAAAGTTGACCCGCAACACGCAGAAGCGCTTAAATTGGTTTGCAAGGTATTTCGTTTCGGGTTCCAGAAGATTTGCGAATCTTATCCGGAACATGTGAAAATGAATTGAACACCCAGGGGGAATATTAATATGGCTCATAAGAAAGGTCAGGGTTCAACCACCAACGGTCGTGACAGTAATCCTAAGATGCTTGGCTGCAAAAAATATGACGGTCAGGCTGTAATTGCTGGCAATATCATTATTCGTCAGCGTGGCACTCCGATTAATGCCGGCTTGAATGTTGGCACCGGCAGAGACGACACCCTTTTTGCTCTCACTGATGGCGTCGTAAAATTTGGCCGCCGCAAAGGCAGACACGTGGTAAACGTCGTTCCGGCCAACGCCTGAGCTGTAGCTTAATCGTAAAAAGAAACCGCCGTGCGCAGGCGGTTTTTTTTATGCAAATTTTTTAAAAATTAATTTAATCAGTTTCTTTATTTGCAAAAGTTCACTGATCGTTTCCTGTGTCTTCATGTCGTTTCGACCAGTAAAACTGGCTCAACGACCGCCTTTTTCGGCTGCTGAGCCCGCTTAACGGGCATTTGGTGAGACTGTCAAACCATCAAAGCAGCAGAGAGGCATCGAAAATTTTCAATGAGCTTTAATATCTTTGCTTTAAAGATCGTAAAAAACCTTATCGGTTCTGATCTTGGCAAGATCGATGCCGCGTAAAATCTCAACCATTTTTTCGAGAGATTTTTCACCCTCATAGGGATGGGCAAAAGTTCTGGCTTTTTCTCTGAATTCTGACTGCATGACAAACTCAATGGTCCGCCGTAGATTGTCTGCATAAAAATCGCAATCGACCACCGATTCTCCGTGTGGTCTTCCTGCCTGCCTCTGACCAATGTTGATCACTGGAACTCCCAGTGCGGGAATTTCCACAATTCCGCTTGAAGAATTACCAACGATGAAGTCTGCCTGCTTTGCCAGCGAAAGATATCTCTGCCGGCCAAGGTTTCTACAAAAAATCATCCTGTCCGAATTCCGGGCAGCGGTTTCTTCGAGAACCCGGTTGATAATCTCGCCTTCCGGATCGGAATTGGCGGCGGTGCAGATTAGCTGCAGCCTTTTATGGGAATTTAACAGAGTCTGCAGAATTTCTTCAATTTTCGAAGAAACCAGCCCTTGATGACAGGTTTCACTATGCATGGTCAGCAATGCAACCGGCCTGGAAATTTTTAACTCAAGCTGCTCTTCAAGCTCTTTTTCAGATAGAAATGGAAATTCAGAGAGCCTGTAAAGGCCTGGCTCACCGATGTTAAAAACCTGCTGCGGATTTTCTCCCAGTTGAATTACCCGGTTTCGATATGCTTCGGTTGCGGTGAAATGCAGGTCTGAGAGCTTGGTAATACAATGCCTGAAGCAATCGTCTACCGCTCCCCTGGTGATCTCGCCACCTGAAATATGGGCCAGTTTTACCCCGGCCAGACGGCAAACTTTCGCTACCGTAAAAATCTCGAACCGGTCGCCAAGCACAATCGCCAGGTCTGGTTTAAGTTCACTCAAGGCATCGGGCAGTCTCAAATTAAGATTGGCCATGGCCATGAACATTGCCTGCTGATTGCTCAAACCAGCTTCTTCGGGAAAAATCGGCAGTTGATAATCGATTCTGACCTGGCCACGCCGGATTTCTTCCAGAGAATTGTCACCTTCCCGGGCAAGATGGCTGCCGGTAACCAGAAGCATGGGCCGGAAAAACGAATCATTGGCCATCAGAAAATAAAGGGGGCGCAATATCCCCCACTCTGCCCGCGACCCGGTAATTATCAATACTTTTGTAGACATTCCCGTATCCTTGATTAATTCTGACTTTCGCAAGTGGCTCTAAAGTTTTTGATGATTCATGCCGATATATTAAGTAGAAAATCTATGCAGGAGGTGCTTTCCATGTGTGCACAGGAACTGATCGCGCTCTTTCGCTTCTCGGGTAATACCTGCCCTGCCTGTCAAAGAATCGTAAATCGATATGAACGCACTCTCCAACTTACCGACAAAGACATTGAACATCTGGAACGCTGCATAAACCATAAAAACTGAGTCCTTTAAGAAAAACAGATCAGGAAAAGAAAACCTGGTCTGTTTTTTTTCTTTTGAGAAACTTCCCTGCCCCTTTTTTTCCGGCCCAGCCGTTTAAACTGTCGAAAATCATTTCCCCACGAAGAAAAGTCATGCAGTTGCGCCCTTGAATTTTCAGGCCTTCGTAAGGAGAATAATCATTCGCCATGTGCAGTTCACGGTGGTTGATCTGCCACTCATGGGCCGGGTCGAAGACGCAGATATCCGCATCGGTGCCTGGCTCAAGACTGCCCTTTTCCGGATACAGACCAAAAATTCTTGCCGGATTTTCAGTCAATACTTTAATAGCGGTTACCGGGTCCAGGCAATTGTTGCGGTTTAGCACCAGGGCCCCAAGAACTTCGACGCCGGGCAGACCCATGGGAAGATTGGCAATGTCGTTCTGCCAGCCATCTTTTTCTTTTTTCAGAAATGGACAATGGTCGGTGGCTATCACAGCCAGGTTTC
>JBMOKV010000030.1:0-4163 GCA_049325495.1 Candidatus Rifleibacteriota bacterium | reverse complement strand
GGGAGACATGGGATTGGAAATACTGCCTCCTGCCGAGAAAATGGGGCATTTGGCGGGAAGTTGACCGCCCCGATCGGCAAAAGCAAGAATGCTGTGCTGCACCCCCGCTTCCACGACCCGGCCGCACTGGTCAGCGAACATTACCGGAAAATTTTCCGGCAATCCGTCAGCTCTTCCCAGATCGATTCTAAAAAAAATCTCGCCATTTTTTTCGGCAAAAGGCTGGCCCCAGAAACCGAGAGTGAATGAAGCGGTCGAAATTTCACCGGAAAGTCCGAGTATTTCCCAGGAAATCAGGTCACCCGATTCGTTCACATCCACAATTCTCGGGTTCTCAGAGACCTGGCCGAGTGCCCGGCGCAGACTGTTGACCCTTCTTTCATCAATCGCACCATCGATCGCCAGACCGGCAAGATCGATCATCGGCAGACCGGGCAGGCGTTCGACAATTGAGGCAAACCCATATTCTTCGCTGAAAAAGCGGTCGGGGGTATTATCTGCCTTCAGATAGAACCGGCAGCGTTTATCAAGCATCTGCGCATGATTTGACAGGGCAAGCAGCTGCGAATAACGGTGCAGCACCGGAATAATTCCGGCAGCCACGCAGCCCAGGTCAGATTCACGATAAGATTTGAGTAACAGGCGTTCGAAACCTTCACCACATCTGGCTAAAATTTCAGCTTTGCCGGCGGCAACCAGGCTCAAACCGGCGCGAAGACAATCTTCGGCAATTTCCGGCCATAAATCTGCAAGAACGGGAATTGAAAGATTGACGCCTGCTTTGCGGGCCTGAAAGAGATTGCGGGCAACAACGTCGTAATCGACCACCATCCAGGCAGGGAAACCGGAATCGGGAACAACTACCAGGGCGTCAGGCACTCTGGGCTGCCTGTTCGTTGGCACTGGCTGCGGCCTGTTCGGGGGTTTCTCTGACATCGTAACCCATTACTTCGCTGCCCTTGGAGCAGATGCGGTCATAAAGCATCTGAAGAATGTCTTCTTCCGTGCGTCCGGCTTCAAGCTCGGCCCTGGTGTCGATGGGGTCGAGAAAATGAACTGACATTTTTGCCGGCCGTGGAAAAATGGTGCCGGGTGGGGTCAGATTATGAGAGTTGGCAATGTAAGCTGGAATAATGGGAATTTTCTTTTTTATGGCGAATTTGATGGCCCCATGTTTGAATTCACTCACTCTGCCATGGCGGTTTCTGGTTCCCTCAGGGAACAAACCGAGATTATAGCCGTCGTTGAGCACTTTCATCGCAGTTTTAATGGCGGTTGCATCAACTTTCGACCGATCGACGGGAAAGCACAGAACTTTGCGCAGATACCAGCCCTTGATCGGGTTATCGAAAGCCTCTTTCTTGACCATGATGAAAAGCGGGCGCCTGACCGCCCCGCCCATGATAAAACCGTCGAGTATGGAGCCATGGTTGGCTACGGTTACGAATTGCCCGGTCTGCGGGACTTTTTCGTAACTATGGATGGTCATGCGGTTGTAAATGGCAAAAAGCCAGCGGCTGAGCATCTGTGAAATGTCATACCAGACGAAAGAAGGCTTTGCATCAGCAATGTGGGGCATGTCATTGCCCCCCTTTCCGCCCAGCAGAAACCGCAGACAGCGATAAACGACAAAGGCAATCAGCAGCAGCCCCAGCCAGGGCAGCAGAATTGCCGCTATTGCTCCGGCAATCGAAATTACGTCTTCAATGAAACCGATAACCGGATTTGCAACCCCGCCGGTAACCATGGTAGAAGCGGCTCTCAAACCGGTTTTGCCGGTGTGAACCGTCAGGGTGGCTGATTCGGCAAATACTATTGCGACCAGCAGGTAAAACCAGTGCGTGGCACCGGGGATCATGGCATAGGTTAAGATGGCTGAAAAGGCTATTTTGGCGGGAATGCTCAACCAGTCGAGAAAATTGTCGACAAACGGTATTTTGTCGCCGAGAAACTCAAATAAGGCTGCGACCCCCAGGCAGATCAGAACGGGATCTTGCGCCAGAAAAGCAAATTGCTGATTGATGTTGACCGCATCAGGAAAAATGCGATAGACGAGCCCCAGCACCAGAGGCGGCAGGAAAGCCCTGAACCCGGTCAGGGCAGCCAGAGATAAACCTGTCATTATCGGAAGAGCATATTCCATACAATACACCCAAGCCAGAGTTATTTGACTTGAGTATATATCAGGTAACTACACAGTGCAATCTTGACGAAAGTTCGCTTAAAGGCCGATGGGTTATGATAATCGAAAGATTTCAGCGATCAACGATTTTTATTTTATTTTTAATCTTGATCTCAATCTTTTCAATTTCGTTGTTAACCTGCTCAAGATCAGGCTTATAATCCCCAAAAATTTTCTGCCGGTTCTGTTGCAGTATTCCCAGATGGTTCAACTGGTAAAGAAGAACTCCTAAAATTGAAATCTGCAGACCCAGATAATAAGTGAACTGAATGTCGAATTTTAAAACGATCATCTGGAAAAAGCCGGCGGCGACCAGCGTTTTAATCGAAAGCTCCCTTTCCTGTTCGATATTGCGAAGTTTTTCGTTTTTTTCTCTTTCGATGGCATCGTATTGCACCATTTTAATCTGAAGATCTTCGCGCAGTCTCTTCAGAGCCAGTTCTGCATTGCCTTTTTCCGTGGCTTTTTCAATGCTTTCGAGTTTGGCTTCAATTCTTTTGAAGGCAAAACCATCGTTTTCTCTTACCAGCAACTGCTCGGTACCGCAGTAATTGCAGATAAAGCGATCGAGATGATCGGAAATTTTCAGTGCTGCCGAACAATTGCTGCATTTAAGAGTGATCAGGTTAATCTTGTCCATGGTCAGTTAAACATTTCTTTAAATTCTTTTATCTCGGTTTCTACCGTCAAATTTTTTTCGCATTCCGTATGCCTTTTTAGCACGAAAAGTCTTTTTTCAAGCCATTTTCTGACCACCGGTTCTTTTTCAATCAATAACTGTCGTTTCAAAACAATTTCTGCCGCCTTGAATCTTTTGAAACTTATGGTTACCAGATAGACACCAAGATTGAAATAGTCAGAATCCAGAAATCCCGGTCTGGAAGACGAGGCCTGGGCCATTTTCAGTTTCAACCCGGCATTTTCGACAAACTGCTGAATATTCTGGCTGCCCTCGGCGTTTTCATGGTCAAGCTCAAGGTTTTTTACCGCCTGATCCACCAGTTCTTCAAGAAAAGCAAGATCGGAGGCAATTTGCCCGGCAACCGCATAATGCGGTTGCCACAGGCAAAATATGAAAATCATCATCAGCATCGAAAAGTTTTTGAACATTACCGAAATATACTTTAACAGTGACATCTTATGCAAATTTAACCGCTCATTTAATTACTTCTTCAAGTCTGTTTAAAACCTTGATTTCCTGACGCATCGTCTGGTCACCGATCATATCGATTTCTGACTGCAGCCATGATTTGAACTGGCGCAGCGGAGTCTGGGCCGATGAAGATACTGCGAGCTGGGTACCTGGTCTTTCCCAATATGTCCATCCCGAATTGTCGGGGCGATTTTCCTGGTTGTTTCCCGAAACTGCCATGGCCTGCTGGTGCCCGGGAAAGCGGCCGGTGGCGACTGCTTTCAACAGGTCGGCATAATGGGCAAGGGCAATCGCTTTGCGAATTCCCTGATCATCAAAATAATCGGGCTCTGTTTCAGGGAAACTGACCGAACTGGTAAATTCGTAATCCTTGCCCGATCGATCCTGATAATTTATTTTCAGGTTTATTCCGCTTTCCTGGCCAATCTTTTCCAGCTGCAGCAGAATCACGCCGCCTCGTGTTCCTGCCGCCCTGGTTGGTGCAGGAAACAGGGTTTTCACCTGAAAAATTCTGCTGGTCGCCAGGTCGGCTTCCGGTGAGCCGATTACCTTCCTGATGCGATACCCTGAAGAATTTACCACCATGCTCAAATCGAAAAGCATCGGAGTAACCATATAGTCAAATTCTTCTGCCAGTCTGGTTTTGAAATCGGCCGCTGAATGCACCGAGTAATAGTTTGCCCCTTTGATTTTGGTTATCGATTCGATCAATTGGGTATTGAAATCCAGTCCAATTCCGATGAAAGTCGTATATATCCCACGCCGGGCCATATCTCTGGTGATGCCAAGCAAACCCGATTCGCTGTAATCATCGGTATTCGGCATCGC
>JBMOKV010000029.1:0-4220 GCA_049325495.1 Candidatus Rifleibacteriota bacterium | reverse complement strand
CATCTTCAAGACTTTTCATAAAAGCACCACTGCCGACTTTTACGTCGAGAACCAGTACTTTGTTGGCAACAGCGAGCTTTTTCGACATGATAGATGCGGCAATCAGCGGCACCGAATCAACTGTGGCGGTAACATCGCGAAGAGCGTAGATCTTTTTGTCGGCCGGAACCAGATTGCCGGTCTGACCAACTATTACAACCCCGGTCTTGTTAACGGCATCAATGAACTGCTTCTTGGAAAGCTCACAGGAAAAACCCTCAATTGCTTCCAGTTTGTCAATGGTACCACCGGTGTGACCAAGGCCTCGGCCAGACATTTTAGCCACTTTCAGACCGAGAGCGGCAAGAACCGGACCGAGAACCAGGCTGGTTTTGTCGCCAACTCCGCCAGTCGAATGCTTGTCGACCGTGATTCCGGAAATGCCTTCGAGCTCGATCAGATCGCCGCTGGTTCGCATGCAATCGGTCAGCCAGTAAGTTTCTTCTTCGTCCATTCCCTGAAAATATACGGCCATAAGAAAGGCGGCCATCTGATAATCAGGAATACTGCCATCAACGAAACCTTTGATCAGATACTTTATTTCATCCTGCGCAAGCTTTTTACCATCGCGCTTGTTTTTAATTACGTCGTAGGCTCTCATTCTACTTTCCCTTTTCTGCCTTAATTTACTTTTTGATTCGCATCAGGCGAATTTCGTTAAGCATATAGCACTTTTCAAAAAATGGGCAGTTTGCGCATTTGATCTGATAGTCAGGGCGGTCGATTTTCATGGATTCGAAAGTCATACCGGTCTGATTCCACTTGCCAAAATAATCGGTTCCCAGGCATTTGGGAGGGGTGATTTCGGTTTTGTTTATTGCCGGCGCGGCTGCTTTATTCTGGGGATTACCAAGGCTTCCAGGGGGTGGGGTTAAAGTCATTTTCGCTTACTCCAGTTTTTCAGTTTTAAATTTTCATCGAATATAATAACATAATGAGGCTTGAGGGTATAGTATTGTATTGGGGAGACTCGATTTGCTGCTGTTGTTTGATTTGAACGCCGAACTGATTTATGCAGATGATGAGGCAGAAGCCTTATTCGATCTTTCAGGACAATTTGTTCTGACCCGGAAACTTGTCGACCGAATTGTGGATTCAGGAACGCTTGAGTTTTCAGCAGAAGAATCAGGCTTGCCCATTAAATCCCCCATCGGATCGACCGCCTTTATGGGATCAATCAGGCGGGTCGGGAATAAAAAGATTATCCGTCTGGATTTCGCAAAGCAGACAATCGGTTCAGCTTCTTCAGAAGAGCTACTTGAGCGGGTTTACAATTCGACTATCTCTGAGCAAGGTTCGGACCATTCTGAAAAACGCCTGCGGGTCAGTGAAAAAACCATGGCGACTATTTTCGATGCCGCCGTGGATGCTATGGTTATTATCGATGACAGTGGCATTATTCTTGGTTTTAACCGGTCTGCAGAACGAATTTTCAAGATTTCAGCAGAAATGGCAATTGGCCAGAATGTAACCATATTCATGCCAGAACCACATAAGAGCCGGCATAACAGCTATATCAAGCGCTATCTGGAAACCGGGATTCCACACATTGTCGGAATCGGTCGACGGGTTGAGGCTCTCAGATCTGATGGCGAAACTTTTCCCATCGATCTTGCCGTGGCTGAGGTCAAACTTGAGTCCGGACGCATTTTCACCGGTTTTGTCCGCGATTTGAGCGAAAGCATCAGACTTGAAGATGAGCGCAACAGCTTTTTTCAAATGTCGATGGATATGTTTTGCATTCTTGATAATGATTGCTGTATCAAGAATGCCAACCCTAGCTGGTTCGACATTCTGGGCTGGTCACCGCAGGCTCTCGAGGGCAGAAGTCTGGCAGACCTGATTCATCCTGAAGATCTGGGCCATGAAACTGATTTGATCCGGCAAATCGCCAGTTCTCGCCAGATTGTCGGTCGTATAACCCGCTTTTCCCACGTTGACGGCGAGTACCGCTGGATTCTCTGGAGCAGCGCCCGTAATCCGGCTGGAAATGTGATTTACGGAGTTGCTCGCGATGTAACTGAACAGAGAAAGATGTTGACCGATCTTGAAACCGCGAGAGCCGATGCCGAACGCAGCAGCGATGCCCGAGGCATGTTCATAGCCCGAATGAGTCACGAGTTGCGCACACCGCTGAATTCCATAATCGGCTTTTCAGGAATTCTGAAGCGCAATTCCAATGGTCATTTTTCTGAAAAAGATCTGCTGTTCATCGATCGAATAAAGCAGAACGGCAATACTCTTCTGAAACTTATCAACGGTATTCTTGAGTTTTCCAGAACCCAGTCAGGATTTCAGGAAATCAATGCAGAAGAAGTTAATGTTTCTCTGCTGCTTCACGAAATTCTAGATTTAATGCAGGTTTCCATCGAGGAAAAAAAAGTTTCCGTTGCCCTCGATCTGCATCCGAACCCTGAATTGATAAGAACTGATGCAGTTAAACTACGCCAGATTCTGCAGAATCTCATTGACAATGCGGTAAAGTTTTCTTCTGGTGGTCAGGTTGAGATATTGTTGAAAACCCGCAATAATTTTCCTGAGGCGGTCGAGGTTAAAGATTCGGGGCCGGGAATTGCTTCGCAGCATCTTGAAACGATTTTCGAGGCTTTCATGCAATGTGACAATTCGATAACCCGTCGTTACGGGGGCGCAGGTCTTGGACTTGCCATTGCGAGCTCTTTTGCGGATCTATTGGGCTTCAAAATTGAGGTTGACAGCACTCTGGGCCAGGGCTCATGCTTTCGTCTTGTTTTTTCATCGATGAAAGGAAAAGAAGCTTGAGTAAGCATGTAGAAAGAAAAATGAATCTGCTTATGGTAGATGATGCTCCCGACAACCTTCTGCTGCTCGAAACGATTCTCGAAACCCAGGATTTTGTTAATAGTCTTTTTCTTGCCAGTTCAGCAGCAGAAGCTTATGAAAAACTGGCTCAGAATCAACATGACGCCCCTATCGATCTTATCCTCATGGATCTGATGATGCCGGAAATCAGTGGTATCGAGGCGATTAAGGCGATCAGGGAGCAGGAAGTCTACCGGGATGTCCCTATTCTGGTGGTAAGTGCCCGGTCTGAAACCAATGCTTTGGTTGAAGCTTTTGAGGCCGGTGCCGTTGATTATCTGATCAAGCCGATCAACGAGGAAGAGTTGATCGTTCGGGTCAAATCAATGCTGCGGTTGAAATCAGAGACTGACCATCGTAAATTCCATGAAAAAGAGCTTGAAGAGGTTGCACACGAGCTTGATCTTAAAAACCAGGCTTTACAGAATATGCTCGATGAACTGCATGATGACCTTGAAGCCGCTGCCAAGATGCAGCGCAGTCTTTTGCCCGATCCTCTTTTTTCGATCTCAGGCTTCGATTTCGCCTGGTATTTTGAACCCTGCGAAACAATTGGCGGCGATCTGTTGAATATTTTTCCCGCAGGTGAAAACGAGGTCGGATTCTTCATAATTGATGTTTCAGGTCACGGAATTCAGTCGGCGATGCTGGCGGTAAGCGCTCATCGCATGCTTTCTGCATGGGAGGGCAAAAACGGAATAATTCGTAATCCTGATGGAACGATGCGCTCACCTGAGCAGGTGGTTAACGAGCTGAACCGCGAATTTCTTTTACAGAAGAACAACTACCAGTATTTCACCATGATTTATGGGGTGCTTGACCGGGAAAAACGCACCTTGAATTATTGCCGGGCCGGGCACACCCCGTTGGTTGTCCAGTCGGCCGATGGCAGCATAAAAGTCTTTGACGATGGCAATATCCCGGTTGGATTGAGCGAAGACTCATCCTATGACCGTTTTCAGATCGAACTCGAACCCCAAAGTCGCCTGATTCTTTTTTCGGACGGTATTACCGAGGCCCGCCAGGAGTCAGACTTTTTTGGCGAGGACCGGTTCTTCGATCTGATTCGCCAGAGTCGGGGTCTTGAGGTTAATGATGCGGTTAAATCGATTATTGCTGGCCTGAAAGTCTGGACCGGCGAAAACCCGCTGGCAGACGACATAACCCTTCTGATTATCGAAGCCTTGTGAAATCAGCTGCCCAATTTTTTAAGACAGAGTTCAGCCTCTTGTAATAGGTCCGGGGTATTGATATTTTTTAAAACCCATTCGTCTTCGGTGAGAACATGGTTGATGCATTCGGGATTGAGCTGCAGGATTTTTCTAGCCCCTTCGTTCTCG
>JBMOKV010000028.1:0-31946 GCA_049325495.1 Candidatus Rifleibacteriota bacterium | reverse complement strand
CCCGGCTATATAGTTGCCACGTCATCTTTCATTTTCTTTTTCTATCTGTTTGCCTCAGGAGGCATTTCGGGAATAGGGCCTTTATGGAGCTTTATTGTACCTCTTACAATGTTTTTTCTGACCGGGTTTCGCAGCGGTCTTATATATTCGGTCGTCTATCTGGTTTTTTGCATTGGGGTATTCACAGTTAATTTCTACCGGCCGGGTTTGTTTTATCAGCACCCCCCCTTTTTATCGAAAGATTCATCGGAATCTTCGTCCTTTCAACCGTTGTTTTATGCACTTATGAGTATGAGAAATTGAAAACCCACCAGCTTCTCATGCATCTAATCGAGGAAGTTAAAGCCGCCCATGACAAAGCGATTACGGCCAACGAAGCCAAAAGCAGATTTCTCGCAACCATGAGTCATGAAATCAGAACCCCGGTCAACGGCATCAATGGTATGACCGAAATGCTTTTTACCACAGATTTATCTGAAGAACAGCAGCAATACGCCTCAATCTTACGTAGCAGCTGTGAAACTTTGTTGAGACTTATCCGCGACCTGCTTGACCTTTCACGCATAGAAGCCGGGAAAATGGAGCTTGAACACACGGTTTTCGACCTGCCCCGGTTGCTGAACGAAATCATTAATCAGATTCGGCCCCAGGCCACAGCCCGCAAACTAGACCTGCAGTTCGAATTTTCAGGAAATCTTGAATCGGAAGTAATTGGTGACCCAACCCGACTTAGACAGATAGTCAGCAATCTTCTCGACAATTCTATCAAATTTACCCACGAAGGCCGGGTTCTGTTACGAGTTTCGTGCGTCAAGCCCGACTGCAGTGAGATCCTTTTCGAGATAATCGACAGTGGAATCGGCATACCCACGGAAAAGCTGGCTGAAATATTCGATGAATTCAGCCAGGCCACGCCATCGACTTCGAGAATTTACGGCGGCACCGGGCTTGGGCTGGCCATTTCCCAGAGACTGGCCCGCATGATGGGCAGCGAAATCAAAATTGACAGCCAGCTCAATCAGGGTTCGCGGTTCTTCTTCAGCCTCTGCCTGCCTTTTTCCAATAAGTAGCCTTTTACCCGGCCTGCTTTTTTTTACCTTCAAAAAAGGCATTACAAATATGCGTCCAGAAATCTATCGCCATTCTTGAAATTGCGACAATCACAACGAAAAATTCCAACCGGCCCATTATCATGCCAAGAACTTCCACCCAAAGGATCGACAAAGGCATGCCTGGGCTTGTAACGCCCATTGATAAACCAACGGTTCCCAATGAGGACGCAAATTCAAACATTGCGAGGTGCATTGGAATGCCATTAATCATCAACACCAACGTTCCAGCACAAAAGGTCAGAAAATACAGCCCCATGAAAACACACAGAGATCTGAAACTTTTGTCGGTGTAAACCTGCAGATTCTCGCCCTGCTGAATTTCAACTTCAACTACGGCTTTTGAAGGCAGCAAAAGTCTCTTCAATTCTACCTTAATCTGCTGAATTAATATCCAGACACGAAACTGTTTTATACCACCGGCAGTAGAGCAACTTCCTCCTCCAACAATCATCAGAAGAATCATTACAAAAATTCCGGTTGAGTTCCAGTCGGTATACGCAACGGTGGAAAAACCCGTAGTAGTCAGTGCTGATACAGTTTCAAAGACAGCAACACGCAATGCTTTATCAAGCCCTGAATACAGATGAACCGTAGTAAATGTCGCAATTGTAAAAGCGGCAATAATTATCAATAAAAAAAAGAGTCTGACTTCGCCATTTTTATAGAACGCATCAAATTTTCCCCGAAGAAAGAGCCATGTTGTAACGAAGTTCAGGTTACCCAGAAACATTATAATCATTGAAATGGCTTCAATTTGCGGGGAATTCCAGAAACCTATGCTTTGAGTTCTTGTTGAAAACCCACCGGTAGAAACTGCTGCAAAAGAATGGTTTACAGCATCGAACAAATTCATTCCAAACCAAAAATAGGCAAGAACACCAGAAAGAGTAATCCCAAGGTAAATTTTTAAAACAAGGGCTGCAGACCGCTTAACCTGGGGCACCAACTGCTCCTGCCTGCCTTCAGAAATTGACATTCCGGTGCCAGAAGTACCGATCAATGCAGAAACCAAAATTATTGCAAGACCTGCCCCACCGGCAAGCTGCATAAAACTTCGCCAGAAAAGCAGAATTTTCGGGGCTTTTTCAACATCAACGACAGACAACCCGGTCGTGGTCCAGGCACTGACCGTTTCAAAAAAAGATTGGGAAAAATCCAGTTTTCCCAGAATCATTACCGGAATGGTTGACAAGACCATCACCATTATCCAACCGGTTAGAACGATTATTTCGCTTTCTTCAATACTAATTTCGTCAAAACTTCTTCCCTTAAACTTCCGTTGAATGAGCATGCCCGCAGAAAAAAAAACAATCGACGGAACAATAAAGCAAATTGAATGGCGAATTTCATCGGGATAAAAAAGAACCAATAACACCGGGAACAAAAACAAAACCGCTTGAAGAATTAAAATTTTATTTAAAACAAATAAAATTTTAGAATATTTCTTTTTTAGAAAAGCCGAAATTCTCAGATTGTGCATCAGATATCACCTGAAAAAGTTTTTATCGTTTTCCCGTGATTTTCCGGCAAAGTCAGCAGCACAAGCGAGTCATCCGGGAAAATGACATCGTCACCACCAGGAACGATTGCAACTTCATTTCGAATAATGATGCCAATCAAAACATTTTTTGGAAGTTGCAGTTCTTTAAGAGGTTTTCCAACTCCTTCGAAGCCTGTGCCAATTTTCAATTCTGAAACAAGGACTTTTCCATGTGCTACCGGCTGAAGATTCAATACATTTTCAGCCACGATTCTTTCCTCGATCAGAGAAACAATGATCGAAGAATTAGAAAATGCTGAAATTGCCAGTTTTTCAAAGACACTGATGTTTTCAGGGTCATTTGCCAAAGCAACCACCTTCGGAACTTTAAATTCAATTCTGGCAATCTGTGCAGAAATCATGTTATCCGGATCACTATCGGTCATTGCCAGAAAAATATCGGAACTTGCAGCGCCGGCTTGTCTCAAAACCTCAATATTCCCCACATCCCCCTCAATAACCTCAACCTTAAGTTTTCGATAAAGAGCAAGGCATTCTTTCCGTTCACGACTGATCAAAGTTACCCTATAACCTTTCTCAATGAATTTTCTGGAAAGAAAAAAGAACTCTTTACCTGAGCCAGCGATGATTATTTTCATACAGCTTCCCCTGAAATCTGCAGGCTTTTAGCAAGCAATTCAACCGTATGCTCCGAAACCAGCCTGGTTGGACACAAAGTGATGATTCCGGTTTTCTTGAATACTTTTTCCTTTGCCAGATCGTAAACTCTTGCAATTGCAATGTTTGATTTAAATCTGGTTTTGGCAACCAAAGCCACCATCAGGTTAAGATTTTCATTGGCTGTAAGTGCCAATACAGCATCTGCTTCACCAGTCTTTGCCTGTTGCAAAACACTTGGTTGAGCTGCATCACCCTCAATTTTGAAACCGGTAAAGTCCATGTTAAGCAATTCAAAGGATAAAAGGTCAGAATCAACCACAACAACAGAATGACCTTCCTTGCTGAGCTTGTTAGCCAAAGTAGCCCCAAGCTGACCACAGCCAATGATTACGATATACAGGCCTTTCATTGCCGCAAAACCTCAACTTCCAAAGCTGATATCAGAATCTGCATTGCTTAGGGTAACCCGATTCAGGTTATCTCTGGCAGGTTTATAGGTGGGATCTATTTCCAAAGCAGTCCGATAGAACTTCTGACTTTCAAGTCTTTTCCCTTTGACCTCAAGAATCGCACCCATCAGATTAAATGCTTCGGGTTTGTTTGGATCTATTGCCACAGCTCTTCGAATCGTTTCCAGAGCGCTCTCAAATCTGCATTGATTCAGGAATTTTTTGGTCAATTCCAAAATAGCCGAATAATCAGTGGCATTTTTTTCATCCAGGTTTTCGCGGTTCAAAATTTTTCCAACCAGATCACGAATTTCACCTGGGCTGAAAGGCTTCTGCAAAAAGTCAACTGCACCAAGTTTCATTGCTTCAACCGCAGATTCAACACTTCCATGCGCGGTAATAATTACGGTTCTGGTACAGGGAAAGTTCTGAGTAATCTGCTTTAAAACCGACATGCCGCTCATACCAGGAAGGTTTAAATCAAGAAGTACCAGTGAGAATTCTTCCTCGGTCATTTTCTGCAATGCTTCTTCTCCATTGACAGCAGTGGACAGCTTGAAGTTCCCATCATCAAAAACCCGCGTCAGAGTCAGTCTGATATTTTTCTCATCATCAATTATTAAAATCGACTTCATTTTCATTTCCCCTTTCTTCTATCGCCGGAACAGAAAAAATAAACCTGCTTCCATTTCCGGGGGTTGATTCAACCCAGATTGTTCCACCGTGAGCTCTAACAATTTCCTTGCATATTGCCAGACCCAGACCGGTTCCATCAGTTGCTCCTTTTCCAATTCTCACAAATTTCTGGAAAATTTTGGTTTGAAATTCAATAGGTATTCCCGGTCCATTATCTGCAACCTCACAAGTAAGAAACCTCCCATTTTTTCGGGCTGAAAGCGTTATTTTTCCGTTTTCAGGCACATATCTCAAGGCATTCGAAATCAAATTGGTAAGAACCCAGGCAACTTTATTTGCATCGACCTTCACACAGCTCAAATCACCATCGACGACCGATTCAACTGAAATTTTCTTCATTTCGAACTGACTGCCAAACACCTTTAAGGCATGATCAATCAAAAGTTTAAAATTTATAACTGAAAATTCCATATCGATTTTTCCAGCTTCAATTTTTGACAAATCCAGTAGATCATCTATCAAAGCCTTCAATCTTGAAATTTCTTCATCAGCAATATCCAGTAATTCTTTTTCTTTCAGCTCAAGTTTGCCCTCAATCTTTTCCTTAATCAGCATCAAGCTCATCTTAATGCTGGTCAAAGGTGTTCTAAGCTCGTGAGAAGCCGCAGAAATAAAATCATTTTTGAGTTGTTCAAGCTCTCTGAATTTAGTTACATCTTTAAAGAAAATTAAAAAGCCGGAACTTTCACTATCGCTTTGTCTGATAGATGACAGCGAAAAGAGATAATGAAACTCCTTATCACCCTGCTTGACAGAAAGAATGTTTTTCTCGGGATCTGCTACCGGTTTTTCCTTAAAAACCTGATTTCGATTTACCAACTGATCACAGATTTTTGCAGGCAAAACCATCTTGCCATCTACGTTAAGGCAATCGAAAAATTCAAGACCAAGAATTCTTCGCGCAGCAGAATTGATGCCTGAAACCTTTAAATCTTGTGACAGAACAACCAACCCGTCTTCAATACTTGCCAGAACCGCTTCAATCTTTAACTTTTCTGCAAGAATCTTTTCGAAATTAAGATCATTGAATTTTTTCAGTTCTCCTGACATCAGATTGAATTCATCGGCCAGCAGACTGATTTCAGCGGCACTGCCCTGCTCCTGAGTAATCTGAATATCATAATCTCCAGCGGCAATTTTTCTTGAAGCCACAACCATGCTGCGAAGAGGCCTGACAATCCGCTCAATTATCATCGAGCCAAAGATCAGAGAGATCAGCAACACCAGAATTGCAACCACTGAAGTAGACCAGATTGCATTGCGACCCACGAACCATGCCCTTTGACTGGCTTCATACATTGTCGTCTCGTTCATGGTTCTAAGTTTCTCACATGAAGCTCTGACATCTAAAAAAAGTGCCATCAGCTCTTTCTTATAAACTGCTCCGAGAATCAGCCTCTCCGGTTCGGGCTTTTCAAGCTTGGAAAAAAAGTCCTGACACGCAATCCTGAAATCACTATAACCAGCTTCAATCCGGGCTAACACTTCAGATTCTCCAGGAACTGTAACGTTGTCTTTAGCCCTTTCCAACCACTTTGAAATGGTTAACTCGTTTTCAAAAAATTGCTTTTTACCCTCAGTGGAGTTGCCCAGCAAGGCAAGAAGAACGGCCCTGTCCTGCCTTTCAATTGAAGAAATGATTTTTTCTGCTGCCGTTATACTCCGATAATTTTCATGCAGAATCTCTGATGCAGCATTGCTTAATTCGACCAGATGCCAGATACTCCAGGCGATTGCCACTGCCATGGTCAGCAGTAAAAGCCCGTAACCCCAGAAAATTTGTCTTTTCAAGCTCATAAAAAGTCTCCTGAAAATAAAAGCAAAATGAATGCCAACGGCAAAACCGCTCTATTTATGCTGATTTTAAAAACCTCTCACGCAAAAAATTGCAAATTGCAATGGGAATTCATATTTAAAATTGCAAAATGCAATCAATCAATATGATATAGCTTTCTTTTTCGCCAAAGAGTTGCAATATCAATTCCAAGAATTTCTGAAGCCTCTCTCAAAGACTGCGATTGATTGATAATCTTTCTTATGTACTCAGCCTCAACCTGCTGTAAGGTCTGTCTATTTCCTGCGGGAGCACCTTGCTTTTTCGCAACCTCTCCCGAATCAAGATCGGTTAATTTAATCTCATCAGTCCGACAAAGAATCACTGCTCGTTCTATTGAATTCCTCAACTCACGAAGGTTTCCTTTCCATGAATGTGCCAATAGGTAATCAGAGGCAGAATCAGAAAACCCATTAATCAGTTTATGATTTTGCTGGCAAAAATAGGTCAAGAAGCCCTTGCTGATGTCTAAAATATCTTCTGGTCGATCTCTTAAAGCAGGCATGGTCAATTCAATCACGTTTAACCGATAAAACAGGTCTTCTCGAAATTCTCCGTTTTGAACCTTTTGTTTTAAATCAGAATTGGTAGCAGTGATAATTCTGACATCTGCTTTTCTGGTTTTCGATTCGCCAAGGCGTTCATAGCATTTTTCATGAAGGAATCTAAGAAGCTTTGGCTGCAGATTTACCGGCAGATCTCCAATTTCATCAAGAAAAACGGTTCCTTTGTCAGCAACCGCAACTTTTCCCGGGTTATCTCTGATAGCCCCGGTGAATGATCCTTTTATATGGCCGAATAACTCACTTTCAACCAGCTCTGCACTCAAGGATGGACATGAGACGGTCACAAATGGAAAAACGGCTCGACTGCTCCAGCTATGAACGGCTCTTGCCAGAACCGTTTTACCAGTTCCACTGGGGCCTGTGATTAAAATGGAAGCTTCTGATTTTGCACTTTGTCTGGCAATTTCTATTATCCTTTTCATCTGAGGATTTTTTGAACCTAGAAACACTGGTGGGATGTTTTCAGAAAAATCCCTTTCCAGACTTAATAATCTTTGCTCAAGTCGTCTTAAATCCAGTGCTTTTGCAGCCGCAGATCTGACCTGATCGGGAGAAAAGGGCTTGGCTATATAATTTAAAGCCCCACGGTTAAGAGCTTCAACTGCAGAATCGATAGAGGCATAGGCAGAAATCACAATAATCTTCAGCCAGGGGCTTCTTTCTAAAAGCTCCACAATCAGATCAAGCCCATTATCAGAGCCCAATCTGATATCGATAAATGCCAGATCAAAGATTTCAACCTCGTTTAATCTTTTGGCCTGTTCAGCATCGGCTGCAGTACAAACCTGCCAACCCAAATCATTCAGGCATAAAGAAAGGGTTTGTCTGATATTTTTTTCATCATCGACAACCAGTACCGAGGCCTTTATTTCTTTATTTTCAACTGCTTGAAAATTGTCACTCTCTTTCAAATCCATGGCTAAATCGTATCACTTTTATGCTTCATAAGAAATGTCTGGTTTTTTAAAAATGAAAAAAAATTGAACCGGGTTCTGATTTTTTTGTATTAACCTGATGAAAGCATATGAAAAGATCAGACGAACAACTGTTATGCGATGTGGGCAAAGGCGATAAAAAAGCCTTTAGAGAGCTTTACGAGCTCTATTCGCCGTGCATTTTTCGACTGATAAGGCGTATGCTGGCGCATCGGCCGGCCGATGTGGAAGAAGTGTTTCAGGAAGCAATGGTACGGGTATGGAAAAACGCTGCCCTTTTTGACCCTGGGAAGGGAAAAGCGAAAAGCTGGATATATCTGGTAGCCAGCCGGCATTGTCTGAACTGGCTCGAATCGAGAAACACCAGAAACCAGCAGAGCGAAAGCGAAATTCACGACTCTATACCTGACCACAAGCAACAAAGCCCGGAAGAAGCAGCCTGTCGCAGTTCTGAATCGCAGCGGGCCCTGCAATTGCTGGCCTGTCTTCCTGATGAAATGCGCCAGGTCATCACTCTGCGGCATCTTGAAGACCTGAGCATCGAAGAGATTGCTGAAATCACCCAGACCCCGTCTGGAACAGTGAAAAGTCGAATTTTTTATGGATTGAAAAAGCTGCGCAGCTTTTTTTTCAAGGAGAATTCTCATGAACAGAAAACCTGAATGCGTCGAAATGCAGTCGCGACTGGTCGAGCATTTCAGCGAACCGCCAGGAGAGGTTCCTGAAGATATTGCGCGACATCTGGCCAACTGCGACATCTGTCGGAACGACTTTGAGCAGATGCAGCAGGCTCTCGAAACGATACGCAGCGACCGGGAAATCGTCGAAGCGGTTCCGGTTCATCTTCTGGCTGCCATCGAAACCGAGATCAATCAGACGCCGCAACTGGAGCGTCAGTTTGTCAAAAGCAGCCTGCAGCGTAATCTTCTGATTCTTCAGTATTCTTATCTTGCAAGCATGGCAGTAATCATCTGGCTGTCGATCATGCTCATACAGCCGATATTCAATGACTGGCTGTCTGCCAACCAGCTGCCGATAACGCTGCCGCTGCTTGCCGAATATGGTCTGTTCATCCTGTTCTTTGCTGCCGGTGGAATCTTTGCCGCCATTTCTTCGCCGCTGATCATTCAAAACCGCAAAGCCAATCTGCCCGGCCATGAAAAAGTCAGTTTGTTCCGTCGTTTTTTCTCGGGCTTACGCATGTTTGCCTGCTAACCAACAAAGGAGAAAAGCCATGATGCTTCCTGAAAAGAAAGATCTGACCGCCAAAAATATTCTGTTTTACGTCTGCGTTCTGCTGCTTGGTCTGCTGGCACTGCGTATTATCATGAAACTGCTGCCGCCCGCCATATTTCTGTTTCTGATTCTGGCGCCGCCGGTATTCGTCATGGCTGACGCCCAGGAACGCCGACTGAGCCGACCGGTTCTCTGGGCAACCTTCACTTTGTTCACCAACGTTTTCGGTCTGGTTGTTTATCTGTTGATCAGACCCGATCAGCCCGCAATCTCAACCTGCAAGAACTGCGGCGGACAGGTGGAAGAAAAATTCAGCAACTGTCCCTGGTGCGGCGACAAGATTGATAAGCCGCTCAGTCAGTGCCCGGGCTGTCATGAAGAAGTCAAAAAAGGCTGGAAATTCTGCCCGAACTGCAATTTCAATCTGGCTGGCAATGACAGCAACGCCACCAAAGCCGTTTAATTTTAAGTGAATTTTTAATTTTTCGGTCGCTGAGCCTCTTTATGAGGTCGAAGTGACCACAGGCAAGCAACCGGTCATTTCGACCCATTAAAATGGGCTCAATGACCGGTTTTGTTTGCCCTTCGGGTTTACGAAAAAGACCTCTGCAATTTGGTTTATCAAATAAGCAGAGGCCAGTTTTTAGAAGTTCAATAGATGGGTTTTAAACCATCTTTCTTTAGAAATCTTTAGGGGAAATAACTGGAATCTCTTCAGGATTTCTCTTACCGAGAAGCAGGCCGCCGCCTACCACCAGCCAACCTGCAATAATGCCGCAGGTAGCAAGAATCGCGGGATTATTTCCCATGAAAAAGAATGGGGCAGTCGGGGCAAATTTGTGAATGATTGCGGGAATGAAGTAAAAAACGGTTGAAGCGATAACCCCGGCGGTTACCAGTTCGCGTGTGACCGCGGGCAGAAACAGACCACAGGCAATCGGCAGGAAAGTGGCGGTAAACAACAGATAAACGCCATACTGAGCGAAGATCGCCACCGAACCACCGGTTGGATTACGCAATTGCCAGATTGAAAGAAGAACACAGCCGATTCCGACGATTACCAGAGCGATACGCCCGAATCTGAGGGCTTTTTTCAGGTCTTCATCACGGGTTTCCGGGTTCAGGGGCCGGAAGGTCAGGTAAATGTCACTGGAAAAAATAGCCGAAAGGGCCAGCAACAGCCCCTCAAGGGTCGAAATGCCGGCGCAGAGAAGACCAATGCTGATCAGCACCTGAGTTGCAGAGGTAAAATTTTTGGCGATATAAGTCGGAACCACCATATCGATGCGGGCTACTGCAGGGTCAAGAGTAACCCTGGCATAAAGACCGACCAGCATTACTGAAACGAAAGCAGTACCGGCAATGATTGCCACGGCCAGATAAGTTTTGATCTGGCTTGAATCTTTAAGCAGCAGGGATTTGCCTAGAATATGGGGCTGGCAGACAATGGCCAGACCGACCAGGAAATTGCAGAAGAAAACTTCGAAAAGATTACGGAAATAGCCGCCCGCCTCAGGGTTGGTGAAGGCAGTGAGAGTCGGATTGATGGCGGACAGCTTGGCAAACAGCCCATCACCGGAAGTCATCAGTTCAAACCCGCTGAAAATAAGAATCAGAGCAACTACCAGCATTACCAGAGCCTGAATGGCATTGGTATAAGTCGATGTATTGGCGCCGCCAAGCAGTGTGTAAGTGAAAACAAACGCCATAACTCCGACTACCAGCCAGGTGGTCTGGTTAATATCAGTCAGCTGGAGCAATGAGAAAAGGGTCAGCGCGATTGCAACTGCAATAAGAACGATGAAACTGATAAGGGAAAGGGAAATCAATGCAAAGAACACTCTCAGGCCTTTTGATTCATAACGGGCACCGATCCACTGCGGAATGGTCAGAGCCTTGACCTTGTCACCCACATTTCTGAAAGGCCCGGAAAGAACGCAAAGGCCGGCAATAATGCCGAAACCAGCGGCAACACCAAGACCCATCAGCGCCGAAAGACCATAATGATAGACCAGGCCTGGATTCACAACGAAAGTTGCAACGCTGGTAAGCTGGGCAGTTAGAGAAAGACCTACCCAGGCTGGGGCGATATCACGGTTTCCGACCGCAAAACTGGCCAGATCCTTGGTTTTCATCATGCCACGAATGGTTAAAAACAAGGTTACGCCGACATAAAGAATCAATGCGCTCCATACCAGGGTTTGATGACTCACGATTAGTTTCCCTTTCTTGCCTCTGATTTATGTCTGGCGATTATGCCATATCATGCTGCATTGCGTCAAGCAAAAAATCTATGGTTTCACATGGAAAAGACAAGATTTTGTGCAAAAGCAAAATCTCCTGGCAAAACCAGGAAACTACGGGCGTATTTTTTGAAAAACAGTCGCTAACTCTGAACCGATATTCAACAGAATCAAGCATCGCGGCAAAAACGCCAAAAATCGATGCTCAATAATTTAGAAGCAGCCGGTAATAAACAGCTGGCGAAAACTTTATCAATAGAGTTTCTGCAGCACACTGCCGGGAAAATAATGGGAAAGAATTCGGTCGAAGCTCCAGCCCTGCTTGGCCAGACTCTGGGCACCGGTCTGACACATTCCAACGCCGTGGCCGAATCCGGCACCCTTGATTTCAGCACTGACAATGTAGCCGGCGGCATCGCGATTATAACTGGCGATAAAGCATGCACTCATCAGGCTGCCATAAATTTTGCGGATGTTGAGCTCTTTCATCACAGTCTTTTCACCACGTTCACCAACGAAAGTGATCTGATAGATGCGCCCTGAAAATCCACGGGCAATGTTTTTTACAGTTTTTATGCGGCCAATGCCGACCCGGTCGCAAACTGCTCTCCAGTCAGTGGCGTTAATCGATTTGGTCCAGCGAAAGCGGTTTCCGCCCTCAACATTGGGATTATTGCAGTAACATCTGGGAGGATTGTTGATAAAATCAGCAACCTGCCGTTCTTCGCTCAGGTCGAGAGCCGGGGGGGTTCCAATATCCCAGCGTCCGCCGAGAATGGGGTTCGGTTTCGTGGTCCATACCAGGTGGTTGGCTTCAGAATGGCCACCGCAATTGGCGGCATAAACGGCGTCGAGAATTTTGCTGCCGTCTTTGAGCACATAACCACGGGTCGGTGCAATTTTAGGGGCAACCTGGGCAGTGTAAGTGGTATCGCCGGCAAAAACCTGGCAATGCTGTTCGGAACAGGTATCAAAACCTTCACCTGCGTGTCTTATTCCGATTTTGGCGAGAATTTCGCCGCGGGCTGCTACAGCCTGGGCCTGCAAAGCCCCAGTTTCGGCATTAGCTGAAATTTCGGAAGGAACAACACCGGCCAGAACGTTTTCCATGCTGGTATTGAGAATGCAATCGATTGCATCAGAGGCTCCATATCGAAAGGTAAGAGTTCCTGTGTAATTTCGATCGGCAAAGCCATGCCATGGGTAGCCCACAGCGTATTCAACTTTTTTCAGGGTAACTTTACCGGCAGGAACCAGAAGAAGGCTTTCGCCTGTCGCTTTTTCACTGCCGTTGATGCTCAGAGTCAGCGAACCCTTTGACCATGATACTATTTCTGTATTGATCCAGCTTGATTTTCCCTGGGCGGCAAGCTGGTCAACAAGCCTTTGTGCCGATTCGAGATCGTCGAAAACTCCCACTTCACCTCTGATTGTGCGGTTATCGTAAAGCAGCGAACCGTCATTGGCGAAAAACTGCCCGCCAATAATTGAGGTTTTATAGGTGAATCCGGCTTCCCGCCATTCATTTTCAGCTGTCTTAGCCGCTTCGTCATCACCAATGAAGGCAGAAAAAACCATAACATGGTAACGCTTGCGGGCTTTTTCGGTCATTACACCGGTTAATTTGCAGTTGTCACCGGCTGCGATAGAACCAGGCTGACCGCCAAGCTCATAACTTGCACCCTGGGAACAGGTAAAATCGATGCTGGATGCATATTGGGCAACTTTTATATCGATATTCTTTTCAGCCGCCAGCAGACTGCTGGCCGAAAAGATAATAAACATGCCGATAAACAGCGCGGTAATGCGCCATAAATACAGGTTCTTATACTTCATACTGATAACCTCGCCTATACTTATACGATCATCAATTTTAACACAAATTATGTACAACCCGTAAGCCAGAATTTCATATTTTTTGTGAGCCAGAATGCCTTTACACAGTCACACACAAGAAGCTCTACCGGCTTTCCTGAAGAATGGCAAAGATTTTTTCTGGGCTGAGACCCTGTTTGTTTTTCTGCTGATTGCTCACGCCGCATTGCATCAAAAAACTTACCACCGGTTGCCCGGCCTTACCCATAGTTGCCAGGTGAAGCGCGTTGTTACCAAATTCATCAGTTGCCGAGAAATCGGCGCCTGCCTCTTTAAGCTTTTGCAGAAGCTCTACCAGAGTAGCCTCGTTGCTTTCGAAATTTTTCAAGCAGGAGAAATCCCCTTTGTATTCTTCATAACGAAATTTATGCTGCAATTGGCCGTCGTTTTCCATTTCAACCTGGTCAACAATCTCTGCAAGAGCCTTAATATCTTGATCTTCTGCCATTTTAGTGCCTGCATCCAGGGGAACCTGTCGATTTTTATGAAACTCAGTTATCCCTGAAATTAAACACCATTTTTCAAAGATGAACAATTTAAAAACCGGCAAATCAGAAGTGAAAATTGGTCAGCCTTGCGAGGTTGCATTTTATCAGAAGTTTGTGTAAATGAAAGGAAACCTGATGCAGGAGAGTGATATGTCAGATGAAAAAATGCCCCTTATCTTTGCGACTGATCCGGGCTGCATATTCTGCCAGATTGCCGGACATCGGGTTGAGGCTGCCATCGTCCATGAAGACGGGGATATTGTAGTTTTTCTTGATCGCTGGCCGGTTCGCGAAGGGCATTGCCAGATCATCACGAAACAGCATTACTCCTGTTTCGACGACCTGCCAGAACATCTGTCTGCAAAAATCATTCATTTCGCTCAGAAGCTGGCTAAAAAGATGAAGCTCCTTTATAAAATCGATCGGGTGGCTTTCGCTTTCAGCGGAAATGATGTGGCGCATGTTCACGCCCATGTTTTTCCGATGTACCAGCGTGGCGATCTTACTTCAGCCAGATATTTCGAGAATGCAGATGAAATTCGCTACAATGACGCCAGACTAAAGGTCGATCTGAACAATCTCGAAGCAGTAAGGCAGAAGCTTGAATTCAAATAATTATTTTTCATTTTTATTACATGCTAAAAAAAGCATGGTAAGGTCATCCTGAGCTGAAGCCCTGCCAAGAAAAGCAAGATATTCACCAAAGACTCGATGGTAAAACACCTGGGGATCGGGAGAATAGTTTTTCAGCAGAATTTCCTTGAAACCCGAATAGCCAATTTCATCGCCCACCTGGTTTCTCGCCTCAATGATGCCATCGGTGTAGAAAACCATCACGTCACCAGAACGCAGTTCAATGTCTGTTTCTTTGTATGCGGCTTTTTTGAAGGCTCCCAGAACCGGGCCGGGCAGGATCACTTCTTCAAATCGGCCAGAAACTGCATTCACAATAAATGGATTACAGCCCCCGGCATTTGAAAATACAATCTTCTGCTGAAGTTTATCAATGAACACATACTGCATCGTCATGATTTTTTTCTGACGACGATTCTTACTCTCATAAATAATTCGATGTAACCGGTTAATATATTCAATCGGACGATTGAAACAATCCCTTGAATTTAAGGTAACCGCCTTTGCCATTGCCATAATCAGGGCCGACCCGACTCCATGCCCGGCCACATCACCGATCATGGCAACAAACGAATTCTCATCAACCATGAAGAAATCATAATAATCACCGCCAAGCTCGGCCAGGGTAACGCTTTTTCCAAACAGCACAAACGGCGGGCAATCAATTGGCTCTCCGGGAAAAAACTGCTGTTGAACAACCCGCGCAATACTCAACTCTTCAAGATCTTCGATGGCTTCATTGAAAATTTTTCCCATCCTGCCAAGCTCGTCATTGCCAAGCTCGGGCAATCGGCAGGCAAAGTTCTTCGATCTGATTGCCTGCGTGCCCCTTTCAAGCTGTTCGATGGGATAAAGCAGCATCCCTGAAAGGGTCAGGGCAATTGCCAAAATAACCGCCACATTAAGAATCAATAGAACCGAAAGATCGCGTTTTTCGAGTGCAAGCTTCTTTTCGATCTCACTCAATGGAAACAGGGCGATCAAATCAATTTTCATCACAGAGCTCGAAAAGGCCGAACAGATCCATTGCTGGTCATCGATCGTCACAATATCAGCACTGATTGGCGGGTAATTCTGCAGGCTGTTCACAATTCTGTTAAAAGGAGCTATCTCTTTGAAGGGAAAAATCGTATCGGGCTGGATATATTTTCCTCTGCTGTAAACGAGCTTTATACCCAAATGATTGCCAATTCTTTCTTTCGTCAGGTCAATGAGGAAATCCAGGGCCCCTTCTTCCTGTCGATACTCAAAAAGCCCAAAGAAGTCACCATGGTCATTTTGTTTTAACGAGATGACATCAGTAAATGATGGGTAAAGATTGGTTCCAAAACCGAACATTCCTATCCGGTAATACATCTCTATCAGCAAATGCATCGACTCATCGACCGGCCTTTGAAAAAGAACGTAGGTAACCAGTTCGGTTTCAGTAAGATCTTTCTGTGAAACGGGAATCTGATTCCAGAAGCCAAGAAAAGCCCTGGCAATTTTCACAAAAACCTGATCTATCCTGTCAGGAGTTCTTCGTGGATTCAATGGGCGCATATTGCTGAAAACTCCATCAAGCAATAAACCCTGATCAGTAATAACCATATCCGTTGAACTGGCAATGATCTTGAAGGTTTGTCGCAGGTCCTTCAATTGTTTCCAGAGAACATGCGCGTCATTTATTGAAATTTTCGGTGAATTGAGCTTATTGCGGTTTTCAGAAATAATTTTTCGCACTTTAGCAGGAAAACGTTTAATTTCATTGGAAAATTCTTTTTCAAACATTTGAATGAATTTTACCGATTCATCTCTCATCTCTTCTATTAGTGCGACTCGCTTCTGCTCAAGATACTGCTGCAGAAAAAAGATCATGGCAATCATTGGAAGCAGATTCGATATGCTGACAAAAACCAGAATCAGTTTTTTAATTCGAACTTCTGCCAATGCTTTTTGCAGGCTGAATCTTCTAATCAGAATCGAAAAAACAAAAATCATTGAAATTGAAAACAGCAGCGCAACTCGTGTTGCATGCAGGCTCGGTTTTTTCTGCCAGAGAATGAAGGTTGAACCATCTTCGAGTCCTGCAATGAAAACAACCTTTCCGGCAAATGAAAAACTCCTGTTTTTTTCTTTCAAAAACTGACCACGGACTTTTTCAAGAAAGGAATCATCAACCTTATCACTGCTGACCTTTTTATTGCGACCCAAGATTGCAAACTGGCAATAAACAGGCAACTCTTTGTCCATACGTCTTTTAAAAAACTGCAATCCCTGATGCTGCTTCAATACAGATGGAGGGAAAAACAGCAGGGCAGTAAAACTGGCATTTTGCCCGCCCCAGGCTAAAGGATGCCGGTAGTCAAAATCTGTTTCCACCAGGTTAGGCTTATTAAGGCGCCATGATTCATAGAGACGCCTTGCCTGAAAATGCGGGCCAAACTGTCTGCGCATGAACAGTTCATCATACGGGTCAACTGGGCCGCCAGGGTCTTTGAACAGGCTTATCATAACCTGACCAGCCCTCTTGAAATTTTTCCGGTATTTTTTCAGGTTTTCACTGATATGAACCGAACCGTCATTTTCCCAGCCTAAATAGGCAATTTTTACTTTCGTCTCTTCGCCTAGAGCAACGATCTTCTTCTCAAATTCAGTGAAATCTTTGCTGGCAAAAATTGCCTGGTTCATCTGCTGACACCAGAATCGATTATTGTCAACATAATCAGAAGCCTGACCAGCTAGAGCTTCGCCGTTACTTATCAGCTGGTTTTCCTGCAATCGGTTGATTGTCCCGGAATAATACTCAAGACCAAAAAGCAAGACAAAGGCCGGCATCAATATGCCGATAAAAGCCAGAATCAAACTTTTTTGCAGCCGAAAACGGAGCATGGTTCTACCTTTTCAAAATTACCAGACTTATATCATCATCCTGAAACGCTCTCCAGTCATTATATCTGCCCATTATATTCCTGAAGAAAGTTTCGGGATCTTCGTCAAGACATTCAAGAAGCCAGGCTGAAAAAACTTTGGGGCCAAGAATCACTTCTGAAGAATTTTTGCTTTCGAGTATTCCGTCAGTATAGAGAACCATGAAATGGTCGGTAGGAAAATCTATTTCCAGTGCGGCAAAATCACGTTTTACCCCGTATCCGAGCGGAAAAGAGCGACAATCAGGAAAAGTAATATTTCTGGTTAACCTGTTTATCAGGGCTGGGGAACAATGACCCGCGTTAAAAAGTGAAATTTTTCCTGATGACTGCGGAATTTGCAGCAACTGGCAGGTCGCCATGGTTCTGATATTGGCCTGGCGAAGCTGCGTGAAGGTCTGATGCAGGCGCTGCATTATTTCAGAGCAGGTTAGCTTTTCGTTTTTGCCCAGCAGCATTACCGAACGTGCCATCGCCATCATCAAAGCAGCCTGAACTCCATGCCCTGCTATATCAGCAATAAGCAGTCGCAGATTGCCATGCTCGTCGATGTAGTAATCATAATAATCGCCACCAAGTTTCTGCAT
Organism: Candidatus Rifleibacteriota bacterium; assembly: GCA_049325495.1. Lineage (GTDB taxonomy): Bacteria > Muiribacteriota > Ozemobacteria > Ozemobacterales > Ozemobacteraceae > DYKG01. The sequence continues at coordinate 14,222 of JBMOKV010000028.1, read as the reverse complement.
TGGCAAAGTCCCGGCAAAAATCCCGATTCCCGGTAACTCCGGCAGGTTTTCCGGTAAAAGGGCCTCCTGTACCGTTTTTGCGATTTCAAACTCCTGAAGATTTTCAAGCGTATGATTGATTGAATCTGCAAGGGCTCCAAATTCATTCTTCAACCTGAGATCGATTCTCTGTGAGTAGTTTCCGGATCTTACCATTTCAACTCCACCAGCAAGAATTCCAAGCGGAAAAATTATTTGAGAATGCAATAGCTTGTAAAGACAAAGGGAAAAAATCAAAGTCAAAACGAGAATTTGCTGCAGCTGCAATTTAAGAGCAGAAGTTTCACCGGCTATCGTCTGATAATCAGTAGCCACGCCGACCACTGCATTGAAAAGATTACGGCCCCTGAAGGCTGCTGCAAGATAAAAAACCTCATTTCCCCTAAGCTTTTCTATATGTATTCCGTTCTGGGCGGCCCGGTCAAAAAAAGCTGTCAATTCAGGCGATTTCGCCCGGCGCCCGATAACTGCCCCAGTATCCGGCATAAACATTGAAAAGGCCAGACGCCCCGCATCCATCTGCTGTGAAAATTCTTTTAAATACTCCCTAAGCAATACCCCCGGATCCCATAGGATATGGAAACAGAATTTGTATCGCTTTTCGGCAGGGTCGCGCAACGTTCGCATGTAATAAAGCATTTGCCTTGATGCCAGGGCAAACCTTCGAATTGCACTATTGGAAAAGCGATAAGCCAGAATAGAAGTGTCGGTTATTTTTACCTCGGGAAGCACTCCAGTAAGATTGCGTTTATTAAGATACTCAAGTAAATCAGCGGTAATGGTCTTCATCATACTCTGATCAGAAATCATTTCAGAATAACTTCTTGGAAGCAGGTTGGCACCATTTTCGTCAATAGCGAGAATCGCCAGAGTTTTCAAACGATTACGCAGTTTTGCAGCCAGCGCCTGAATTTTTTCCCGCTCTATCTTTTCCTGGCCTTGAACACCAATTTCCCTGTCGATTTCAGCATCGATGCTTTCTGCTACTTTTTTTAAATAAGTGCTGAATCCTGCATCAAAACCGTCAAGCATCTGTACCAGCTCATGCCTGCGATCTATTTCGCTTCGCTTTTCTTTCTGTGAAACGTATTCAAAACCAACCGTTGCAAAAATCATTACCGGGATGGCGACGGTGTAGGCAAAAGCTGCCATCAACCGCGAATTGATTGAGTTAAGAGGGTTTTTATGCACCAGCAGATAGCATTGCCAGCAGAAGGTAAACAGAAAAACACCGGCCATCAATCTTGCTACCAGCGTCCCTGTCTGGCGATCAGAGTCGAAAAACGCTTTTTTAGAAACCACAGCAACTGCCCAGCGACCTGTTTGCAGGCGACGGAAAATGAAATGAAATCGTTCGTCGGCCAGCAGTTCAGCCGGAACAATTCTTCTGGCTTTTTCGAGATTCAACCTGAGACTTCTCGCCAGAGTCGCATCAGATTCTGGAAAAACCGCGCCGGTATTTTCATCGATTAGAAAAAAATCAACCAGAGAACTGCGTTTCGACAAATCCCGGCAGACATCCTGCAGATAATTTTCATCATGAACAGCCTGATAAGAGATCAGAACCAGAATTGAAAATTCAGCACCGGAATGATACCAGGCATAAGCCTGTCGGCCTTTTCCATGCAATTTCACACAACCAGCGTCCGGGCGGGGAATGAAAAAATCGGCAAGTTTCTGAGCAGGAACAAACGGGCCAAGAAACTGTCTGTAAGTTCTGATTTCTCTGGCAAGTTCACGTGAAACGATGGGCGAAGCGGGAAAACTATTTTCAGCAAGTTTCCGCAACGATTGAAAGAAAACATTCAATTTCTTTTTTAAATAGATAAAGCCCACCTGATCGGTGAGCTCATCAATAACTTCACCATCTGCGTTCCAGACAAAAAAATCGAGGGAATCGGGGTATCTGCTTTTTAAATGTCTGATTCGATCAGCGAGAATTTTCCTGCTGAGAATACCATTAGTCTTTGATTCAAAAGCTTCTGAAAAAACTCGATCAATAAATTTCGAACCATCAGAAAACCTCTCGAGAAATAGAAGATATTGCTCTGATTTTTTGAAGATGCGGTTGTAACTTTCTGACCTGGCAAGATTGTAATATCTGTGAATAACCAGCGACAGCAGAAAAACCGGAAAAATGAAGAGAAAGAAAAGCAGAAAAACTTTTGTCGCGGAATTTTTTCTCAAAATCAGAACTGCAACTCGGTTTTTGCCTGCTCCAGCGACGAAAATTCAGTAACACAGTTAACCAGGCCAACCGCAGACATTCCGTAATAACAGCTTTCTGGAATAGCGCAAAAATAGAAATTTATTTCGCTTTCGCCCAGTCCTTCTGACACCAGATCGAGAAAGCAGCTGAGAGCAAAGGAATTTATCAGAGTAACTTCAGAAAAATCAAAAATGAAATAGCGCAAACCACTTTTGCGCCCTTCCTTAAAATTCTGCAGCAGTTTCTGAGCAACATCTTTCTCAATATAGCCTTTAAGGATGAAAATCTGATGTAAACCAGACTTTTTTTCTTCAAAAGAGCCTGCCATGTGTTACTCCTTTTCAGGGTTTAACTTCTTCACAGTTTACAACAGGATACCCGGAAACCGAAATACGAAATTCCGAAATTCTAAAATTTCCCTTGTAACCGGCTGAAAATCTATGTGGTTCGATCAGCTTAAGTTTGTATCGGTTATTGTCAGAACCGCTGGCAAGCCAGTATTGATTGATGGGATCATAATCCTGCAAAGTGAAAAACTTCACTGTGCCTGGCTTTATTTCAGCTATTTTCTGGTCGATACGGTTTTTAAGACCACCGACAGAAACAGGTCTGGCGGCGGGCTCATACTGATACCACCAGTTCAGCAATAGCAGCAGAACGATTGCGATTACCGCCATCTGCAACTTGAATTTTGCGAGAAACTGGTTGAACTTGCCAACTATTTCGGTTTCATCAGCCAGAAAGCTGAAATGTTCGAGCCAGGAGGAAATCTCATCCCATCTGGCCTTTAAACCTGCTTCGGCAATCTCACCCATTGCCGCAGCTCCGGAACAGCCTGTGACACCGAGAGAATTCTGCAACTGCTCGATCAGCTCAAAAAGAGCATCGCGCCTGGGGCCCTGGCTATGATCAAAAATCTTTTCAATCTCGAAAAGAGAGTGATAATCAGGAGTAATGAGAAACACGGGCGAAAAGAATCTGATGAAAGAAACCCTTTCAGTGACGTGAAAGTTCTGTAGGAGAATCATTCGCGCATCTTCGATCTGCATCTGCAAAAGAGCCGCCACAGCAGACTTCCATGACTGTTCGTCATCAACTTTGACCCAGCCCTCAACCATTTTCATCAGACGCCGATAGGCAAATTTTCGGCAAAGCCTGATCGCCTGCAGATAAATTCTTGGGTTTTTATCAAGACAGAGAATCGGCAGATGAGGCTGAAGTCTTGAAAAATCAAACTCTGCAAGCAACTGCATGATAACGGGAAAGCTTTCATCAGACTCATGCTGCAGCTTTTCTTCAAGCCATTTTAAAACGGCGGGCTTTTTTACCCGATGCTTGCGCAGCACTTTCAACAATAGAGAATCATGCCCTCGGTCGGCAGCAGCCGCCTCGATTATTGCAATATCCTCCGGGGAAACCTCTGATTTTTCAAATATTCTTTCAAGCTTCGCCGCCGCCTGATCGGAGACTTTTGCTTCATTTCCGGCCTTTTCTTCGAGTTGAACCGCAGTAATTTCTGGCTCTGAAGTTTCTGTAACCTCAACAATGCCTGATTTTTCTGCGATAAATCCTGAAATCTCGCTCATAACCGCGTTAACAAGAGATTTTTTTTCGCCTTCGAGAATTTTTGAGACAATCAAAGCTTCTGCAGCAATTTCAATCAAATGCTCGATCCCTGAAATTTCATTGGGCCGAAGCATCTGCAGCTTGATCAAGCCGCGAAAAAATGCCTGGTCAGGGTTGTTATAAACGAGGTTTTCAATTGCCTTTTTAATTTTTTCATCGTTTAAAGCATTGTTTTCAATAAAGCGCAGAACCAGATTTTGAATATCTTCGAACGGAAAAAGAAATAGAAGATTGATTGCCCCGATATTGCCTCGCCTGGTCTGCAGAAGCTCATCCAGCAAACGTAAAGCCTGTGGTCTGGCATATTTAAACAGAATTTTCAAAGCCTGGGCCCTGATGAAAAAATTGGGTCTGGCAAGCAGCGATTTTATTCTGGCCAGAACCAGCACAGGTGCAACTTTACCTAGAAATCCCAGGAGTCTTGCCACGAAAATTTCATTTCTATCTTCAAGTCTTTCTGCGAGAGCGGCAATGATTTTATCGTTTCTGGCCAATTCACATGAAGTTTCAAAAAAGCCGGTCAGACGAAGCGGTGAATTTTCTTCTCTGATAATTCTGGTCAGGCATTCGATCTGCCGGTCTGATTCAAGCCGAGTTATCCGCCCGAGCAGTTCAGCAATTTTCATGGTGGGATTCTGCTGCCACATAATTTCAGGCGTGGCCTCTTCTGGCGCTGTAAACTCTTCAGCTTTTTCAGAATCTGCTTTGGCCAGCATGAGTAATGATTCTATCTGATGACGAAGTTCAGGGTTGTCTTCCCTGATCAATGCAGCGCCAAGTTCAAGCTGCACCCGCTCATCATTCAAATAATTATTTAACTGAAAAATCGCCATTTCCCGGGTAAAGCTGTCTTCAGAGCGCAGCCCTGCCAGGTTGATTTCAATAATCAGTTTATTTGAGTGCTGATTCATAGGGATCAGGATGAAAGTCCACTGTATTTTGCCCCGGTCGAGTCGGGCGGGCCCGGCGCCTGAGGTGTATCCTGCTGGTCACTTGGCAATCTGATGGTTCCACCGGGTGGCACCGCCATTCCCTCATCGTAATGCTTCCGCAGATAATTGAGCACAAACCCCATTTCCATTACAAATGGTTTTTCAGGGCTGTCGTTGACAAAATTGTAGGGAATCTCGACCGGTTCGATGGTAATATCAGGCTTGGTATACCAGCCCTGTTTCGAAGGCCACCACCAGTAATCGTCGGGATCAATCTCCCCATTTTTCACCATTTCCTTGAATGGAGCATCTTCCCATGGGGTTCCCTTGTCGAACACAATGGTGATTTTTCGGGCGGCATCGGGCAAAAATGTGCTGTCATGCACATAATCATCGGTCTTTTTGTTGAGATTATCGAAATTCATCAGATCTTTATAAGCCTGAGTCGACCCAAGCTTATAAAGTTCGGGGTTGCGCTGCGGTTTGGTGACAATCTCATCGAGTCGGCCGAAATGCTCAAGCACTTCGAGAATCTCTTTTCTAGGCGTACTCTTGCCAATTGCGAGATGATATTCACTGCTTTCTGGAAACAGGGATTTACGTTCAGCTTTCAGGCCCGGCAAAACCCATTTTTCAATCATATTATTAAGAAAGCTGTTTCCCGCATCCTGAACGCTGATGTCAGAAGTGCCGGGAGCCTGTTCAAGACGGCTGAGGATTTCTTCTTTACTGGAGGTTTCAGCCAATGGTGGAGATGCAAATGAGTTTTCAAGGCTCTCGATGTGGGGCTGGTTTTTCGCGTAGTTTTTTACATAGTCCTCAGAAAGCCGGGCGAAAAATGGGTCGAGAACCTTTCTTCTGGTTGCAAAATCCTGCAGATTAAGATCGGTAATGGCCCGATCATTAATCTTGGTTACCCTGACCATATTTTTCAGGGTTTTGTTACTGCGCTGAGTCATCATCAATTCATCGGTGCATTCGCCGAAAATATCACCGGCCCTTATTGAATCACCCGGTTGATAATTAACTTTCGTCAAAGTTCCGATTGCCGGAGCCTTGATATCCCAGGTCATGGTTATCTGAACCGGGTCATTCGGGTGGGAACCAAGAGTGGCCAAAATACTGTTAGGATCGACTTTAGAACCAACCGCAACGTTTACATTCTGAACGATCATCAGTTGCGGCACCGGGCCATCCTGAGACCAGGGCTGGGGCACATCGATCAGCACTTTTCCGTCTTCGGTAATGACTTTCGTTTCCGATTCTGCGGCTTCAGTGCTGTTCGAGTTCAAAAACGGCTCAGGACTCATGATGAATTTTCCAAGAACCAGAACCTTCTGGCCTTCATATTCTCCGATAGAATAAACCCTGATATGGTCAAGCCGTTCGACTTTGGCCATGCCTTTCACCGGGGTTGGGTTTGCCGAAGCAAACTCTTCTGCAATAACCAGGGTCTTGCCGTTTTGCGGGCCAAAGAATTCGTGCACCACCTCGCCCCCGGTGGGTCGGGCAACTTTGTTATTCGGATCAAACCCCTTGTCGCTCCACCATCTACCTGCCAGCAGCTTGACCTCAGCCCAGTTAAGCCCTGAAAAAGCCAGGTTTTCAGCCTTTTTGGCAGAATAAAAGCTCTTAACATGCGCCATTTCCTGACTTGAATGGTTCAACATAAACAGAAGAAAAATCAATAAAACCGATATCAGCACCAGAGCAGCCGGAACTGCGATTCCTCTTCGCATAAACTTCTCCTTGTTACCAGGGCTCGTTAGTTTCTGTGTTGATCATTTTGCCGGCATTGGCAATGACGTTTTCAATTTTTTTCTCATCGGTAATGCGAACGCAGTATTTGATCAGATGGTTATCTGGCCGTTCAACCAGAAATTCGATCGCATTGCGGGAAATGAGCTGCAGTCCTGCTGCCTCGCCGCGTTTGTACTGCTCATAATTGAGGCGCACCAGTCTTGATTCCTTATCGCGAAAAAACACCACCAGTTCATTGCGGTTGTTTTTCAGCAGAATCTGATGATGAGTTTTGTTGTCGACGGGCGGAAAAAGTATGCGATTACCATATGAAAGTTCATTGTTGATCTGCACTGCTGCCATTCTAAGATCCTGCAGATCATCGATCTTTTTAGTCACATCCATGGATTTTCTCGCCCAGAAAAAAACACCGCTGGCAAGAGCCATGAACAGGGCAAAAATGATGGCATAAACACATAGCTCGACCATGGTTACGCCTTTTCTTGCATCGATCATGTTCCGCTCCTAGATTTTGTTTTTCAGGCAGCAAAGTTCAATTTTATGTTTGAATTTGCCACTGGTTGAGTTTCGGTCATTCCACAGAAATTTTACTCGAATAACGACCAGATTCGGGTCAGAAAAAGGTTCGGTATGAAGAAAAACCCGACATTTATTCAAAAACTGAGTCGCATCCTGGTTATCGGTGCCATAAAACTTTTCAAGGGCCAGGCTGACCTCACGATTCTCGATAACCGACTCGGTAATGTCGACTCCTTCGCCGTCGCTTGAGCTGAACATTGCCGGGTCAAAACGGCCCTCTTCAATTTCGTTTTCAATGGTGGTGAGAATACGCTCAGCAATTGAAACGGTTACCGGAAAATCTCTGACAATCTTCTGCTGTGACAGGCCGCTTTCAGAAAACAGGCGCAGTAGAGGGACAAAGCCAAGCACAAAAATTACCACGCCAAGCAAAACCTCTAACAAAGAAACACCGGAAATTTCAAAAACCCCTGATTTGAAACTAGTTTTCGGCTTCATTCATCATCCTGTATTCAACAATCTGATTCTATTCTAACATAATAGAAGAAAGCCATATGCTATGAATTTTGTAATTCAAAATTGATTTCATCGGGTTTGAACAAATGATATAATTGCCTGCAAAATCTTGAGCAAGCGAAGGAATATAAGATGGAAGTCATCATAAAAAAAGACAGATCCCAGGCCAGCCTGCTTGGCGCAAAAATTATTGCCGACGTCATTAAAAAGAAACCGGCCGCCGTAATTGGTCTGGCAACTGGTTCGACGCCCCTGGGCCTTTATGATGAACTGGTTAAAATGCACAAAGCCGGCGAACTGTCGTTTTCCCGGGTGACCAGCTTTAATCTCGACGAATACGTGGGGCTTGGGCCAGAGCACAAATGCTCATTTTACAGTGAAATGCATCAGAACCTTTTTTCCCGCGTCGATATTGCCCCCGAAGCGGTAAATATACCCGATGGCCTTGCGAGAAACATTCCCGCCATGTGTGCCGCATATGAAGACAAAATCAAGAATGAAGGCGGTATCGACATTCAACTTCTGGGTATTGGCAACGACGGGCATCTGGCGTTCAACGAGCCCGGTTCTTCGTTAAGCTCAAGAACTCGATTGAAAACACTTTCACATGAAACGATTGAAGCGAATGCCCGCTTTTTCGGCAGTCAGGATGCAGTGCCACGCCATGTCGTTACCATGGGCCTCGGCACCATAATGGAAGCACGGGTCTGCCTGCTGCTCGCTTTTGGTGCCGATAAAGCCGAAGCTGTCTACCAGATGGTAGAAGGGCCGGTTTCGGCCACCTGGCCGGGTACTGTCTTACAGCACCACCCTCGCACCATCGTAATTCTCGATGAAGCATCAGCCGGGCGTCTCAAACGCCGCGATTATTATCTTGAAGTCTATGCGGGCAAGCCCGACTGGCAATGCTGGGAATGATTATTTAATCGGTGCTGCAAGAATTTCTATTCCATCTGCCGCAATTCTGGCCGTAAGCAGCTGCAGCCCGGCACGCCCCATCAGCAGGCGATAAGGACTCTGCAGTGAGAGACGAAAATCAAGATTGGGCCGAAACCTGAAGGTTTCCATGGTCTGATCTTTGACCAACAGAAGCCTGGCATAGTCGGGGTTATCTTCGTCGCCTCTTCCCTCGTAAACCACTATGGCAAGTTTGCCTCCGAATGTGCCCGCCGTCCAGGCGTCAAGAATGATGTTGCCCGGCTGACAGTTATAGGTTGCAAAAGTCTGGGGCTGGCGGTTTATTTCGCTTAAACGCTGAATCTGCATAGAGGTATCCTGCTTTTCCAGGCGAATAAGGGCGTTGCCATAAAAACATGGTTCGGTCCTGCCATCTGCTTCCCATCTCAGGTTGCCCTCATGGTCAAAAACATAGGTGCGGTTGCGTCCTGAATCAAAGCAGAGCAGATGCATGCCAAGCCGGTCTGCTTCAATAAAATCCAGGTGCCGGAACAGAATTCGACTGCCATCAAAGCCCACATTGCGAACCAGCTGATTGTTTTTAAAAAAAAGCAGAGCAGACCTGCTGTTGTCTGCGATTGCCAGGCCATTGCCACGTAACTGGGCAAAATCGGAAAATTGAATGTTCTTTTCTTTAAAATCACTGGCCAGAAGAGTTTGTTTGCCGACAACCGGGTTAAAGGCAAAAATACTGTGGCTTTCCTTATCCAGCATGGTTATCAGATTGCTGTCGGCCTTTAACGAGTAGCCTTTAAATGCTTCCTGAAACCGGGCACCCGAGTCAACCAGACCATCGGGCCATGGAGCAAACTTGAAGGTGCAAATCGGCACAAACTTCAACAAATCTGGGGTAATCGGCAGCATAGCATCGATTCGCTGCTGAATTTCTTCGTAATCGAGATCGTCGGTGGGAGGAGCAGCGGGATCGAGCTGCGCTAACACTGAAACAGAAGCAAAAGCTAAAAACAGAGAGAGTAAAACTTTAAACAGATTTTTCATTTAAACTTCCCGGGCTTGTCAAATATCGATTTAATTTTTGCCAGTTACCAAAGTAGATTTAAACTACTTTAGAACCGAGATCTGCGGAAGATATTCTTTCGGATCGAGGGTCTGGCCGCTGTAAGAACCATCGCGCACCTCGAAATGCAGATGAGAACCGGTAGATATACCTGAATTATTGCAGTATCCCACCATTTCACCCTGCTTCACTATCGCCCCATTTTTCAATCGATTGTTTTTCAAAAGATGGGCATATCTTGAGTAAAACTGGCGGTTGCCCACTTCATGAGACACAATTACCGCGTAACCATAGCCCGTTTCCCATCCGCTTTTTATCACTCGTCCAGGGCCTATTGAAAAGACTTTCCAGCCCTTGCATTTCCAGCCCGCAAGATCAACCCCTGAGTGAAATCTTTTTGTCTTCTTTACCGGATGAGTCCGCATTCCATAGTCTGAGGTGATGTAAACTTTTCCTTCACCTTTTTTGGGAGCGATGGGAACTACGTTGCCAAAGGGAGTTTCGATGGTCACCACCCGTTCTTTGGCATCTTCAACTTTCTCTTTGCTTGCCAGATCCTTTTCAGTCGCCAGATTCTGAATCGTATCGTTATAGTTGGCCAGAGCGCTGAAGCGCAGCTGTTTCTTTTCTGCTTCGGAAGTTGCGACATTCGCAAGCTGATCGCGGGTCAGCCCCGCAAAGAAAGACAAGTCGCCATATTCCTTCGGAGAATTGCGATATTGTTGAAGAGTCTGGTCGATCTGTCCCAAAGCCTGCTTAATTTCATCGATGCGATTGATATCGAATTTTTTGATTTTCAAAGCCTTCAGATTCTGATAAAGATTTACCAGACCGCCGACATTAATTTTATTGAGCTTTTCATCAAGCTTTTGCAGATTGATGATTTTCTGCCGAGTGCCAACTTCAAGTATTTGTTTGATTATTTTCTGTTCTTTTTTGCCTGCACGCGCCAGCAATTTTTCAAGTATTTCAGCACTGGAGGAGGTTTGCCTGCTCTCTGAAGCAACTGTTGCAGGGGCTGTTTGATCAACGCTTTCACCGCCAGCGGCAGAATTCAGGTCAGAAAGGCGGTATTTCAACAAAGCCTGTTCGACACCCGCTGTTTGGGCTGTAAGATTGCCTTCTGAAAATGAAAAAAACACCAAAAAAGTCAGTAAGCCCGCCAGTTTTTTCATATTTCCTCTTAACAATGTGATTTTATAAAATGATAACATTGAATCAGCAGGCAAAACCAATTTTATTCGATGAAGGCATAAAACTCGCGAGGCTGCAGCTCCTGGCTGTCAATGCCTTTTTCACGCAACAGAAACCGCCGGATATCCTGGCAGAGATGACATTTATTCAAATACTCATGGGCCATCCGGTATCCAAGGCCGGTAGCATAATCAACCAGACCTGCGGGACCGCTTTCGGCAAGGATATTGATAATTTTGTATTCGCCTGAATTCAAAGTTTTCCCCAGGTCTGAATGTCTTATCGATAGGCCGGCACAAAGACCGGGAATGTAATTTCCATAAAGATCGAGATGAAAATGACTGGTCTGCAGAAGTTCCTGGCAACCGGTGCGATCTGATGCAAGATCAACCGAAGATTTCATCTGATATACCTTTTTTAGAAAATTGATCGCCCGACCATTGGGCTGAATCCAGTATCTTTGCACGATGCTGTTAAGATACGCCTGACCAAAAACCTCGACCAGCTGAGCAATCTCGACGGTTTCATTCTGGTCGAACCCTGAAAAATCCTGGTAAAATTCGCGAACCCAGGGAAAAACGTTTATCCCATTGCGACTACAGGCCTGCATCACGCCATTAACCTTTGCCAGGGGAACAAACTCAGCATGGAACGGGCTTATCGAGATAAGCAGAGTACGCAAACCAGCCTGGCGAAGATCTTGAAGAATACGATCGGCATCTTCGTCGTTTTTAAACCATGAAGAGTTGGTTTCAACGTATTCGATTTTTACACCAGCCTGATTTGCGGCTTTCAGAACCAGAGACAGTTTCCCGGACTGAAGAAAGGGTTCGCCACCGCCTATATGAACGGTGTTACAGCCCATTGACCTGATCAGGCTCAAATATTTCAAGGCATCTTCTTCACTTATATAATCGGGCCGACGTCTCGGAGAACAGGCATACAGGCAATGCTGACAGTTTGACGAGCATGAATAGTTGGTTATCAGCCCGCCAGACAGAAGACGCTTTATTGCAAATTCCGGCATTGAAAATTTGTCCAGTCGTGATAGTTTAGTCATTGAATTCTAACAAATTATTAACAGGCAGGTAAACACAAATGAGCCTTTCAGCCGACGAATTGAAACAACTGCTTCGGCACTTCAATGTTGCAGGCATCAGTCTTGCCGTTTTGCGCGATTTCCATCTTGCCTATTGCCAATGTGAAGGGGTAATCAGTCGTGAAGGAATGCGGCCAATCTGGCCTGACAGCCTTTTCCAGGGCGCGTCAATCAGCAAAATGCTTTCAGCAGTGCTGACCATGAAAATGGTTGAACAGGGTATGCTTGACCTGGATCGACCGGTCAATCAATACCTGAAGTCATGGAAGTTACCGGAAAACGAATGGACCCGGGAAAAATCAGTGACGATCAGGCATATTCTCGGCCATTTTTCCGGCATCAACGTACCTACCTATGCTGGATACTTCAGAGAAGACCCGATCCCATCGTTCAAAGACATTCTCGAAGGCCTTGAACCGAGTTTTGAGCCGGCCGTGGTCGTCGAAGAACCGGTTGACGAACAGTTCATTTACTCAACCGGCGGTTTTGCAGTATTGCAGATGGTTATCGAGGATGTGAGCAACGAAGGCTTTGAAACTTTGATTCAGCGTGAGCTTTTGCATCCGTTAAGCATGCATCGAACCTGCTTTTCCCAGCCCCTGCCGGCAGACCTGCAAATCAACGCGGCTTGCGGGCATCGCTCAGATGGCGAACCGGTGGCCGGCAACTGGTTCGTTTACCCCACCCTGGCCGGCAGCGCGGTCTGGACAACGCCCACCGATCTGGCCAAATTTGCCCTGCATCTGCAGCTGATTCTGCGTGACGAAAAGCCTGGGCTTTTGCAGCACCAAACCCTGCGCGAGCTCATTTCCCCTTATCGTGAACCATTTTTTGGTCTGGGTTTCGCTCTCTACCACGATAAGGGGCCGGGCCGCTATTTTGGCCACACCGGAAATACCGAAGGATTCCGCTCGATGTTCATCGCCCACGAGAGCAACGGGTGCGGCGCTTGTGTTCTGGTTAACAGCGACAATGCAGACCCGGTCATCAAGGAAGTAATCAATCGCATTGCCGCAAGTGAAGGCTGGCAGGGATTTTTCTGGTGAACCCCATGAAAAAAGTTCCTGAACTGATGGCACCGGCGGGCGACATGATCAGCCTGCGTGCCGCTCTCGACGCTGGTGCCGATGCAGTCTATTTTGGTATCGCCTCGATGAACATGCGTGCCAGTGCCAGAAATTTTACGGTCGAGCAACTGCCTGAAATTGCGGCACTTTGCCATGATAAAAAGGCGCGCGCTTATCTGGCCATGAACACCATTATCTTCGATTCTGAGATCGACAAGGCACAAACCCTGGTAAAACTGGCTGCAGATGCCGGTATCGATGCAGTAATCGGCTGGGATTTCGCAATTATCGATGCGGCATTGAAAAATCAGATTCCCCTTTTCATATCGACACAGATGTCAGTGGCCAATTCGGCCTCGATGGCTTTTCTTTTCAGGCATTTCGGCATCAGAAGATTCGTTCTTGCCCGTGAATGCACTCTTGACGAAATTCGAACCATAAAAGAAAGCCTGAAAAACCAGCTGGGCTCTGATGCCGAAAAACTTGAAATCGAGGTCTTCGCCCATGGTGCGATGTGCGTTTCGGTCAGCGGCCGGTGTTTCATGTCACAATTTCATTTCAACAATTCGGCCAACCGCGGCGAATGCCGGCAACCATGCCGGCGCGAATACACCATTACCGACCTGCGCGATGGCAAATCTTTCGTATTGGGCCAGGATTACGTAATGAGCCCAAAAGATCTGTGCACTCTGCCCTTTCTTGATCAGATACTTGAAGTGGGAGTTGACAGCCTGAAAATCGAGGGAAGGGGCCGCAGTCCTGAATATGTGGCGGTCGTGACCTCCTGCTACCGGCGATTCATCGACTTCTATCAGCAGAAAAAAGAACTGCCCGGTTTCAGAGATGAGCTCAAAAAATTGAAAGAACAGCTGGTGCTTGAGTTGAACCAGGTGTTCAACCGTGGATTTTCTGACGGCTTTTTCTTTGGTCGTCAGATCGAAGACTGGACCGGTGGCAATGGCTCGAAAGCCACTCATCGGAAGATATATGTAGGAACGGTGACCAATTTTTTCAGAAAGCCTATGGTAGCCGAAATCAAAGTTGAAGCCGAGAGCTTCAAAGTTGGTGATGAATTGATGTTTCAGGGCCCGACCACCGGGGTCAGAAGCATGAAAATCGAGTCGATAGAATTCCAGTTCAAACCAGTGCAGGAAGCACCCAAAAACAGTTTTGTGGGAGTTAAGCTTCCAGACCGGGTTCGTGAAAATGATCAGGTTTACCTGATGGTAAGCATAGATGAAATGGAGAATCTGAAACAATGAACAGTCAAATTCAGATCCGCAGT
>JBMOKV010000027.1:0-4227 GCA_049325495.1 Candidatus Rifleibacteriota bacterium | reverse complement strand
GAGCATATGGCTGAAGGCTATGGCATGAAACTCGAAGACATCAAGTCTATGGAAGCCGATGCCTATATTACCAATTTCGCCGAAAACAAAAACTTTTTCCTGAACAAAAACAATCCAACCAACTTTGAGCGAACCTGGAAAAACATAATCCACGTTTATCGCGAACTGGGAATAATTGGAACCCCGGTGCGCTTCGACGAAGTGGTCGATTTTTCAATAGTCAAGAATTTTGCCGCCAAAAACATGTTCCCCGAACAGCAGGAAGTGCAGGTAAACCGCTTTGTTTCTACCAGTTACAAAAAGGTTTCTGCTGAAGCCCCGGTTCTGACTCAAACGGTTCGCATCAATTTCTACCCCAATTCCGACAATATTTACGAACCCGAACATGACGAATTCGGCCAGGCAATTCAAAACAGCCTTTATGACCCGACGGTCGACGCTACTCTTGAAAAAATTGCACGCATGGTCGGCCAGTATGACAGGGCGACCGTTGCCATCGTCGGGCACACCGACAGTTCGATGAAGGGGAAAGTCCCGGAGAAAGCGGTTAAAGACCTCTCCGCCGACCGGGCCAACTCGGTTCGTGCAGCCCTGGTGCGCAAATACCAGTTTCCCCGCAACAAATTCGTGGTTACCGGCAAAGGCTGGGATGAACCAGCTGACCCGTCAGATCCGTTAAATCACTCGCTCAACCGCAGAGTTGAGATTCAGGTATTTACCCCGGAAAAATAAACTTAAGGAGATAGATGATGTTCAAGCGGTTAATGAATCTTATTCGCGGATTCTTTGGTCTTTTTATCAAAGGCCTTGAATCAAGTAACCCCGAAGCACTTATCGAAGCAGAAAAAGAAAATCTGCGCAATCAGATTTCACGGTTCAACGAAAATCTGGCAAATCATGCCGCCTTTACCGAACGCCTGATGCGTCAGGTTAAAACCCTTTCGGCAAAAGAAAAAGAACTGACCGCCAAAATTACCGCCAACATCAAGGTCGGCAATAAAAAGGTTGCGGGCCAGCTGGCTCTGCAGCTGCAGACCGTGAAGTCACAGCTTGAAGAAAACCAGCAGCAGCTTGAAATTGCTGACAAAACCTTCAAGGATCTTGAAAAATCCCGTGATGTTTCAGTCAGAGAAGCACAGGCCAAGATTGAAAAAATGCAGGCACTGGTCAGCGAAGCTGAAATGCTCACAGCCCAGGCTGAACTTCAGGAAATGGCAAAAGGCATGATCACCGGTATCGGTGCAAGTGGCGACACCATGAACCATTTGACCGAAATTCTCAATGAAAAACGCGACAAGGCAGCCGGCAGAGTCAAGGTAGTCAAAGGCTCTTACGACACCGCTGAAATTCAGATGAGAGAAGGCGAACAGGAAGCACTTGGCGACGCCGCACTGGCCGAATTCATGGCAATGAGCGGCATGGATGCAACTGTAACCCCCGAAGACATCGAACCCATCGCACCCCCGCAGCGCGGCATGGGTCCCATGGAAAAAAACTGACGGAGGCCTGATTAGATGAAAAATATTTTTAAAAATCTTGTTTTAATTGCATTTTTAGTTATTTGCATAACTTCTGTTTCAGCTCAGGAAGCAACACCGGTTGAAGCCCCGGATACCAACTCGGTTACAACGGTCAGCGAATATAAGTTCGTGCCGCGTGAAACTCTTCCCCCGGTCACCGGAACCTCAAACTACAAATGGGATGACAAAGAAAAAATCGTGGTCTTCCCAATCAACGTATGGGCTGGATGGCTGCCGATAATTGCTGCCAACAACGGCTTTGCACCCAATGAAGAAAGCGTCTTCTTCAAAAAATATGGTTTCAAAGTTAATCTGCAGCTGATCGATGACCCGGTCGCCGCACGTGATGCCTATGCATCCGGCAACAGCCATGTTCTCTGGGGCACTCTTGATATGATCGCCCTGTTCGCGCCGGGTCTGATGGCCGACAGCCGCACTGCTCCCCGCGTTTTTCAGCAGGTAGACTGGTCAAGCGGCGGCGATGGCATTGTCTGCCGCACCAAAATCAGATCGGTATCCGATCTCAAAGGCAAGACCATTGTTTATGCGCAGAACAGCCCTTCCCAGTATTTTATCAGCAATCTGTTGATCAATGCCGGCATTGGCCTCAACGAAGTTACCCACAAATATACTTCGACCGCCTTTGAAGCTGCTGCCGCATTTGTTTCTGATCCATCTATCGACGCCTGCGTAAGCTGGGCTCCTGATATTTATACGATTCCCGAAAAAGTTGCGGGAACCAGAATTCTTACCACCACTGCCGAAGCCAACAAGCTGATTGCCGATGTCTGGGCTGTTCGCGCCGACTTCGCCCGCGACAAACCTGAAATCGTCAAAGGCCTGATTGCTGGAATCTTTGAAGGCATGGATCTGCTTGAAGACAAAACCTTCAAGGCCAAAGCCTTTCAATGGATGGCCGATGGCTACGGCATGAAGGTCGAAGACGTCACCGCCATGGAAGCGGACGCCCACTCAACCAACTTTGCCGAAAACAAAGAATTCTTTACCAACGCCAACAACCCCACCAACTTCGAAAGAACCTGGAAGAACATCAACTTCATCTACCAGCAGGCCGGCCTGATCAAGGAACCGGTAAATTTCAACCATATCATGGATTTCAGCCTGATTCAGGACCTTGAAAAAGCTGGAACATTCAAACACCACAAAGACAACTATGTCAGCAAATTCGTGCCAACCACTTACAAAAAAGTAGTTGCCGAAGCGCCGATCATCACCCAGACGGTTCGCATCAATTTCTACCCCAATTCTGCCAACATTTACGAACCAGCCCATGATCTCGCCGGCGTGCCGATGGCAAACACCCTCTATGACCCCAACGTGGCCGCCACGCTTGAAAAAGTTGCCAGACTGGTCGGGGCTTATGACCGGGCAGTAGTTGCAATTACCGGTCATACCGACAGTTCCATGAAAGGCAAGATTCCTGAAAAGATCGTTAAAGATCTGAGCAATGCCCGTGCTGAAGCAGTAAAACGAGCCCTGATCGACAACTACAAATTTGATTCAAAGAAATTTGTAGTCGAAGGTGCCGGTTGGGAAAAGCCCGCTGATTCCGAAAACCCGATGAACCAGGCATTGAACCGCCGCGTTGAAATCTCGGTTTACCCCCCGGAAAGTAACTAACCTCTCATTGTTTTCATGCCCCGGTTCTTCCGGGGCATGATTCAGGCCTGAAAATGTTCAATAGTCTGTTTAAAAATTTCTTTGGAATCAGAATAGAGGTCGACGCCCGGGAAAAAATAATTCTCGGCGTTGTTCCTATTCTGTTGCTGTTTTTCATATGGTCATTCGTCACCTCTGGCAATTCAACCACAATCGAGTTTCCTGAAGGGCAGTTCGAAGGGTTTGAGAGCAGTCCCCCACCGGTGGGCCATTTTTTTCGTGAAAAGATCCGCTTCACGATAGATCAGGCCACTCTGGATTATTCAGATGAGTTCAGCACCATTTTGATCAAGGGCAGAAACCGACTGAACCTGGGTATGTTACCCGCCAGAGCATCGGCCAATTCGGTAAGAATCACTCTACCACCTGGCAGAATCGTCGGCCGTAATCTTCCAGAATCGGCAAAAGAAGAGGCCGCAAGCGGTTCAGCGGCGGTAGAAAACTCCAGCGGCGCTGTTGACATTACCAGCGTTGACCAGCCCAAACCCTCAGCAAGCTTTGGCGGAACCGTCACCTACAAATTTGAGGTAGTTGAGTCGCGCCTGATTTCCCAGGTTATTCTTCCCAGCCCATCTGAAGTTTTCCGCTCTCTGCCATCATTGTGGGTCGAAAGAAGTCTGCTGACCAATATTCTGTATAGTTTTCTCAGAGTAGGTGCCGGCTTTTTCGTCGCTTTCATCATAGTTTTTCCTGTTTCACTGCTGATGGGCACTTATTCAAAATTTCATGCTCTTTTTGCACCACTGATGATGTTTGGCGGATACCTGCCAATTCCGGCACTGGTACCCCTGACCATGGTTCTCTTTGGCACAACTGAACAGCAGAAAATCATGTTTCTCGCCCTTGGCTTCGCCATTTATCTGCTGCCGCTTTTTGTAAAAGCACTTGAAGAGGTCGACAACGTTTATCTGCAAACCGGCCTTACTCTCGGGGCAAGAAAGTTTCAGATTCTCAACAACATTCTGTTGCCCATCGCGCTTCCCAAAATTTTCGACGCCATGCGACTTGGCTTCGGCATCGGCTGGGG
>JBMOKV010000026.1:0-4229 GCA_049325495.1 Candidatus Rifleibacteriota bacterium | reverse complement strand
GCAGGCCTCTTGATGCGGCTACGGCCGGGTCCAGCGATTTAATCGTTCCCGCGGTCAGATTGCGGCAATTCTTGAAAGGCTCTTCACCTTCGGCAATCCTCTCCTGGTTCAACTTTTCCAGCATCGAGCGGGGAGTGTAGATTTCGCCCCGAATATCCATGTCGAGAGGTGACGAAATGCTTAACGGAAGGCTTCTTACGGTTTTAACATTTTCGCTGACCAGGTCGCCTTCGACGCCGTTTCCGCGTGTTGCCGCGGCTTTCAAATGACCATTTTGATAATGAAAAGAGCCTGAAACCCCATCGATTTTCAATTCGGCCACTACCGGAAAAACGCTGCGGCCTGCCAGTTTTTCGATGCGCCCAAGCCAGTCGGCGATATCGTTGAGTGAATAGGAATTTTCAATACTCATCATCGGAACCCGGTGTGTAACGGTGTTGAACGAAGTTACCGCTTCGCCAACCCTTTGGGTGGGGGAATCTGGGGTGATCAGCTCGGGATATTGTTTTTCCATTTCGATCAACTGGTGCATCAGCGTGTCGAATTCACGGTCAGAAATTTCGGGGGCCGCTTTGACAAAATACAGATGTTCGTGCCGCCTGATTTCGTCTCTCAGACTTTCTATTTCTTCGATTATCTGAAGATTAACCATTATTGCACCATTGCCGTATTTACAAATTGAACGCCACGGTCGGTTCCCAGCCAGAGAATGTCGCCGCTTGCCGCCAGAGCAAGAATTTTCGGGGTTGCCTCCCCATCTTTTGGAACGATCGTTTGAATTTTGTCTTCGCTGATTCTTGCGAGACCATTGCTGGTGCCAAGCCAGACTGCGCCACGATGGGCAACGATGGCATTGATGCGGTTGTCGGGAAGCCCGTGAACCGTGGTGTAATTAACAAAATTAGAAACCGATTCAGAAAACAGTTTTTCAAGCGGAGTGGTAAGATACAGCACTCCTCTCGAAGTGGCTATCCAGATATGGCGGCCATCGAAAGTCATGTCGTTTACCGGTCTGATTATTCCCGATCGGCCACTGTCAATGTTTTTCCAGAATTCCGGGTTTGCTGCTTTGAAGCCGGTGTTCCAGAAACTTATGCCATTGTCGTGGGCTGCCACGAACCAGGCAGAAAATTTCATGATGTTCTGGCACCAGTTGCTTCTCAGCCCGCCATTGCTTACCTGCTGGTCAATCAGGGTAAATTTTCCTTCTTTTTCCATGAAGGCAGCTCCGGCATGGGTGGCAACCCAGAGGGAGATGCCGTCCCAGTTCAGGTCCAGAATGAAATCTCCACCAGGCGCATCAATTGCCGTGTGTTTTTCTATGCGACCGGATCTTGTCATGGAAAAAAGACCAAACAGAGTACCAACCCAGAGTTTTTGTCCATCATACGCCAGGCATTCGGCCTGAGGGGCAGGGAAGGTGCCTTTGCCTTCGCTGAATTCTTTCATTTCACCATTATTCAGTGCGTTCAGGCCGTTCTCTGTGGCAATCCACAGGGTTCCACGACTGTCCACGACCAGATCGTTGACCTGGGAACAGGCTATCATCGGGCTGAAAGGAATAGCGATGCTTCCCTTGTCGTTTTGCCCATCATTACTGATTTTTCGGCTGGCGACCGAAGTGTCTGAGCGAGCCTCAGTAGAGTCGGCAATGGTGGCTCTGGTGGGGGACGAGGATGCGGGGGGCTGGCTGGGTGGATCGCTGAAAAAGAATGCTGATGCGGTTATAACAATTATGGTCAGCCAGAAGATGAGATGGGAATAGTTTCCGGGTTTGCTGGTCAAAACAATTCCTCCAGATTGACCGGAACTTTCTGGCGATCTTTAATTATTGCGACTTCCGCAGGTCTGACCTGATTGCCGCTCTGGTCAAAGCCGCCAGACCCGGTAATGCTTTCCCAGCCATGCATTGAGGCAAGATAATTTCTGACCATCTGGCGGTCATATTCGCCGGCTTTCAGGGCCAGAGCCAGCAGCATTATGGCCTCATAACCCAATGCGGCGTCAGCATCGGCGGCTACCCCGAATTTTTCAAGAAATTCCGAGAGGAAATAATCGGCACGCTGACCACCCATTCGCGGGTTGAACGGCAGGGTGCAGATGGTGCTTTCAGAATAGATGCCTGCATAGTCAATGAACTCGTGCGATGAAAAAGGGTTAACTCCGAGAATCGGTTTCAAAAACCTGTTTTCACGGGCCTGCCTCAAAATCAGGGCGGATTCAAGGGATGGCGCAATGATTACCAGTGCGTCGGGGTTCGTGGCTTTTAAAGTCTCAAGCTGTTTGCGGAAGTTAATTATTCCAGGAGTGTATGAAACTGCCGCAACAACCTGTTGACCGTTTTTCAGTGCAGCTTCAATGAATTTTTGAGCGCTTTCCTGGCCAAACAGCGCTGAATCAAAAATCAGGGCCGGTTTTCTAGCCTGAAAGCGCCGGGTAGAGAATTCGCAAATCGCTTCAAACTGCTTTTTGTCGTCGGTAATGCTTCTGAAAGTATAATTACTGCTGTTTTCGGTAAGCTCATGATGAGTGCAAAGGCCGGTCAAAAAAGGAACCTGTGCCTTTTCGCAATATTGTTGAATGATTCTTGTATTTATGGGACTAATGCCCCCAACCACTGCTGTAACCTGATCTTCATAAATCAGATCTCTTACACTGATTGCCGTTTGGGCCTGATTATCGTCATTGTTGCGCGATATCAGAGTCAGTTTTCTACCGTTTATGCCTCCACTTTTGTTGACATGTTCCGCTGCAAGCCTTATTCCGCGCTCATGGGATGCGGCACGGGTCGAGTTGGAGCCACTCAATGGCAATATTATTCCAATGCGGATTTCTGAGGGGCGAATATCGATAGAAAACCACAATAGAAAGATCAGAAGAAGAATTGACAATAACTGGTAAGAATCGAATTTCCGAAATATGCGGCGTAGCTTTCTTCCCATAGGATCAGGTGCAGGCTGTCTCGATATATGAAAGAACCATCAGAAACATTCCCATATATACCGACAGGCTGAAGAAATAGAGCACGGCAAAGAAAAAGAAGGGCATTTCCTTGATTACTTTGTTGAAAAATTCGTTTTCTACTTCTTTAAAGATCAGGTTTTTTTTGGAAAACCGGTCAAAAGCAAATACCAGAAGGGCACCAAGGCCGAAAAATCCCATGCTGAAGCCAAAACCTGAGGCAAAAATAGGAGTATGCGGGTTGCCGGGAGCTGTCGAATAAAGCCAGTAGGCAATGATCAGGCTGGTTGAAAGAAGGGTACAGAACACCAGTGATCCCCAGAAAATCCATGACCAGATAAATTCTTTCATGCTTTCGACTTCTCAGACTTCCGATTTTTCCCAGTTTCCATTGAATTTTTCAACCGGATATTTTTTTCGGTTTTTCTGCATTTTTGCAGCCATCGCAGAGGATACGTCAATTTCAAGTACATTGGCAAGACTTAATAGATAGGCCATTACGTCAGCGAGTTCTTCAGAAATCTCACGTTTTTTTTCGCCATCTATTTCTTCGGGGGCTGGGGGTGACCATTGAAAATGCTCAAGCAGCTCGGCGGCTTCAAGGACAACCGAGACTGCAATGTTTTTCGGGGTGTGAAACCGGTCCCATTTTCTTTCGTCAATAAAAGCATTAACCAGTTTTTTCAACTGGTTAATGCTTGTGATACTGTCGTTAAAGCTGTGATCTTCTGCCATTCAACAAGATTCAGGGGTTCTGACCCAGGGCGTAGAAATACAGGGTTGCCGCATTGAGCCGCAGAATATTGGCACACAGGTCGGGATTGATGCTTTCAATGAGATCGGTAACCTGATGGTAGTTGGGATTGCTTGAGTATTCAGATTCAATTGTTAGAACGGCGGGAATCTTCTGCTGCAGAAATGGAGCATGATCTGAGCCCCAGGCGTTAAAGCTGGTGCGAATCGAAAATTCCGCATATTTTTCTGCCAGTTCCTGCATTTTTTCAACCATCGGTCGGTTGAATGAATTGGTTTCGATCATAATCGAAAGGGGGGCAACTGCGTCAAACCCGATCATGTCGAGGTTTAAAACGGCTTTGATCTGCTTTTTTTCTTCAGCAGAAAGCATCTTTACATAGCCTTTTGAACCATAAAGCCCCTGTTCTTCTCCGAGGAAAAGAACGAATTTTATGGTAGCTGCAGGCTGCAGGCCTGATTTTTTGAGCATGCGTGCCAGAGCGATTACGCCTGCAGAACCGCTACCATTGTCA
>JBMOKV010000025.1:0-4232 GCA_049325495.1 Candidatus Rifleibacteriota bacterium | reverse complement strand
GAATGCGTTCAGATAACCACCGATACGATCGAACTCACGGGCAATCTGCTGGGCCGACCGACGTGCCGTACCTTTGAACATCATGTGTTCAATGAAATGGGAAACGCCCTGCATTTCTTCGGGCTCGTAAAGAACGCCAGTCTTGAAGAAAAAACCTATTGAAACGCTTTGAACCGTATCAAATTTTTCTGCAATAACTCTAACGCCGTTTTCAAGGGTTCTGGTCAGATATGGGCTCAATATGGGTCTCCGCTTCCTTGGAATTATCTTCATCTATTATCGGCACAAGTCCCTGACTTTGGTTGAAATCTTTCTCACTTTGTCTTGTTTCCTGCTGGTTTTCAGCTTTTTGCCCTTCAGGAGTAAGAGATTCAGGCACATCGAGAGAAGGAATCGGCAGTTCCTTGAGACTCTGCATGCCAAAATAGTAGAGAAAATCCTGGGTTGTCGAATAAAGCCGCGGTCTGCCAAGAACCGGTTTTTCGCCCGAAACGTAAATCAGCTTTTTTTCAAGCAGCGTTGCGATAACTCCGTCGCAGTTCACGCCCCTTATTGCATCTATTTCAGCCCTGGTAATCGGTTGTTTGAAAGCGATAACCGACAGAGTTTCAAGGGCGGGCAAAGATAGACTGACAAGCTTCTGCCCATCGAGGCGCTGAATGAATTCTGAAACCCTGGCTTTGGTGGCCAGCTGCACCCCATTTTCAAGAATAACGATCTGCAGACCGGAAAGGGCGTCATCGTCGTAGGCCTGTTTTCTCGCATGCACTACTTCGAGAGCTCTTTCGGCAGTTACCCCAAGAAGCTGTGCCAGCTTCTCAATACCGAGGGGCTTGTTATGAATCAGCAGAAGACCGTCAAGAGCGGCGCACAACACTGAAAATTCAGGTTCGGGCCGAACTTCCGGGGCTGGAGATTCTTCTACGAGGCCGGGAATAGACTGCTGTTGAAAATTATCCTGGTTTTCCATGTTAACTCCGGTCAGGCTGCGGGCTCAAGCTCGATGGCATTGCCGTCAATCTGATTTTCTCTTTTTTTGCTGGTTCTCAATTTCTGCAATACGATTGGCTGGAAGTTATCCTGCTGGTCAATATCGAGTTCGCCATTTTTGGCCATCTCAAGAATTGCCATGAATGAAAGAACCACTTCATAACGGTTCTTGCGATCTTTAACCAGATCGCCGAATGTAACTTCGCCTTTGATTTTTTTCAGTAACCCGCGAATTTCGTTTATCCGTTCCATGATGCCGATCTTTTCAAGAATTACCCGGTGAATTGGCGGGTTGGTTCGCCTTCTGATCAGACCATGATAAATATTCAAAAGTTCATTTGCACCAATGTTAACTTCGAGAATTTCCTCAGGTTGCCTCTCAAAATCGGCAGATCGGGTGAAAATTCGCGATGCGTTGCGTTCCATTTCACGCAGTTGCAGCGACATCATTTTGAATCGTTTGTATTCAAGCAACTGCTCAACCAGGTGGGTTCTAGCATCTTCTTCGAAATAGACCTGGTCGATCTCTTCATCGCCGGTATGAATTTCTTCAGGCTTTTCACTGGGCAACAGCATCTTCGACTTGATTTCGAGAAGGGTTGCGGCCATGACCAGAAATCCCGAAGCGACTTCCATATCGAGAATTTCCATCATTTGAAGGTATTCAAGATACTGGGCGGCAATCCGGGCGATGGGGATATCGTAAATATTCAGGCGCTGCTCTTCGATCAGGTGATAAAGAAGATCGAAGGGGCCTTCAAAAACCGGAAGTTTTACCTGATAACTGCTCATAATTGCCGTCAGGGACTATCTTGAAAGAAAGCCCATTGCCTTTCTGATTTCATCGATGGTCTGACCGGCAATTCGATGTGCTTTTTCTTCGCCGGCGGCAAGAACTTCTTTTATATAACCGGGCCGGGCCTCGATTTCGGCTCTTTTCTGGCGCATTGGCTCAAGCATTTGATTGAGTCGGTCAAAAAGAATCATTTTGCAGTCACGACAGCCGATTCCGGCAGTTCGACAACCCTGACCGATTTCTTCGAGGCGATCGGAAGTGTAAATTTTATGATAGGCATAAACCGTGCAGACTTCAGGGTCACCGGGATCATTGCGCTTTACCCGCTGCGGATCGGTAATCATCATCTGAATCTTCTGCTTGAGCGATTCGGCGGTTTCGCGGAGATATATGCCATTGTCGTAGGATTTGCTCATTTTGCGCTTGTCGATGCCAAGCAGCATGGGAACGGCAGAAAGACGTGCTTCAGGCTCAAGAAGAATTTCACCGTATTGACCGTTGAAACGCCTGATTATTTCCCGCGAAAGTTCAAGATGGGGAATCTGGTCCTTGCCCACTGGAACAACTTCGCCCTTATAAGCGGCGATGTCTGCGGTTTGAAGAACCGGGTACATCAGTTTGCCGAGTGAAACCCTTGATCTGGCTTCGTCATCGCGCACTTCATCCTTGAAGGTCGGGCATCTTTCCAACCAGCCCAGCGGCGTCATATTGCAGAGAATCGTGCACAATTCTGCATGTTCGTGCATGGCTGACTGCCTGAAAATTACAGATCTTTCAGGGTCGATGCCGACACTGAGCCAGTCAACGATCATTTCATCGATAACTTCAGGCAGGTCTTCGATCTTGAGGCGATCGGTAAAAGCATGCCAGACTGCGGCAAAGAAAAAGCAGTCATATTCATCCTGCAGGCTGACCCAGTTTTTCAGAGTTCCTTCAAGGTGCCCCAGGTGCAAAGACCCGGTGGTGCGCATGCCGCTGACCAATCTTTTCTTAGCCATGTTGTGTATCTCCTGTTTTAATAGGCTGTCGCCGTCAGGGCATCTTCAACTGCCCTGAGAATTTCTGAATCGGGGTTGAGGGTAAGAACCTTCTGCCAGTATTCTCTTGCTTTATCGATCTTTTGCTGCTTGTAATAGCCAACGCCGATGTTGTAATAAGCTTCAAAATAATCAGAATCGATGCTGATCGCTTTTTCCCAGAGCTCTATCGCTTCGCTCGTCTGCTCCCGACGGTCGCGAATGTTGCCCAGAGTGAAGTAAACCACCCTGTCTTCGCTCGATTCGCTTACCAGCTGCTGCAATATTTTTTCCGCCCGGTTCAGATCATCTTCATAATAATAAGCTCGGGCAAGCAATATTCGATTTTTGGCATCGAGCTTGTTAATCAGTTCATAAGGCTCCAGAACCGCAATACTCAGGCGGTAATGACCCAGGTTCAGCCCCTGTCGTGCAAGCGCCGCAGCTTCATCAAAAGTTGTAATCTGCGAGGGATTGATGCGATCGAGACATTCGGCAGCAGCCTGTCTATCATCGTTTGCTTCATGAACCGCTGCCATCAGTATCAGCAGCTGGTTGTTACCCGGATCTGACTGCAAAGCCCGCTCGAGAATTCCATGGGCTGAAGAATATCGGCCGGCGTCGACATAGAAACGCGCCAGAGTCACCGCATCTTCGACGTTCAGGCTCTGAGAACCACTTTTCTGCGCAAGCTGCTCAAGTTCGCGCGAGCAATAAACCTTTACTTCAGAATCTTCAAGATTGAAAACCAGAACCGGCTCATATTTGTCATCAGCTGGGACTTTAAAATAAAGATCAACTCTCGATTGAGTCGAGGGAAAAATGCTGAATGGCTTGTCGGTGGCCTTTCTATCTGGATCGGCAACCTGCTTGAACGACCGGCTCAATTCAAGACTGAATTCTTCAAGGGGCTCTACCCGAAAAGTTTTTACGCCAGTATTTACAATGGTGAGGTTGATTCTTATTTCATCCTGCTTGGCCTTGGCGCCGAGTCCACCGGTGAATTCGCGTCTGCTGACTTCATTCACCGTAAGCACCAGACCCGAGGGGTGCAAAACATCTTCGCCCATGAGAAAAGCCGCCTGAGCAAAGATAGAATCGACGAAGAAAGCCAGAAACAGCAAAGCAAGAGCCGACAATTTAAGTTGGTTCATGCGGCTAATCTTATCATATTGACCGCTGCTTTTACAGTAGTTTTAACTTTTTGTCAGTTAAAAAACAGAAGAAGATAATCGTACGAATCTTTTGGACGATCAACCGCCTTGATACTGAACCTTGAGCGGGAAAACCTGCCGGAAAACTGGCGTCTGAAAGGCTCGATGATCTCCTGCTCATGAATTCTCGGTGGAAGCTCTTCACCTGACCAGCAGACGGCAGCTATCTGAGAATTTTGCGACAGACGCAGGTATTCGGAAAAATCGGTCTTCTTT
>JBMOKV010000024.1:0-4242 GCA_049325495.1 Candidatus Rifleibacteriota bacterium | reverse complement strand
GCGAAAGCAAAAGATGACGACTTTTTTCCCGACTTCGGCACTCCCGAACCGGCGAAGAAGAAACCCGAGGTTCAGCCCAAGCCTGCAAAGACCAGCGTTGCACCGGCGGTTGATGAAGACCCCCTGTTCGGTGAAGAGTTCGATATCAACTTTTAGGAAAATTATATGATTCATGCCTACACGGGCGATGGTAAAGGGAAGACGACGGCGGCGATCGGTCTGCTGATCAGAGCTTTTGGTGCCGGCCGCAGGGTAGGGATCATTTTCTTCGACAAGGGCAGTGAGACCTATCGCCATAATGAGCTGGTGGTTCTCGACCGGCTTGGCATCGATTATCACATTACCGGGCTCGAAAGAATGAAGCCTGATGGCACTTTCAGGTTTGGCAATCTTGATGAAGACTTTCAGGAGGCTCAAAGAGGCTTAGCTCTGGCCAAAAAATATCTTCATGAGTGCGCTTACGATCTGTTGGTGCTCGACGAAGCCCTGACCAGCTGTTCGGTGAAACTGCTGAAAAAGGAAGAGCTCATCGAGCTGATGGAAATGACCCCGGAAAGCATGGAACTGGTACTTACCGGGCGCTGCCACGACAAAGAGCTTCTGGAACATGCTGACCTGGTTACCAGCATGACCAAACACAAGCACTACTTTGACCGGGGAGTTAAGGCCCGCCCCGGCATTGAGTATTAATCAAACGTTTGTTTAAACTTTTTCTGAAATAACGTTGACCAGGTTTTGTCTCAGCTTGATAATGCTGCCTGCAGGGTGGTAACCGTTGACCACGGCACAGGGATAGACACGACAGTTGCTGCCGAGAATGGTTCCGGGGTTGGTTACAGAATTGCAGCCCAGCAGACAGTTGTCGCCAAGAATCGCCCCAAATTTGCGGACTCCGGTGTCGATAACCAGTTCGTCAATTTTCGTCTTTACGTTGCTACCATCATTTTTCAGGTTCGAAAGTTTGGTTCCGGCCCCAAGGTTCACTCCAGTCCCGAGAATAGAATCGCCCACATAATTGAAATGGGGTGCTTTGGCTCCGGGCAGCATGACTGATCTTACGATTTCAGTGCAATGGCCTACCACCGCGTCGTTTCCAATAATGACATTGCCTCTGACGTATGCACAATGTCGGATTTCGACATTCTCTCCGATAATGGTGGGGCCGCTGATCAGGGCACCGGCCTGCACCACGGAACCTTTGCCTATATAAATGTCGTTTCCCTCGAGAATTGCGCCGGGCTCAACCTTCCCAAGAATCTCGGGCTTGACTCTCGGTCCGACAAAGCCTTTCTGGATTCGCTTTAAAATATCCCAGATGTTTTCAAGGGTAACAAAACCCTCAAGTTCTTTGGCAAACAGCTCTGGGCATGGAAATTCGGCGATGCGGCTGAAGAATTTTTCGAGATCTAACATGTTCGGCTCCTGTATTTTTCTGGCATTAAACCTTATTTTTCGCTTCTGGTCAAGTTGCTGCCCCTGAAAGCGCTGCAGGCTGTTTTGAGCAGGCAGCCAGTGCAGAGTTCCGGGTTTTTTCCGTGGGTGCACTGCCCGCCGATACCCAGGTGGCAAAGCGAAAAGTCATATTTTATCGGATCATCTGGATCAAACTGACGCAGGCTTGCAGAAATTTCTTCGGCGGTTTTCCAGTCGTCGGCTTTGCGACTGGTCAGACCAAGATTGCGTGCGATTCGACTGATGTGACGGTCAAGGGGAATCAACAGATGTGCAGGGTTGATCTCGGGCCAGAGGTGCATGTCAACGCCATCATCGGGGCGCACCATCCAGCGCAGAAACATGTGCCAGCGTTTGGCGCACCCGCCAGAAGCAGGGTCTGGCAGAAGATGCCGCAGACCACGGCTGATTTTGCCTGCGATGGCGGTGCATTCAAGATTCAATTCAAGGTTGAGCTCGATGAGCCCTTCTTTGATCGAACCCTTGCGATAACCTCTGAGGAAAATTTTCTTGAGGCTGCCGTGCTTTTTTATGATGTTGCCTGATGCCATCGCCAGGGTTTTAATTTCTTCTGCGGTGCTGAGCCGATAAGCAGGCCAGCTTATCGAAATGCGGCTCTGGATGAGGTCGAGATACTTCCATTTGCAGTTGGTCATGATTTCATCAATTTTTTTGATGAACTGTTTTGCCGAACCATAGGCCAGCATGGCGGCCAGCAGTGCCGATGCTTCTATCTCGGCAGAAGAACGACCCTGTTCAAAGAGTCTTCGCGGAAATTGAACAGGGTCGTTTGCTACACGCTTAACCGGAGGAAAATCAGTTAAAACTTTTTCCAGGAGAGGTTTTAACTGGATTTTTCCGGATTTTGCCGACATGGATCAGTACTGGAAGGAGCTGCCGCCGATGAATTCGCGCAGAATCGAGGTCGGGGGAACTTCTTTGGGATCGAGGGGCGAGAAGAAGGACAGGGTTTTGAGTATTTTTCTGGCCAGCGGGTAAGCAGGGCTTTCCGGCTGAATATCCAGAAACAGTGACTCGGCGAGGGGTCTGAGAACCGCCCATTCATAGGGCACCGCAGAGTTGAAAACCATGTCGGCGCATTCCTGGAACGGGAAGATGTTGCGTTCTTCGCCACGGCGGACCGAACCCCAGCGATTGATCGTTTCTTCTGCAGAATAACCGCGATATTTGCTGTCGCGAACCGTGCGGCGGATCAGGCGGGTATCGGTGGTCGCGATACGGTTGTAGTCATCGATTACCAGCTGGGTAAGGGCGCTGATGTAAATTTTGAATTTGCAGCTCGACGGAATTGAGCTGGTCAGTTCATCGTTCAGCCCGTGAATTCCTTCGATGATAATGATCTGATCTTCATTTATGCGCAAGGGGTCAGTTTCGGTTTTGCGATGACCGGTATGGAAATCGAATTCGGGAATCTGCACGGTATGTCCATCGAGCAGTGCTTTCAAATGTTCATTGAAAAGTTCAAGATCGAGGGCATAGATCGATTCGAAATCGTAATCGCCGTTTTCATCGCGGGGGGTGTGTGCGCGATCGAGGAAATAGTTGTCGAGCGAGAGGGTTACCGGGCGCAGGCCATTAACTTTCAGGTGGGTACACAGTCTTTTGCTGAAAGTGGTTTTCCCGGAGCTTGACGGGCCGGCAATCAAAACGATGCGGCACGAATGGCGGCGGGTAATTTCGTCGGCGATTTCCTGAATTTTCTTTGAATGAAGGGCTTCAGCGGTTTTAATGAAGTCTGAAACGGTTTTGTCCTTGATTATCTCGTTCAGACGGCCCACATTGTTGACTTCAAGAATCTTGCCCCAGTTTTTACTTTCGCGATAAGCCTGGAAAATTTTGGGCTGGCGGCGAACTTCAGATGGAATCGAAGGGTTGTCGGTATCGGGGAAAAGAAGAACGAAACCCTGTGCATACTGCTTGAGATCGAAAACTTTGAGATAGCCGGTTGAGGGCACCATCGGGCCGAAATCGAGGTCGATGTATTTCCAGCAGGATACGATGCCGACTTTGTCGGTGTTCAAATTCTTGAGCAGGCGAGCTTTTTCCGGGTAGCCTTCGCGATTGAGCAGCGCAATGGCTTCAGGTCTGGTCATGGTTTTCTTGCCGAAACCCTCGTTCTTTTCGATGATTTCATGCATTTTGGTCTTGATATAGCTGAGGATTTTTTCTGAAACCGGAACATCGGTGAAAAGATCGTAGTAGAAGCCGTTGCCGATCGAGTGATCGATCGAGAGTCGTGCGTTACGGTAGAGTTCCATGATTGCGCGGGCCAGAACAAAAGTCAGGCTGCGGCGGTAACATTCTTTGCCATGGGGCGAGCGATAATTGAGAAATTCGACTTTACAATCCATTTCAGGAACAAAATCGAGACTGAGAATATCGTTTTGAACTCTGGCGCAGATATAAGGCAAGTCGCCCTGTACGGGTATTTTGTCTACCAGATCGCTGATCGGGCGGCCATGCGGCAGTTTGTGGGAGCTGCCATCATTGATGACAATAGTAAGCATTTCCTTTTCGTCATTCTTTTCTTCGATTTTTCTTTCCTGTTCGTTCATTTTAACCTCGTTATGTTTCAAAAAAAATAAACCCCGCATCAGATGCGGGGGGATGGTCAGAATTGCCCCTCGCTTAAATGGGTGAAAAGAGTATGAATTCCGTACAAGGCGATGAATTGGCAAATTTTCGGTTCATTCCTCTTTGATCCCTTTAAAAAAGTGAAGAAGGTTAATTTATCACTACTTATTTTTCATGTCAATATGTCGAACGCAG
>JBMOKV010000023.1:0-4246 GCA_049325495.1 Candidatus Rifleibacteriota bacterium | reverse complement strand
TGATTGCGGGTCGCCTACCGAGCCTTCCACCATTGCATCTGGTGGAAGGGGCAGCATGCCGTAGTTGATCAGTTCAGGACCAGAAGGAGTTTTTTTGAGCTGGACAACTTTTACGGCAGAAGTACCAATGTCGATACCAATGGCCGTATTGCTTGCCCCAAAGGTGAACAAACCCATACGCTCTTTCCTCCAATTCAGTCCGGAAGTTCATTCCGTTGATGCTGACAATTTATAGAATGTCAGTTTTCTATCGACTCATTTTAACTCAATGTTAAGGCTATTTTTTATTTTACTCCATTTTTTCTCGGTTTTTCAGTAGCCAAGTTGTCTAAGGGCAACGTTGGCATAGTAAAACGGCAGGATCTGCCGATATGACCAGTTGCGTTTGCCAAGCGCTATCGTCCCAGACTGGCAAAGCCCGACCTGATGACCATAGCCCCGTCCAAAAATTTCAATTTTTTCGATTCGCCCACTGGCACCGGATCTGGGCATTTCATTGCGACTGAGCGGAACCGACTCGGCAGGCTCCACTTTGGTGACCCGGCGACACACAACCGTTTGCCAGCCTTCTTCCGGGCGGGCAACCCTTTTCAGGCCCTTTGAAGTTTGAATGATAAGCTGAGCCGGGCCGTCGGTTGCAGTTTCGCCCAGACCGGTCAGAACTAACTGGGTTCCGGTGGAATTTGACTCAGGCGCTGTTTCTACCTGGGCAGCAGCTGAAATAATGGCTTTGACGTTCTTCCGGTTTCCCAGGGTGAACGTTGTGCTTTTAAGATCGAAAAGGCGGCGAAAGGTTGTTCCCTTTACTGAAAATTCACCCTTGTCAGTCATGAGAAAAACCTTGTCAACCCTGTCCATAAGCCCGGGAGCCTCGTAACCAAAATCAAGCAGATGATTGAAATGAATGTTTTCTTTTGCCATTGCCGATTTAAAATCATTGAGGTTGAGAGTTTTAACCCAGCGGAAATGGGCACCGTCTTTGCAGAACGGGCATTTGACCCGTCTGAGATAACTGCATGGAGAACCGCCGAAAACCTTGTCGTTATCTGACGTCATGCCACCGCAGGTCGCATGATAAAGGGTTTGAATCGGTTTTCCTTCTGATATCATGATGATGCCGCGGGTGCCATCAACCGCTTTGTTGATGCTTTCCCGTTCTGCGGAAACTCCCTGATAGACCTGACAATGGGTTGAGTCGCACACATCTGCTTCTTCACTGCCATGTTTGCCCCGGTTCGAATAGGCATAGGTTCGTGCGATTACCGTCTGGGCCTTCAATGACTCAGCAGGAGACAAAGAACCCATTTCACTGCCGACCACCCCCCTGAGGTAGTCCTCTATCCCAACATGGTTTACCGCCACAGCTCCGGTTGAGGTAAATTTCACCTGTAGGCGGCCCCGGTAGGTTTTGCCATTGAAAGTTACCTGATTTTTCCTGCCCGCAAAGGTCAGAATTTCGTTGAGGTGCTCGACTTTCTTTTTTCGCTTGCCTGAGTCGATTGCCCAGGTGAAACTGCTTTTTCCTTTGATGCTTCTTACTTTGCGGCCTTTGTGATTAAGAATTTCACCATCACCAGGCAGCGTAATGCTGATTTTCTGATGCCTGCCACCGATTTTTACCCGCAGAATCGGTTCCGACTCCCGGGGTTTTCCGGGGGCGGCTGAAACAGTGGTCGTAATGATCACAGCCATAAAAATGGCCAGTTTCATCACGATCTTCAGAAAATTCAATTGTTTTGCACGCTTTTTCAAATTCTTTGCCTCATTATGCTTTTACAGGTTTTAACGAAGACCATCGGGTACGGATTTAGAAAAAATTCAAGGGTGGTAATGCGTGTTTCTTGTCGTTTTTGTAGCGGTCAAACTCGCTGAAAATACAGCCGCAGTATTTTTGCTTATAAAGCTCATGGGATTTTGCTGCTTCGTGAGTATTTTTGAAGCCTGGCCGGAAATCAATGTAGAAAAACTCAGTGCCGAATTCTCTGGCGGTTATCGTGCCCACTTCTTTGATCAATTCATGCTGCTGATAAGGTGAAACCAGCAGAGTCGTGGTAAAGGCCCGGTAATTGAGTCTGACCGCCGTGCGGGCAGCATCTTCGAAACGCATGCGGTAACATTGGGCGCAGCGCTCTTCGCCATGTTTGCCATTCAGTTTTTGTAGAAAATACTCGAGCCCATATTCAACCGGGCCATAAATTGCTTTCAAATTAAGGGCAGAACAAAGCTTCACAAATGAAAGCAGGCGCTCGCGATATTCAAGATAGGGGTGAATGTTGGGGTTGAACCAGAACGCATCGATGTTTTCATTTTCAATATTTTGTTTGAGAATATCGATAGAACCGCCAAGACAAGGGCCGCAACAGCTGTGAAGCAGAATGGTCATGGGTCGGATC
This sequence comes from Candidatus Rifleibacteriota bacterium, assembly GCA_049325495.1. Taxonomy (GTDB): domain Bacteria; phylum Muiribacteriota; class Ozemobacteria; order Ozemobacterales; family Ozemobacteraceae; genus DYKG01. The sequence goes on along the minus strand of JBMOKV010000023.1, from coordinate 1,853 downwards.
TCCCGATCATGGTGCCAGATAAAGTCCAGATTCTGGCTTTGTCGACCCTGACTTTAACATAAGACCCGATAAGGCTCGTTGACCCAACAAAATCTATTACTCTGCCTGACCTCGTTTTTCCTGCAACATTGCTGTCTTTTCGCGCTGAAACTGTATCCACAAGAACCTCAAATTCCCGGTGCAGAAGTTTCTGACTTTCTTCCAGGCTGATGTTGTTTTGAAGGCTGATCAGACGCGCCAGTCGATCTTTTCGAATTTCTTCTGGAATTTGTTCTGGCAGGCCTGCCGCCTCGGTTCCTTCTCGCGGTGAATAGTAATACATGAAAGCCGATTCATAGCGAACTCTTCTTATCAGATCAAGGGTTTGTTCAAAATCTTCTTCAGTCTCACCTGGAAATCCGCAAATGATGTCGGTACTCAAACAGACGTTTTTAACGTTGGCCCGAACCTGATCGATCAGCTCAAGATATCGTTCGCGGTTGTAGCCCCTTTTCATCGCCTTCAAAATTTTATTTGAACCAGCCTGAACCGGCAGATGATACTGTTCACAAACCTTGCTGAGGGCAGAAATCCGCTTGATTGCATTTTCCGAAAAATCACGGGGATGGGAGGTCATGAAACGCACCCATCTGATGCCATCTATTTTTTCGATTTCTTCAAGCAGCTGCGCAAAGCCTTCGTTCAGGCCAATATCTTTGCCATACACGTTTACATTCTGGCCCAGAACCGTAATTTCAGTTACACCACGGGAAGCCAGTTCTTTTACGAAATCAGTAAGTTCTTCGAGAGGACGGCTGATTTCCGGGCCACGCACATAGGGAACAATGCAGTATGAACAGAAATTTGTGCAGCCGCGCACTATATTGACCATGGCGGAGAAGGGGCGGTCAAGAATTATTCCATCGGCCGACTCGCCATCGAAAGAGCCTTTACCGGTAAAATTACCCAGGGTTTTTTCGTTTCGGGCCCGCTGCAGTAAAAGCGGCAACTGTTCGATATCATTGGGGCCGAAAACCAGATCAGCCAGAGGAAGCAGGTCGAGCATTTCGCCTTGACGATTCTGGGCCATGCAGCCTGCGATGCCGATTAACAGGTCAGGACGTTTTTTCTTTTCATTTACCAGGGCCTGTACTCGCCCGATCAGTCGCTGTTCAGCATGTTGCCTGACACAGCAGGTATTGAAAAGAATCAGGCCCGCTTCATCTTCTTTCTGGGTTTCTTCATAACCCAGACGCGTGAGAATTCCGTGAATGCGCTGTGCATCCGCCAGATTCATCTGGCAGCCAAAAGTGGTCAGCATATACTTTAACTTGTTTTTTTTCATAGACCATCATTCTATCACTAACACCCTGCTGATTAAAAGAGGCTTTGAACTTCATGATGAATGTTTCTGTCATGGAAAAAAGGTGAAAATTTGGGGGTGTATATCTGCGACAATTGTATAAAAAAACCAGCCGCAGGCTGCCGGGGCAGCACTGCGGCTCGTTTTCAGGGGGGGGGAAATTCTATTTCAGTTTTTGCGCAGAGAGTTGAAAAAGTCGCTGAGGTCGGCCATTGCAGCAAAGGTGTTTGCAAGTGCTTCTTCGATACGCTTCTGGGCTTGCGTGTTTTGGTTAATGTTTTTTTTCATGACTGCATGACTCTGGCTTCTATATCAGGTCTTTTTCGGCATATTCTCGACCATTTCGATATTGCCCGGGCCGATAGTGTGGATCCCGGTGGTCTGGTCGGCTTCGGTGTCGTCGGTGCCGCAGCCGGTGGTCAGAAATGGAAGCAGCATCAGTGCTCCTGCAGCGATAAGCCAAACGATTCTTTTGAAGTTCACGAACTTACTCCTTTGATCTGTGCATTTG
>JBMOKV010000022.1:0-4250 GCA_049325495.1 Candidatus Rifleibacteriota bacterium | reverse complement strand
CAGTGCTTAAGATAGTAACTCAGTGTGCCTATCATGGTTTCAGGGTTTTCTTCGTTGCCATAGCGTTCAAGCATCATCATGCCCAGAGTTTTACCCAGGTGTCTGACCGGAATGTAGGCCACCAGTCTCTGCAAGGGTCCGTTCGTGATCGCCATTGAAGCAGATTTTTCAGGGGTGATGCGGGCATTGATGATTACGGGGCGCCCTTCGTTGAGAACTGGTTCAAGAGTCTCGGGGTTCTTGCGGGGAATATCGAGCAGGCGAGGAGAAGCTTTTCTTATGTCGAGAATTTCATGCAGACGATTTGCCGACTCATCTGAACGGAAAATATGCAGACAGGAGTTGTCGAGCTGAAAAAGGTCACGAGCTTTGCGCTCGATCAGATTGGTCAAAGCTTCAATTTCATTGCAGACCGCCATCATTTCGCTGACTTCTTCGAGAATCATCTGCTTGTGCTGAAGTTCTGAAGTTAAATGGTCATTTTCGGTTTTTAGTGAAGCTACTTCCGCCATCAGGCTTGAAATCTGGCTGTTATGAGTGGTTTCAATATTTTTGAGGTTGTTAAGTTTCTGTGAAAGAACTTCAATCTCGATTGCCCGCTCATTGGCACATTTCAGGGTTTCTTCAAAAGAACGTTTGTTTTCACGATTTTCGAGGGTTACCTTTTCAAGACTGGTTCGAGCTTCAGAAATTTCGGCTTTCAGGGTTTCAACCTGATTTTTTAAAAATATTTCTTCGCTGCGATCTTCGAAAATTATCAGCAGTCTGGTATTGTTTTCGCTGTCTTTAAATGATGAAATCCGGCAATTAAATAAATGTTTGGTGCCTTCGCGGGAAGTGAGCCTGATTTTTTCAAGAGTCCGGCGATTAGTGCTGGTTACCACCGATTGAATGACGTACGCCATTCCATATTGTTCGAGTTCAGGAAATTCGACAAGCAGGTTTTTGCCGCCGAGATCTGATGGAAGGAATCCATTGCGGTCAATTTTCACTTTTTCGACGATGCCATCGGGGTCGATTATCAACCAGCCTTCGGGGATCTGTTCAGCAGTGTATGATGAAGAAATGGCCCTGGTTGAGCTTTTGTAAAGCAGATCATTCAGGTAAAAAATTCGTTCTTTGAATACCGAAGTGAGTTTGTGGGCAAGAAAGGCCGCAGCACTCAAGCCGGTAACCATTACCATTGAATTGGCAGTGATCCAGCCGCCGCATTGACTAAGATCACCAAATACCGGCGAATAGAATTTTATGTGGGTGAGGAGCTGGTATTTCACCATCATGCTGGTTAAAAACCAGCCGGCAACTCCGGCAGCAGCATATACTGCTCCTGCTTTAAATCCCATTACTGCTCCGGCCACGGTTACCGGAACCACGGTGAGAAAGAAAAGCGGACTCTCAGTGGTACCGGTATAACGTGCCAGCAGCGTTATCAGGGTAATGTCTCCAATAACCTGTGAATGCATGACGTTATTCAGTGACAACAGGTTGAATGAAACGTCTTTGAGTGCTTCAAGAAGCATCAGATAAATAATGCCGGTAATTTTGAAGGCAACTGCAGGGATCATGGTTAAGACCCGAACACCACCGGTTTTGATATCTGAAAAGAATCGGGTTAAATAGCTGCCGAGAAACCTTCGCAGAGCCGGAAGGCCTCTGGCAAGGGCCATTTGTCGTGACAGAAGAGAGAAATGAAGGGTGAAAAAGATGTTCAGTATGGCAAGCAGACAGCACAGAATGTAGATTGGCTCAATCTGAAAACTCATGCCCAGGAAGTTTCGGCTGATTACCCCAAACGCAAAAATTAAGGGAATGCCGGCCCAACGCAGGGTGATCAATCCCCGGGCGATCTGAAGTTCACGTATTCCTGAGCGATTATTGGTCATATTGCCTCCTGAACAACTGGCAAAAAGGTATAGTTCGGTTCAGTTATCGGCAAAAATGAGAATAATCTTCAGAGATTTCTACAAAATCATTGGGGATCGAAAGATTCGATGAATAATCCTCTTGAAGCAAGCCTGGCAAGCAGTTCGGCTTTGTCTCGACCGGTGGCGGTTTTTAACAGCCATTTGCGCATGAATGCCGACTTATCATCGCCGGAAATATCAAGCAGCTCATACAGATCTTCGATGCTTGCCGGCTGCCATGCATAATTGGCCGGGTCTGCCGGCCAGCCAAGTTGAAGCCAGCCACGCAGAAGAAACGGGGGCACCGAGCTGGAAGCGGCTATCGAAACCGAAAGCTCAGATGGCAGCTCATTGACCAGATTTTTCAGTGCAAGATGATTGAGGATTCGGCTTCGAATGCCGGCAATGGAACGACTGACATTTTCATTGGCAGCATGGAACTGAATCAGAAGGTATTGTTCCGATTCACGGTTCATGCTTAGCGGAAAGCTAAGGGTCTGATCGGTGTCGAAGGTTTTTACAATTTCATCAATAATTCTGGGTTCGGCGGCCATTCTAATGGCAATATCACTGATATTTTTTCCGTCTTCGTTGAGGATTGCCACAATACGCGGAAACTGACTTCCGGTACGGCTGAAAAAATGACGATCCGCTGAGGGCATATTGACCAAAAGGCCGGAATCTTCAGGTATGACAAAATTAATTTCAGATTCGTTGAAGCTGCTTTGCCAGTGTTTGAACCATGCCTTCTGTTGCAGGCTCTTTGTCAGGTCGCGGTTGTCATCGATCAAAATTTGGCCGGCTGTTCGTGAATAGGTTGCCCAGTCGCTGGATTTGCCGGCTTCAGAAATTTTGCTATAAAATTCTTCAATGCGCGGATACTGGAGAAAAAGCTCTTCTTCGCTGCCTTTGGCGATAAGAAAAAGCTTGAGCATGCCAGGTTCGAAAATTATTTCATATTCAATCTTTTCAGAATCGCCATTATTTCTGAGAAAATTTTCGCCTAGATATTTGGCGCTGAAAAAAGATGATGCAGAAATTTCGTTCCAGTTCAAAATCTTTACCACAGCCGGGAAAGAATCTTTCAAAACCCAGCGTTCACTGGTTTTGGTGGTAGCAGAAGCCGGATAAAGGAAGTCGAGCTTTTCAAGTAGATTTTTGATGTTATAAAATTTGTCGAGGCTGATGCCATAGGTATAAAGACTGATTCTTTCTCTTCCATTGGCAATGAACGATTGCTGGTCGCGTGCAGTCAGGTGCTGAGCGAAAGAAATCGGTCCGGCAATGAGGGGCGTTTCATTCAGATTCGAACCCAGCTGTTCTATGTATTTTTCGATAATCGTTGGTAGCTGGTCGTTTTTGTCAGGAAAAATCAGTGCGAGCTGAATTCCACTTAAATTTCTGCTGAGCATCCAGGTCGCCCCCAGGGACCCGATTACGGCTGCCAGATTGTCTGAGCCGGTTTTATTGCCGGCCAGGTTTTTCATGCGGCTGTAAAGGGCTTCGGTATAGTTGATTCCAGATATGATCGGTGGGTCGAAAGTCAGAACTATGGCGCTAAGTTCGACCTGGCTTGCAGACAAAGCGCCAGAACAAAAGCTAGAAGCCAGCAGGAAAAAAATCAGCCCGATTAGATTGAATCGCTTGATGATTGCCATGAAAAGAATTATATCATAATCATCGATAAAGCCAATTTTTTATCAATGCCCTGTTTTTATCTGGCTTGCAAATGAAATGTCAGTGATTTACCATCAAAGAAAAGTTGGTTTAAGGCAGAATAATGATTCACTGGGACAGCGAATTTGGCACGGCACTGGTAGTTGCTGCCGTTTTTCTGATACTTGTGGGCCTTGGGGAAATCTTAAGAGGTCTCAATCTATGTTCTCAAGAAGGCACAAGAAAATTCGTTCACCTGACTGGCGGAGTTGTATCACTGAGTTTTGCATACCTTTTCCGCTCTCACTGGACAATTCTCGGTCTATGTGTAGCATTTGTTTCGCTGATGATTTTTACCAAGAAATTCGGGCTTTTGCCTTCAGTTCACGGAGTAAAACGCAAATCAGCCGGTGACCTTCTTCACCCGATTGCCATTTATTTGACTTTCAGCATTACGAATTACATGGAAAAGCCCGAGTATTACCTGATTTCGATTATGGTTTTGTCGGTATCCGACGCTTTGGCTGCCATAATCGGAGTTTCATACGGCTTCAAGGTTTTTCGGGTTGAAGAAGAGAAAAAGAGTATCGAGGGCTCGTTCATCTTTCTGCTGTCAACATTTCTGATTGTTCACCTTGGCCTTTTGCTTCTGACCCACATTGGAAGACTGGAAAGCGTGCTGGTCGCTTT
>JBMOKV010000021.1:0-4279 GCA_049325495.1 Candidatus Rifleibacteriota bacterium | reverse complement strand
TTACTTTTAAAGAAGTTGATCTATAGTCAAGATTCAACGTAAATCAAACATGGCCCTTAAAGCCATGTCCTCAAAGGATCTTGTTTTTAACAAGACCCGCTTGGCGTCATTCTTAAAGTCTTTCGATCTTATTCTCAAAGAGCTTGGCGCTTTGGTGCGCCCCCCCGTTGGGGGTAAAATTGATAATATCAAACCTCGAACCGCAAGTCAACAAAAAAGATAAAAAATCTAAACTATTTTTTCTCGGTTCTGTAAAATAAGAAAACTTCCCTGTGGAACCCCGGCTTTTCGCGCAATAACCCCGCATTTTGCCCGCAGCAGAAAAAAAATACGAGGGTCCGGTGAATGGGATAAAGTTTCAAAATTAGCCTGGCCCTTTGAAATAATAAGGTCAGCTGCAGCAAAAACCGCTTTAAAAGAATCGGAAACTTTGCTCATCGGGGTGCCGGGATATCTGGTACCGTTATCAATTATTCGGGCATAGTCGTCTAGACCAGCAGCAATGGCATCTTCTTTTGTGGCATCATTCAGAATTGCCCCCTGCTTTACCGCGTAAAAAAGCTTTTTTTCTGCGGAAAAGTTCTGAAGCAACAAACGGTCAAAGAAAATTTCCCCGGCATTGTCACCAAGAACAAGAATGCGTTCTGCTTTTTGGGCAAGCCTTAAAAGATTATCATAGTCATCTATTGCTGGCTTCTCCAGTTCTGCCATTTCAATCGATTTAACGATTTCATCATATGTGGTTCTTGCCGAAACTCCGGAATCAATGATATTCCCGGCGATGGAATACAATACCGCGACCCTGAAAGGATCGACAGAACATTTTACCCGGTCTGCCAGTTCTTCAGTCAATTTCCTGGCAAGCTCATTGGAGTTTTGCTTTATTTCTGCATAGGGGTCGTCGCATTGCAGCTGAAGCCGGATAAAATCATGAATTTCTGCTGCAAATTCCGGTGGAGACATTGTAAAATCAAGCTCCGACATTTGATTCAAAACCCTGCGAAGAACTCTTTCATTCAGCTCATCGTCTGATGAGAACTCCTTCAGAACTTCGAGGGTGTGACGAACAAAACATGGCATGCATTCAAGAGTAATATTCATTTTTTTCCTGTAAAAAAGGGCTTTTCGGCCGAAAAACCGAAAAGCCCCTTTATTTAATCGAGCTCAGTTGCCCAGTAACTCATGCAGCTTCTTTTCAAAGGTCTCAATATCCTGGGGGCGATAACCGGCGTGAATAAAGGCAATTTTTCCATCTTTATCAATAATTACTGAACTGGGAGTAAATGAAAATCCATATTTTTCGGGAACAGAGAATATCGGATCGAGAAGAACCGGGTAATTAATATTATTGTGAGCTGCCCATGATACCAGCATTGGTTTTCCAAGCAGATCTACGCCAACGGCGATAATGTTGATGCGTTCAGCAAATTTTTCTTTCAACCCCTGCAGGGCTTTGGCTTCCTGGAGACATGAATAGCAGGCGCTCTGAATGAAAAACAACACGATAGGCTTACCCAGATAATCTTTCAGGCTTTCCATTTTGTCGGTTGAAAGATTGGGCAGAGAAAATTCGGGTGCGGGATCGCCAACATTGAGCTCAACTTCTGAATCGAGCAGTTCGTCGCCCTCTCCAATGGTAACCATGCTGGTGGGAATCTTGCTGTCAGCAGCAAATACCGGCGCAAAAGCAAGAGAAAAAGTCATGGCGACAAGAACGAAACCCTTAAAAAGCTTCATCATTTGGCAGATCTCCTAAGCTTATATATTTGAGCGCAGTTTAACACAATTGCGGATATAAGGCAAATACTGGAATTAAAGAAGTCTTTATTGTAATATGGGCATAAATAAACAAAATTTTTAGGAGAAGAAATGAACCTCTTTTTAAAAAATGCTCGATTTTTTTGGGCTGGCGGTGATGCCGAAGTCCTGGAAAACGTTTCAATTCTGGTAAAAGGCAGTGAAATTGCTGCTGTTGGCAGTGAGGCTGAAATAGCTCCAATGGCAGGTGATGCAAAAAACATTGATGCCTCTGAAATGCTTATTATGCCGGGCATGGTAAACACCCATCACCATTTCTACCAGACCCTTACCCGCAACTTCCCTTGTGTTCAGGATGCCAAGCTGTTTACCTGGCTGGTCAATCTCTATCCCCTGTGGGCAACCATAACCGAAGAAGACTTTCACCTTTCTACCACCGTTGCAACTCTCGAGCTTCTGATGAGTGGCTGTACTACAGCAGTTGACCATTCTTATATGGTGCCGAACGGATCATCAAACCTTTATTATCGCCAGGTCGAAGCGGCGAAAAAAACCGGAATGCGCTTTCACCTTTGCCGTGGCAGTATGTCGCGTTCAAAAAAAGATGGAGGATTGCCACCGGATTCTGTTGTACAAACTGAAGAAACCATCATGCGTGAAACCGATGAACTGGTCACCAAAGTGCATGAACCTGGAAAAGGCGGCATGACAAGAATAATCGTCGCGCCCTGTTCACCCTTTTCTGTTACCAGAGAACTGATGGTTGAGGCCAAGAAATATGCCACCGCAAAAGGCCTTAAGACCCATACCCACCTTGCCGAAACCAAGGATGAAGAGACCTATTGTATCAGAGAATACGGCGTAAGACCGGTTAAACTGATGGAAGACCTTGGCTGGATGGATGGAAACTCTTTCTACGCCCATTGTGTTCATTTCAACCAGGAAGAAATTGAAGTCATGGGAAAAGCTCAGGGTGGCGTAGCTCACTGCCCGACCAGCAACATGCGCCTGGCCTCGGGAATTGCTCCAATCGTGGAAATGCTCAAGGCCAATGTTCCGGTCGGTCTGGCAGTTGATGGAAGCGCCAGCAATGATTGCTCAAACATGATGCTGGAAGTTCGCAACTGTCTGCTTTTGCAGCGGGTTCTCAAAACAGCCAACTGCATTAACGCCAGAGATGCTCTTAAAATTGCCACACTTGGTGGAGCAAAAGTCATTGGCAGGGACGATATCGGCATTTTGCAGAAAGGTTACGAAGCAGATATCATCGGGTTCAGATTGGATAGCCTGCGCCAGGCCGGCAGCTCAACCGACCCACTGGCCGCCCTGGTTTTTTGCGCTGTTGACAAAGTTGACCTGTCAATTGTTCATGGGGAGCTGCTGATTCAAGATGGCCAATTCACCAGATTTTCAAAAGCAGAACTCGATGAGATTATCAGACGCCAGAATGAACGCAGTCTGGCAATTTACCGCAATTACCACAAGAAACAGTAATTTGAAAATACATCGATTATAAAAACCTGGCCTGTCAATACCGCCTATAAAGGCGATTCAGACAGGCCAGGTTCGTTTTCCGGGAATCAAAATGGTATTCTACTGAGATTCAACAGCCCTTTTATGGGGTAAGCCCATTTCAACATTCAAATGCTCAGTTAAAATTGTTTTTAGATTATTCCATGAAAAGGGTTTGTTCAGGCAAAAATCAAAACCATGTTCTTTAAAATGAGACACTACCTGACTGCTTGAAAACCCACTGCATAAAATTGAAACGATATCGGGCTGAACTTTTCTGATGTATTGCATGGCGGCAGCGCCACCCATTGAGTCTTCACCCAGAATCAGGTCAACGACGACAAGATCGTAATGATGGCCTGTTTCAATAGACTTATCGAACAATTCAACGGCGGCAGACTCATCGCAGGCATGGTCACAAACGAACCCAGATTTTGCAAGCATCGTGCAGAGCATGGTGGCCACAAGGTCATCGTCCTCAATCAGCAATAGCCTTCTGGTCATAGAATTACCTTCTCTCTATTCGCGATTTAAAACCACATTATCGACCCAGATGCTTCCGACCCCTTCAACTACCAGGTTAACCAAAATCTCTTCGGGGCGCTCATTTTCCTGAAAGAAAAAACTTGTTTTAACAGTCTGCCAGTCAGTTTCTCCACCGATCGGCATATCCATCGCTCTTGAAAAAAAATAACCATCTTTAACTCTCACCAGAGTTTCAAGAATTACCGTACCGTTTTTCATGCTGGTTTTTATGTGGGCATTGGTTACCAGAACGAACTTATCAAATTCAGTGCCGGAAAATCTGGCAACTGTAACTCTGCAGGGGCCATCAGCTTCTATTTTCAATGAGCTCTCACCTTCGGCCTTAACTGTTGAATCAAGAGTAACTCTTGGTGAAACTCCAGTTAAGCTTTCAAGTGAATTGCTTCCAATTTGAGTTTTCGGTTCCTCTGCTGAAAAGACCTGAACCGCTGCAAAACAAAATAACAAAAATACCAGGCCCCTA
>JBMOKV010000020.1:0-4279 GCA_049325495.1 Candidatus Rifleibacteriota bacterium | reverse complement strand
ATCGCCACCCGGAAGGTGGGTATTATTCTGAAACATATCGATCAGCAGGAAAAATACCGGCGTCAGCTTTGCATGATGCCTATGCTGGTGAGCGTTGCTGCCTGACTTCGATATATTTTCTTCTCGATGTGGGTGAAGTATCGAAATTTCATCGGCTCAGATCTGATGAAATCTGGTATTACCACGCGGGCAATGGTCTGATTATTCATCAGATTGACGCTGAGGGCGTGTATCGACAGACCATACTGGGGCCCGATACTGAGAATGGGCAATCGTTTCAAATTGTCGTTCCCGCGGGCACCTGGTTCGGTGCAACGATTATCGGTGCTGACCAACCCTCGCTCGCTGGTTGCGCGGTCGCGCCAGGCTTTGATTTTGCCGATTTCGAACTGGCCAATCGCGAAAGTCTGCTGGCAGTTTTTCCGGCTCATCGCGAAATAATAGTGCCTCTGACCTGAATTAAAAATGCCTGCATTTGCCGCGGGGAAAATCACTTTCATCAGTTCCTGAAAAAACGGGTGGCAAATTTGCTGGTTTTATCATGGGATGGTCACATCATTTGGGGCCAATAAACTCCTGCAAATACTATTCATTATTTAATCGGTCGTTTGAATGCCTGGTGGAAGGTTTGCAAAGATTTCAATCCCTGGGGTAATTAAATTTCGTTGTCATAAAAAAAACAGTGGCTGCTAATGAAAAACAATGTAAATTGAAGTTTTTTGTTGATTGTAGTAGAATTTTGTTTTGAAATTGCATAAAGCGTTAAAAAACGCCTGAAAATAGAAAAAGGGGTAAAATTGACTGAAAAAATTATTGACGATCTGTTTCTTTTTTCGCCTGAGATTCGCCAGATTCTTGTTTCGGCACCAAACCACGAAAACGCCAGAGACGGAATTCTGGTTTTTCTGAAAAAGCTTATTGAAGCAAATGTTGATGATGTAATCAATCTCAGTGGATTGCGATTTTCTCTGAGGTTGAGTTGTGCGCGTTCATTGCGGCAGTTCATGGCCCGTCGAACTGCGGCAATCACCGGGTTTGATATGGTGAAAGATCTCTGGTTGCTGGTTCAGGGGCGGGATAATGAACTGTCGCAACCATTCTCGCGTGCCTTCGTCGAAGATTTTTCGGCAGTTCTTGCTGGATTAACCGGAAATTCGGGAGTCTATGATTCAGGGGAAGCAGATCTTCTGCCGGGCAGGGAAGGGGCATTGGCAAGATCGGAAATTCTCGATGAGCTGTTTGCCAGATCCGAAGAACGGATATGCGGTTATAAATCTGGTCTTGATCCTGAAATAGTGGAAAAACGCCGGGCAAATCGTCGAATAATCTGCAGCAATTTTGGTGTTTCTGAAACTGAGTTCTCTGATTATCACTGGCAATTGAATAATATCATACGTGATGCAGACAGACTTAAAACAAATGTTTATTTGTCTGAAGAAGAAATTTCAGCGATTGAATCTGCTCGAAAAAACAGCCTTCCCTTCGGTATTACACCGTTTTATGCGAGTCTTTTCGGAAGTGTGGGTGATGATTATGACCGTGCCATAAGGGCCCAGGTCATTCCACCAGCCAGCTATACGGAAAAAATGGCGGAAAATCTGGGGAGTCGTCGTCAATCTTTCGATTTTATGCGGGAAGCCGACACTTCGCCGGTTGACCTGGTTACCCGTCGTTATGCCAGAATTGCTATCTTCAAACCATACAATACCTGCAGTCAAATCTGTGTTTACTGCCAGCGTAACTGGGAAATCGAAGATGCCTACGTACCACAGGCACTCGCTGGCCGCGAAAAGATCGAAAAGGCGATTAAATGGATCAAAAAGAACCCGGCGATTACTGAAGTTCTGGTAACCGGCGGTGACCCGCTGGTCATGAAAGATGAAGACATCGCTTTCATTCTTGAAAGCCTTGCCAGAATCAGCACCATTCGCCGAATTCGTATCGGAACGCGAACTCCTGTGGTTTTGCCACAAAGGTTTACCGATGCATTGGTTGAAATTCTGGCCCGTTGCCATCTTCCGGGAACCCGTGAAATTTCTCTGGTTACGCATTTTGAGCACTGTGCTGAAGTTACCCCTGAAGCGATGCAGGCCGTTCAGAAGCTGAGAATGAGAGGTATGGGCGTTTACAATCAGGCGGTTTTCACTTTTTTCAACAGTCGTCGTTTTGAATTATCGGCCCTTAGAAAGGCTTTGCGGTTGATTGGTGTAGACCCATATTACACTTTCAATGCCAAGGGAAAAGCTGAAACCGCCGATTACCGGGTTCCCATCGCTCGATTGCAGCAGGAGGCCAAAGAGGAAGCCCGGCTTTTGCCCGGTATCGAACGCACTGATGAGCCGGTTTACAATGTTCCCGGTCTTGGGAAAAACTATTTGCGGGCCGAGCAGAACCATCTTCTTTTAACCATCCTTCCAGATGGCCGGCGGGTTTATGAATTTCATCCATGGGAAAAATTCATTCGCCATGCCCGGTCATACATTCACCAGGACGTACCGATTTTCAACTATCTTCAGCGCCTTGCGGCTGCAGGAGAGGATCCCGACGACTATCGAAGCATCTACTACTATTTCTAAATTGTTCCCCATAGAGTAGAGAAATCTGGTAGAATTAAGTATATCTGTCAAACTGGAGTATTTATGAGATCGTTAAGACCACAGAGAAGCATATTATTAGCGGTTTTGCTTGTTCTTGGCCTGTTCAATAACGCTGGCTGGGCCGATCCGTCGGCGAAAATTTCTTCAAGCGTCATGATTCAAGGCTTCGGCTGGAACAGTCAGGCGCGGGGTACACCCAGCAAATGGTACAGTCTGATCGAGCAGCGCAGCGAAAGCCTGCAGAAGCTCGGCGTTGATATGATCTGGTTTCCTCCAGTATCCAGATCGGTAAGCCCGCAGGGCTACCTGCCCGGCGATTATTATGACGTTGGCAGTAAAGATTCACCGACCTTTTATGGAGATCAGGAATCTCTAACTAAAGCCCTTGCAGCCCTTAATGCCGCAGGAATCATGCCGGTCGCCGACATCGTGGTTAACCACCGCTGTGCCGGCAAGCAGGATAACAACGGCATCTGGAACATTTACCACTTTGCCTCGGGCAAAGCCTCCTGGGAACAATGGGCGATCTGTCGTGGTGAATACGGTGGAACCGGTGGAGCAGATACGGGTGAAAACTATTCAGCCGCCCCGGATGTGGATCACACTAACCCGAAAGTAAGAGAAGATATCACTGAATGGCTTAAATGGCTGAAAAAGCTCGGATTCAAAGCCTGGCGTTACGATTTTTCCAAAGGTTATGCCGCCAAATACGCTGGCATCTACGATCAGACGACTGCTGTTCCTTTCTCGGTTGGCGAAATCTGGACCAACATGGCTTTTCAGGGCTCATACCTGCAGCCGAACCAGAATGCTCACCGCCAGACCCTTTGTGACTGGATCGACGCTTCGAAATCTGAAGTCGGCTGCGTGTTCGACTTTACTACCAAAGGCATTCTTCAGGTTGCGGTCGATGGCGAATATTGGCGCTTGAAAGACAGCGAAGGTAAACCCTCCGGGCTGATTGGCTGGTGGCCAACCCGCGCCGTGACCTTTCTCGACAACCATGATACCGGCTCGCAGCAGAGTCACTGGCCATTCCCCGATAAGAAGGTTATGCAGGGCTATGCTTATATTCTGACTCACCCCGGGATCCCCTGCGTTTTCTGGGAACACGTCTATGACTGGAAACTTTTTGAACCGATTCAGAAACTTATTGCTGTTCGCAAGCATTACAAGCTTAACAGCGCCAGCAAAGTCAAAATAGAAAAGGCCGAACAGGGCATTTATGCCGCCGTAGTCGACGGCAAAATAGCCGTGAAGCTAGGCTGGGTTGACTGGGACCCCGGTGAAGGCTTCAAGCTGCTGGCCAGTGGCGATCAATATGCCGTCTGGGGCAAAGCCGCTGCCCGCACTTCTTCGTCAAGACGCTGAAATCAAATATTTAATTGAACCACGAAGTGGCCTGCCGGTGCAGGCCATTTTTTCTGCCTGGTTTTCCCCGGTATTGGTCAAAATGCTCATGAGCTTTTCAAAATGACGTTTTTTTTCACCGGTCACTTCGACCCGCGATGTGGGCTCAGTGACCGCCCTGTCCGGTCATTGAGCCTGTCGAAATGACCGGATAGAACTTCTGAAATTTGATTCCTGAATCTATAAAAATGAATTTATGGCAGTAGCAGTTTGATCATCTGCAGCCCGTTTTCCATGCGGTTTATCTTGAAATGCAGATTAACCCCGAAAAC
>JBMOKV010000019.1:0-4296 GCA_049325495.1 Candidatus Rifleibacteriota bacterium | reverse complement strand
AATCAGGTTCTGGCCGATCAAAGGATCGGTTTTCTGCTGCGGTGCCTGCATTTTCTGCAGCACAACCGCTACCACCACAAGAATAACGACAATCAGCAGCAGTTTGAAGTTTTTCACAGCATTGACCTCCTGGTATTCTGCCTGAAGTAGATGTATGTTCCAACAATCATAATCAAAAGCGGCATCAGCAACAGATTTACAAAAGTTACCCTGATTCCAAGACTTTCGATATCCTGGCGCAGCAGCTTGCGAATTTCGCGGCGGCGACGCATGGTTTCAGACTGTTCCTTGCGGGCACGATTCACTTCATCACGCTGTTCTGCACTGAGAATCAGACGTTCGCCGTCCTTTTTCTGCGACTGCAGCTGATTGATGCGGTTTTGAATTTCTTCAAGCTTGCGGGTCAGCGTAATTTCCTCTTCCTGCCATTTTTTCTGGGCTTCCCGTTCGATTTCTTCGACCCTGGTGAAGGTGCGGGTCGAGCGGTTGCGCGAACGCACGGCGATCAGGTCTGAGGATCCGGCAAGCAGATCAACGCAGTTGGAAATGAAGGCAAGGTTGTCGTTAATCGGCTGAAGCAGAGTGCTGCCGAAAAAGTTGATCGCCCTTACCGAATAATCATTCTGCAGGAAATCGGCATCGGCAATGACCATAACCGAAACCGACTTAACTGCTTTTGCCACATGCTGTTTTTTCTTTTCGTCAAAACGGGCTTCGCGAGCCTTTTTCGCATCTTCAGTTTCATTTTCAGGAGCTTTTTCAGCAGGCGGCTGCGCAAAAGCCGAATCGAATTCGCCGCGAATCAGCGCAGCGAGAGTCTTTCTGCTGCCGGTGGCGGGCAATTCTCTTCTGACATCATCGGGCGACGACATCACTTTGAATTTTTCCACTTCGGCACCGCCCGCGGTGGTCTGAAGCAGGCTGGTAAATTCGTATTTTGAATCGGCGGCCTTGCTGAGCGAACCGGTGTTGACCAGCAGCATTGAGTTGAGCTTGGCGCTGATCATCGATTCGCGGTTGAACGAATCGCCCTTCAGGCTCAGCCAGAGCGGATGATTGACCAGGCCCTGCTGGCCCATATTCAACTGCGTGGCAAGAGCATTGTCGGCGACAAGATTCCCGCCCGAGTATTGAACACCCCAGGCTTTGAACAACGCCGGAGCATCTGAACCGCTACTCATCATGGCCATATATGGATTCTGAGGATTGGCATCCTTGTCGGCCAGGCAGGTGGGATCAGTCATTACGATGGCGCGCCCACCCTTGAGCACAAACTGGTCGATCGCATAGTAAGTGTTTTCACTGAATCCACGGGGATGGATCACCAGCAGCAGATCAATGTCGGCATCGATCACATCGGCGGCGGCAGGGATCTGGCGCACGTTGAAATTTTTGCGCAGTTCTCTGACGAACAGCCAGTCATCGTTACCCTGCTGAGGCATGGCGAACGGCATATTATCGGTTCGCACCACTGGCAGGGCTGAAATGATGCCGATATTTGCCTTACGGCCGGCCGCAGCCTGAACGATCGCCCGGGTAATATCATATTCCAGGAATTCTTCGCGGTCGAGGGCGAAGAACTGAATTACTTCTTCCTTATCGGCAGCCAGAGCTACGAGGCCGAAATAGAAGCGCTCTCCAGTCGGCAGTCCGGGGGCTGCCAACCCATATTTTACCGCCCATTCTTCAACGTCGGTATCAGGTTGCGGGTCGAGCACTTCGAGTTCGAGCATGCCACGGCTGTTGGCCACGTATTCGCCGAGAAACTCTTCAACCCTTTTTCCATAGAGTTTATACGGAAATGGAACATTGCCCATCGAGCGCGAGAAATAAAATTTCAGTCGAACCTTGTCGCCCAGTTTGGAAAGGGCGGATCTGGTGCCTTCTGAAAGGGTAAACAACTTTTCAGATGTGAGATCGGCCTTAAAGACCGCGAAGCCGGCAATGTAGTTTACCAGCACGAGAATGAAACCAAGCAGAATCACTGAGGTAAAAGAAGCAAGCATTCCGCCATGTTTTAAATTTTTGTTTGAACTGTTAGACATATCTGTGCCTCCTTTACTCTGATTTTTTGCGTTCAAGAACAACCGCGTTGGCTGCCAGCATAAAAGCAATGATTGAAATGAAATAAACCAGGGCCCGGCTGTCGATCAGCCCCCGTTGAAATCCCTGATAATGGGTAAAAAAGCTGAAGGCCGAGATGCTTTCAGATAGCCAGACCGGAAAAAACCGGTTGAGAAAATCGGTAAAAACCCCCACTCCCAGCATCAGCATGGCAAAACAGGCAACCACCGAGAGAACGAAGCTGATAACCTGATTTTTGCTCATTGCCGAAAACAGGCAGGTTACCGCAAGAAATGCGCCTGCCAGAAGAAATGAACCGAGATAAGACGATAAAATGATTCCAAAATCAGGACTGCCGAGATATGCCACGGTAATCACCATAGGAAAGGTCATCAGCAGCGCTATACCCACAAAAAGCCAGGCGGCAAAAAACTTGCCTGCCAGCGCCTGCTCCATTGTCACCGGCAAAGTGAACAGCAGTTCGATAGTACCGCTTTTGCGTTCTTCAGACCAGAGCCGCATGCCTACCGCCGGCACCAGAAACAGATACAGCCAGGGGTGCCAGACGAAGAAAGGCTCGAGGGTAGCCGCCCGGTTTTCGAAAAATCTGGATATGAAAAAGGTGCAGCCGGTGGTGGCAAGCAGAAAGATTACGATAAAAACATAAGCGACCGGCGATTCAAAATAACTTTTGAGTTCGCGTTTGAAAATGGCCTTGAAATTTCTCATTTGGCTGCCCCTCCTTTAGTGAGATTGTAGAAAACTTCGTTCAAATCGCCTTCTTCAACGGCGAAGCGTTCGAGCTTCCAGTTTTTCTGACGAACGAAACTTGCGATTTCATGGGCGATCGACTTGCCAAACAGCGGAAACACTCTTACCCGGGCCAGCTTGCCGGCTTTGCCACCTTCTTCCGCTGCCGATGCTGCAGATTCGATTTTTTCGGCCTTGTCAACCCCCTGAACCTTTTCAAGGCTGGTCAGAACTTCATTGCAGTCCACATCTTCCAGTTCAAGATAAACCGCCCCATGGCGCCGGGATTTAGCTTTCAAATCGGCGGGGCTGCCGTCGGCAACGATCTTTCCTTCACCGATAATGATAGCGCGGGTGCAGACCGCTTCAACTTCTTCAAGAATATGAGTTGAAAGAATGATGCATTTTTCGCGGCCCATGCTCTTTATCAGATTGCGGACTTCCTGTTTCTGGTTGGGATCGAGACCATCGGTCGGCTCGTCGAGAATCAGATATTCGGGGTCATGCAGAAAAGCCTGGGCAAAGCCGACGCGCTGCCTGAAGCCCTTCGACAGGGTGTCGATCTGCTGATAGGCAACCTCTTTAAGATTGCAGGTTTCCATTATTTTTTTAACCCGGTCTATTCTTTCAGCACCGTCGTAGCCGCGAATTTCAGCGGCGAACATCAAAAAATCGTAGACATTCATGTCTTTATACGACGGCGAAGATTCCGGCAGATAACCGATCTTTGACCGCACTTCGAGGGGCTGTTCGATGATATCGCAGCCCCCGACACTTGCCGTTCCAGAGGTTGGGGCAAGAAAAGTGGTGATCATCTTCATGGTCGTAGATTTGCCTGCGCCATTCGGCCCAAGAAAGCCAAGTATTTCACCTTTTCCGACGTTGAACGATATGTCATCAACCGCCTTGATGGTGCCAAAATGTCGCGACAGTGACTGTACAGCAATCATGGCAGAACCTCCTTATGGTCTTTCGAATAGTATCAGACTGACGAAAATACAAAAGGTTGCAAATTTTTTCAGCTTTTTTTTCGAAAATTTTCTCTGACCTGAGAAATTGCCTTGTTAATCAGGGTTTCAAGAGCTTTTGAAGTAACCGTTGCTCCTGAAACGGCATCGAACTGGTTATTCCGGAAACGGGCCCTGGCCATTTCGACTCTGGGCTGCAGGTTCAAGTTAACGAACTGCTCGGCAAAAACCGGTTCGGTTATGCGACTGCCCAGGCCAGCGGTTTCGTTCTGATCGATAACCTGCAGGCCGGTCATTGTATCGGTTTCAAGATCCACAACCCCAACCAGGGTCATTTCTCCCCACATTCCGGCACCGCTGGCTTCAAAAACCCACTGTGAAAGCTGATCCTGATTCTGCCAGGTCTTGATGCGCCCTGAGCTTTTCTGGCTGAACCGCCTGCTGAAAACCGCATACGCCTCTTCATCGCCCGAAGGAACCTGGTTTGTCAGCATCTGCAGCGCAACCCGCACGG
>JBMOKV010000018.1:0-4311 GCA_049325495.1 Candidatus Rifleibacteriota bacterium | reverse complement strand
TCGCAATTGCTGCGGCAGCTGATTACCTGGGCCTCACCCCCAAAATAGAGTCAAATGGGATGCGGCTTGGTGATCGGCTTCTACCTTTTTACAGCTGTTATGAGCCCAAAGCGGGTCAGCGCATGAAATCTTACATGCTGAATTATGCCGGTGGAACCAGGCATTTTGACGAAATCAGCTACGAAGAGGTTCTTCGCGGCCGTTTTGTTCCCGGTTTTTTCGACAAAAGACTTGTTTTAATCGGCACTCGCGCTATGGGAACTTCAGAAGATGTTAAATTCTGCCCGTTTGGCGCCCTTTCGGGGGTAGAGATTCATGCCAACCTTCTTCACAACGTACTTAACCGACGTTTTCTGCACCGCGTCAGCGTAGAAACCAACATTATCATTCTGCTGATGGCAGGCCTTGCATTTGCTTATCTGATGTGGCGGCAGCAGAATTTTTTCAGCAATCTGGTCTGCCTGACTCTGGCGCCAGCCTGGATGCTGATTGGAGTTTTTTCATTTAATTTCGATCTGGTCATCGAAATGATTCCTCTTGCCATCATGCTTCCTTTACAGTGGGCGGTAACCAGGCTTATTCAACAGTTTGTATCGTTACGCGAAAAGAATTACGAGCTTGCCCGCAAAGTTCGTGAACTGGCAATTATCAGTGAGATAAGCAAGGCAGTAAATTTCATGGGAAATCTGGACAAGACACTGGATGCAATTTTGAGCAGATCGGTTCAGGTTCTGAACGCCGAACGGGGCTCGATTTTACTGCTCGACGATAAATACGAGGAGTTGGTTGAACACAGTCTTGTGTATGGAGTTGAAAACGTCAGAATTGATCAAGATTTAAAACAAAAATTTAAAACAGGCATTGGTGTTGCCGGCGAAGTTTTCAATTCAGGCGTTGCCAAGGTCGTTCATAATGTAAAAAAAGAAAAGTCATTTGAAGAAAAACCCGGGGAAGCTTTAACCATCAGGTCATTGCTTTGTGTTCCCCTGCTTGTAAAGGAAAGTGCAATCGGAGTAATGAACCTGGTTAATCGGCGTGAAGGCAGATTCAACCATGAAGATCTGCAGACCGCTCTTACCATGGCCAACCAGGCGGCAGTCGTCATTGAAAAATCAAGACTCTTCAATCTGGCTACCATTGATGGCCTTACCGGTCTGGCTGTCAGAAGACATTTTCAAGCGAAAATGGAAGAGGAATTCAGAAGAGCAAAGCGTTACAGCAAGCATCTTTCTTATCTGATGACCGATATCGATCATTTCAAGAAATTCAACGACACCTGGGGACATCAGATCGGTGATATGGTTTTGCGCGAGGTCGCCAAATGTGTTCAGGCCTGTGTTCGTGACACTGATATCGCTGCCCGGTATGGCGGCGAAGAATTTGCGGTAATTCTGCCTGAAACCGAGCTTGAAGGCGCACTTCTTTTTGCCGAACGACTGCGTCAGAAGGTAGAAGAGTCGAGTTTTGATGGCCCCAAAGGCCCGCTCAAAGTGACGATCAGCGTTGGCGTCAGTTCAATCCCGCCGCATCCTGCAGAAACTGCCACCGAAATGATCAAACTGGCCGATGATGCTCTTTATGTAGCCAAGGCAAATGGACGAAACCGGGTAGAAACGCCAGTGGTCGGCGTAGAAAATCCGAAATCAAAAGAGAAATGATCAGAGATCTGATCCGTTTTCAAGATCTTCCCTGGAAAGATTGAAATTTTTCAAATGCCGATAAAAAGTAGCTTTGTGTATTCCCAGAATTTCAGCGGCACGGGTAATATTTCCTGAGGCCTGGCGATAAGCCTGGCGGAGCTCCGAAACACCGATCGGCGAACCGGCAGATTCCGAATGATTGGCACTAAAATCATTTACCGGCATTCCCAGAGGAATTGCCTCGCGGTATGGTAGAACAGTGACATTTCGAATTTCGGGAACAGCAGCTCCACTGTTTCTGCCGGCAAGCTGCCGTTCTTCATACCATTCACGCAGGGCCCGCAAACCGATTACTTCGGTCTGGTTTTCTGCGAAAAGCCTTTCCATGAGATTGCGCAGCTCTCTCACATTGCCGGGCCATTGATATTGTCGCAGCAGTTGCAAGGCTTCACGGGTAAGACACACCTCTTTCCGCCCATATTTTTGATTGAGAATTCCAATAAAATGTTGAATCAAAGGTTCAATATCTTCAGGACGCTGACGCAGGGGGGGAATTCTTATCTGCAGTGCATTTATTCGATAAAAAAGATCGGACCTGAAAGTTCTGGCAAAGCTGTTGGCCTCAAGATCGTGATTGGTTGCGGCAAGGATTCTGACATCTACCTGCACAGGCTTTTCTCCCCCAACCTTTTCGATTTGCGAGGTTTCAAGCACTCTGAGCAGCTTGGCCTGCGAAGCCAGAGGCAAATCACCAATCTCATCGAGAAAAAGGGTGCCGCCATCAGCCCGCTCAAAGCGACCACGATGGTTCTTTACCGCTCCGGTAAAAGAACCTTTCTCATGCCCGAATAATTCAGATTCAAACAGAGTCTCAGTAATTGCGCTGCAGTTCATTGTTATGAACGGCCATTTATTTCTACGACTGAGCTGATGCAAGGCTGCAGCAACCCCTTCTTTTCCGGCACCAGTTTCACCGGTAATCAAAACGGGTGCTTCGGAAACGGCATACATTCTGATTTTATTAAAAACATTCTGCATCGCTTCTGACTGCCCGACAAGTCCACAGAACAGAGATTCGCGTGGAACCTGGGGTGAAAGAAACTCTATGGGAATTTCCTGAATGACCACTTCGATCATGCGCCGGCCCGAACTGCCTTCACCAATCATGGTATCGAGAAAAAGCTGGTGCTTGTTCCCTGAATTATCGACGAAACCGGTTTTAAAACCTTTGACTGATATGTCCGACTCGCTGGTCCGTTTCAGGAGCTCAGCAATGCCCGGTATAATTTTTTCGAGCTCAATTGCCTCGAGACCTTTCCATTCTTCCGGCTCTCGGCCCGTATCACTGGCCAGCCATGCGGGAAATTCCTCAACAACGAAAACAGAGCCACGCTCGATGAATTTAAGCGAGCGAGACTGGGTAAGCAGCAAAGGTTGTCGGGCCGGATTACTCATTTCTTGTCGTAAAAAAAATACTATTTTGTCAGTTTTTTTTCAACCCGATAAAGGCTCAAGTTCAGGAAAACAGACTAAAAAGATAAAAGCCACTCCGAAGAGTGGCTCAGTTTTTACTTAATCTAAAATCAGTTGCCTGCCGGAGCTGGAGTTGGCTCTGGAACAGTTACAGGGATTTCATTGACCGGTGCAGCTGGGGCAGCTGTTTCCATGGGAGCAATCGGGCCAGCAGAAGGTGAAGAAAGCTCAACTGCAGACGCGCTGTTGGCGCTGGATTCTTCCCATCTGGGGACCCAGACGGAAATGATCAGTGAAGTAATCATAAAAACTATTGCCATCGTAGTTGTAAGCTTGGACATGAATCCACCGGCACCGCGTTCGCCAAACACTGTTGAAGAAGCGCCGCCACCGAATGCTCCAGCAAGGCCTTCGCCCTTATCAGCCTGAAGAAGAACTATAACGATAAGACCAATACATACAATAATATGAATAAATTGAACAAATCCGGCGAGCATACGAACTCCTTTAACTACGGTACATAATTTTCAGGTCTTTGAGTCTAACAATAGGTCAGGCAATTGTCAAACAAAACATGCTGGCTCAGAAAAAATACTGACACCACCATAAAAGCTGCTTACAGGTTTCGAAAGAATAAAGCATTCTGCCAAATGGCTTACTGATTTTTTCTGATTTTTCATTCATCTATCAAAACGGTTCCATTTTCACCGACATGGCCAAGCATAAGACGGTCTACAGTGAAAAAGCTGTTTTCACATAAATGCTGCAGAGCAGAGAAAATTTCAATTCGATTAACCGAGGCAGAGATTTTAGCGAGTGTAAGATGTGGTTTAAAAAGATGTTTAACCCATGGGAAACCGAATTGCCTTATATTTTCCTGTTCATCTGGAAGGTAAGAATCAAATGACTGATTGAACTTTTCTCTAATCAACCCTTTGCGCATTTGGTTTAAAGACTCAAGAACTTGTTCGTGCAGAAGCTGCAATTCTTTTTGCTCTGCGACATCCCAGAAAAGATAGCCCTCGCTGGTCAGCCTTAAACCTTGAAGATGAACATCAAAACCGGTAAAACTCTGATTCAGATTGAGAAGCTCTTTCTGAACCGGATAAATTTCGGGGAAAAGGCCCATAAACAAGGTAAGATGCGGCTTAATACTTTGTTTGAAGTCGATCTGGCTGGCAAAGCATTCAACCATGAT
>JBMOKV010000017.1:0-4318 GCA_049325495.1 Candidatus Rifleibacteriota bacterium | reverse complement strand
TCTTTAAGGACTTCCATGATAATTTTGGCTTTAAATTCTGGTGTGTAATGATTTCGCTTATTCATAATGGTTAAATTCTAACCTATTTTTCTCAAATTTTCTGTCTCATCTTCGGGGAGCATTATACGCATCCGGCGGTTCATGAACTTAATCGGGCCGTAGCCGGATAATGAATCTTCACCCACAGGTCTTTAATGCAGATCAATCCCATCTTGGTGAGCCATTGGTTTGAGATTCCTACTTGAGTCGCTTCGGTTCTGGCGCAGCGCCATGGGCCTTTACGACTGATTCCTGCAAAGATAGCAGACTTCAGACTGGTACCCATTCGCCTCAGTTCTCTTATGCGAGTCCTCGGCCTCTTCCATTGTTTCCAGATGCAGGCTCTGATCCGCCTTCTAAGCCACATGTCGATTTCGGAAACCGGATCATAATATTCGGAAATTCCGAAATAATTCATCCAGCCCCGAACATAGAGTGCCAGCTTCTTAAGACGGTAATCGAGAGAAACGCCCCAGCTTCTGCCGGTTAATTCACGCACCCGGCGCTTGAATTCAGAAAAGGCTTTGTCACTCCAGCGCACCTTAAATTTCTTGAACACAAAGCCCAGAAATTCAGTGCCATCTGTCGGGCCAACTCTGCTCTTTTCATCGTTCACCGTCAATTTCAGACGACGTTCAAGGAATCGGCGAATGCTTGCGCTTACCCTATCCCCGGCGCGGCGGCTTTTGACGAAAACGATGAAGTCATCAGCATACCTCACGAATCTGAGACCGCGCTTTTCCAGCTGCTTGTCAAAATCATCAAGCATGATATTTGCCAGCAGTGGTGACAGCGGACCTCCCTGAGGAACACCTCTGACTGTTTTCTGAAAACGGCCTTTTATCTGCACTCCGGCGCGAAGAAATTTACCGATAAGGCTCAGGACTCTTTTATCACGCACTTTTCTGGCTATGCGACACATCAGAACGTCATGTTCCACTGTATCAAAGAATTTCGCCAGATCGGTGTCGACAGCAGTTCGATAGCCTTCTCTGATATATTCTTTCGCCTTTCTGACAGCATCATGAGCCGATCTGCCAGGACGAAAACCATAACTGGTTTCTGAGAAATCCGGATCGAAGATGGGCATGAGAATCTGGCATATAGCCTGCTGTATCAGCCGGTCAAGAACACATGGAATTCCCAATGGGCGGGTTCCGCCAGTGGCCTTTGGAATATCAACCCTTTTCACAGGTAATGGGTTATAACTGCCTGCCAGAATGGATTTACAAATATCATTCCACTGTGGTCGGAACTGATCTGGAAACTGGTCGATGGAAACATTATCCACTCCCGGTGCGCCTTTATTGGCTCTCACCCGTTCCCAGGCAGTTCTTACATTTTCAGTAGAAAGTATTCGTTCCAGCTGGTGAAGATTTGGGTCAGGCGATCCGTTGACGCGCCTTATAATCGCTCCTCCGCTCGGATTCATCGCGTTATAAGAGCTCATCGGTTCCCTCCCCGAGTTCATGTTTGGCCCTTCGCTTTTGACAAGCTACTATGGCCTCTGCTGGCTCCTCCCTGATCACCGCAGATGTTGCCACCCATGGCGCCGCTTTCTCAAGCTGCATGTCAAAGAGGTCTCCCCGGATAAGAACGTGAACTTTCACCACGCAACTGCAGCATTTACCGTGTTCAGTGAAGTCCGGGCTTCGTCTTGTTGTGCAGACTCGCCCCCAAACTTGGCCTTTTATGCTGTTTCTGTTCGTCAGCTCGTGGCTTTGCACTCCGGCTTCCTTCTGACAGAGCTTCACAGCTCCGCCATTGCCTTCGGCTAGTATTGTATGATAAATATTCATCATATGACTTCCAATACAGAGGACTTGACCACCAGAGTGATCTCACCTCATAAGTTCACGCCCATGCCGGGCGTACACAAGTGCATCGACTCGGAAAATGGCCGCCGATCACGGGCCTTGCGGAGCAAGTCCCGCGCCGTCTGGCCATTTCCGGTCATGACTCGTCGTTAGGCCCTCCAAAAAAGAGATTTATTAAAAGTTGATCAGCTTTTGAGAGAATTTGAGACTCTCAATCTTGACTAATCAAAACCAATAACTTATTATTATTAATAATGTGGAAAATTCGTGAAAACAAAAGTTTGCTAAAGGTTTGCAAAAAACTTCCTTTACAAGTTCTGAAAAAGTATGAACTTTGGAAGGATCTTGTATTTAGGCATGGCCCTTCAATTCTAAAAGATTTTCCTGGTTTTAATGATGAAAAATTGTCAGGGATAAGAAAAGGACAAAGGTCTTCCAGGCTTAATCTTCAGTATCGGGTCATTTATGAAGTTGAAGACGAAAAAATAACTGTCTACGTTATTGAAATTACTCCTCATGAGTATTAGGAGGTAATATGAGAAAAAATGATTTTTTGCCTGCAAGTCCAAAAATCTCTGTAACAACAGGTGAAGCTATAAAAATGCTTCGCGAACTTAAAGGCTGGACGCAAGAAGAATTGGCGAAAAGATCAGGGATCAACGCTAAAAATATTAGCCTGCTTGAAAATGATAGAGTTGAAATTGGTAAAAAACGGGCAGAAAGCTTGGCTAATGCCTTCGGGATTCATCCTTCAATAATTATGTTTCCAGAATACGAAGCAGAATACATGCAAAAAGTAGCCTGATTTTGAGTTAAATGAATGAAAAATGGGCATAACAAGTGCGTCGACGCGGAAAAACCGGCCGTTCACGGGTCTTGCTTACGCAACACCCGCGCCCGTCTCGTTTTTCCGGTCACGACTTATCGTTAGGCCACAAAACAAAAAAAAAGACCCATTTGTTTTGCCTTCAGGGTTTTGGTAGAATGTAAGTAGCTGGGAGGGTAGCATGAGCTCAACAACCTACAATTTAATCACAAAGCAACTTGAAAATCTTCCTGAAGAAATGCAGAAAAAGGTTTTGAAATACGTTAAAAATCTGCAAAAAGATAGCTTAAAAGGCGTTTCCGGCAATCAACTCGTTAAATTTGCCGGATGCATCTCAAACGATGACCTTGAAATAATGAAAAGAGAGATTGAATCAGGGTGTGAGAGAATCGATAGCGATGAGTGGTAAATTTCTTCTCGATACAAATATTGTTATTGGTTTGTTCCAAGGTGAAGAAGCATTAATTGAACGACTTAAACAGATAAAAAGTGTTTTTGTTCCCAGCATTGTAATTGGAGAGCTCTATTTTGGAGCTTTTAATTCAGGTAAGCCAAAAGAAAATGTAAATAGAGTAAGTGAATTTTCTTTGAAAAGCGCTATTCTCTGTAGTGACCAGCATACGGCCAAAATTTATGGAGAAATAAAGACAAAGTTGAAATCAATTGGCAAACCAATTCCTGAAAATGATATTTGGATTGCGGCTATAGCAAAGCAATATGACTTAATTTTACTTTCCCGTGATGTGCATTTTAAAAATGTGTCTGGGATATCGTGCGAAAAGATTTGATGGCCTAACAAGCGCGTCGACGCGGAAAAACCGGCCGGATCACGGGTCTTGCTTCCGCAACACCCGCGCCCGTCTCGTTTTTCCGGTCATGACTCGTCGTTAGGCAAATTAAAATCCCAAATTTAACGTGCTGACTTAATCCTGTGAGATATGATAAAATAAAGAAAAGAGGAGAAATCTAATATGCACGGCGTTAAAGATGTTTTAAGAGATGCGGAGTCCCTTCCGGTCGAAGAAAGAATTGTCATTATTGATTCTCTGTTGCGTTCCATAAATCATACATGTTTAGAAGTAGACCAAGAATGGATTAAAGTTGCCAAATCCAGATTGGCTGAAATTAGAGAAGGTAAAGTAAAAACTATTCCGGGAGAGGAAGTTTTTGCAAAAATAAGGGAACGATTTAAGAAATGAAGATTTCTTTTCATCCTGAAGCAGAAAAAGAATTCGATTTAGCTATAGATTATTACGAAGACTGTGAACTAGGTCTTGGGCAAGATTTTTCAATAGAAGTATTAAATAGTATCCAAGCAATTTTCGAATATCCCTTAGGTTGGCCAGTAATTGAAGATGATGAAGATGACATCCGAAGATGTTTGGTAAACCGTTTTCCATTTGGGATTGTTTATATTGTTGAAGAAAATGAGATCTTTATTCTTTCAGTGATGCATCTTCGTAGAAATCCAGATCACTGGAAGAAAAGAAAATAATAAAAAAAATTGCCTAACGAAAAAGGATAGATCGTGCGTAGCCACGATCTATCCGGTTGTTGAATCAGCCCGGGCTTTTTGTTTAGTGGTCTGGGCATATGAAAATAAATCGCTTTTTTCTGCCACGGTTTTAGCGGTCAG
>JBMOKV010000016.1:0-4328 GCA_049325495.1 Candidatus Rifleibacteriota bacterium | reverse complement strand
ACATCATTCCTTTCAGCGGAAACCATCAGGGCCAGACCCTTGAAACCAGATTTCATCTAAATGAAAACGATCTTTGTGATTCGATAAATCACCTGATAAAAGCATTTGAGAGCATGGAAGGCTATGTGGTGTTCGATCTGCCGTTCCATTTAACTCCGGTGCCTCTGTTTCTGATGTATCGTGCCGATGTTCTGATGTATGTCTATACCCCGACACCGCCATCTCCGTCTTTCGCCCAGAAGTTCATTGAAGAAACCGGGCGTCGTGATGAGCTTAAGAAGAAGATTTTCTGGCTGCGTAATCATGTAGACCCTGAAAATGACGGGCATGAATCAAGTCTTTTCGATCCCGAGCATGCAATTTTGCTTGGTGGTGAAATTACTGGCAGCAAAGACGATAACCGGGTTGCGGGCTGTTTCAAAGAGCTGGTGGAGAAAGCAGTTAAACTGCCGGCGCTTGGCTGTATGCCTGGCGAAGTAGAACACAACTATAATCCTTTTCCCGAAGAACTGGCTGCATATCTTAAAAAGCTTCGTGCTTCGGTGGTGAATGAGCTTGAGAACCGTTTTGGCATCAGTGATCATGAATTGCGTGATCATGTTGAGGAAAAGATTGACGATGCCTTTAGAAAGAGTCCTCCGCCTCATATTCCGGGTCATAATGCAGAATCTGAGGTGAAAAAATACCTGGTCGATGAAATTCTTGGCCTTGGGCCATTAGAAGAATTCATGCGTGACGATGAGGTAGATGAAATAATGGTTAACGGGCCTGATCGCATTTTTGTTGAAAAAAATGGTCGCCTGTTGCTCACCGAGCGAAAGTTCAACAATGCAGATCATGTTCGAACAGTAATCGAGAGAATTCTTATGCCGGTCGGTCGAACGGTTAATGAGCGTACCCCTTATGTTGACGCTCGTCTGGCAGATGGTTCGCGCGTACATGCCATTATTCCGCCGTTGTCTTTAACCGGCCCGATGCTGACTATACGAAGGTTTTCCAGAATTCCATACGGCATGGATGATCTTGTTTATCGCTTCAAGAGCGTGACTCCAGAACTTGCTGAATTTCTCAGGCTTTGTGTTCACCTGAAGAAAAACGTCATCGTTTCAGGTGGAGCAAGTTCTGGCAAAACTACATTATTAAATGTTCTTTCAAACTATATTCTTCCGAGTGAGCGGGTAATCTGTATCGAGGATTCTGCCGAGTTGAGGCTCAGCCAGACCAATCTTGGCCGTCTTGAAGCCAGACAGCAGGGCACTGAAGCAAAAACTCAGGTTACGATCAGAGATCTGGTTAGAAATGCCTTAAGAATGCGGCCCGACCGCATTATCGTCGGCGAATGCCGTGGTGCGGAAGCTCTTGATATGCTTCAGGCGATGAATACCGGTCATGATGGATCTCTGACCACGCTGCATGCCAATTCCCCAAGAGATGCCCTCGCCCGTTTGGAAACAATGGTTCTGATGGCGGGGGTTGACCTGCCCTTGAGAGCCATCAGGGAGCAGATTGCCAGCTCGGTGAATATTGTGGTGCAAAACGGCCGATTGGCAGATGGAAACCGCAAATTACTCGAAGTGGTTGAAGTTACAGGTATTGAAGATACGATAATTAAAACCCAGACAATTTTCAAATTTCAGAAAAAATGGATCGACGAGGATGGTAGAGTTGTCGGAGAGATTGCCCCCACCGGCGTGATTCCTGAGTTTATTCGCGCAATCCCAGGCAGTTTTCTTGAAAAGCACACTCACCTGTTTAAACCGACTAAAACGATAGAAGCGCCTGAGGAGGTAGCAGAAAAATGACATTATTCCCGGCCATCAAAATGTTAGCGATATTGGGAGTCATTGTCGGCATTTATTTCTTTCTTGAAGACCAGCTTGATCTAAGCCTTGACATTAAAGGCTCGGCCAAAGACAAAGAAGAAGGCCGCCGGTCAAAATATCTTCAGAGTGTTACTGGCGCAAGCCTTGAAGATCAGTTGATCGAAGTTCTGTTGATGATCAGCTCAAGTCTGAAAGCAGGCCGCAATCTTGACCAGGCGTTTGAACTGGTTGCAGTCTCGACTCCTCCTCCGATCTGCAACGAATTTCGCTCACTGGTTCAGGAAAGAAGACTTGGGATTCCCATGGTCGAGGCGCTGTCAAATCTTGCTTCCCGCGTTCCCAGCCCAGACCTCAAGCTGGCGGTAAACGCTACAATTTTTCAGCAGGAAACCGGTGGAAATCTTGAAGATCTTTATCGTCAGATCGTTCTCACCGTTGCCGAACGCAAAAAAATCATGGGAAAAGTCGTGGCTGGGACTGCCCATGCCAGACTTTCAGGCAATCTGGTAGGATCGATTCCCCTCGTTCTGGCAGTAGTTATAACAACTTTTCATCCTCAATATCTTATTCCCATGCTGCAGAACCCTTATGGGCAGGTCGTTCTGATTCTTTCACTGAGTGCGGCAATTGTCGGGCTCCTGTTTATCAACCGTATGACTGCCTCCATTCTTCCAGATGCCGAAGATGCAATGATAAGTACCAATGAAGCCCGGTCTCGCGGGCGAAGTCGCTGGAAACTCTTTCGGCCTATTCTGGCACCTCTGGCGGCAATAAATTCACAGATGCCGGGAGACTGGTTCTCCAAGGTAAGACTCGAAACCAAATTCTTGCTTGAAGCCTCAAACAAAGCTAATGAATTCACTCCCGATGAATTCATTGGCATCATGGAACTTACTGCAATAGCATTTCTCAGTCTGCTGATCATTTTCATCAACCCTTTCGCTCTGGGTATGCTTGGCTGGGTTGTGCTCATTCTCCTGATTCCAATCGGTTTCAGACTTCCAAGAATTTATCTGGCTCATCTGATTCGCAAACGTCAGAAAAATATTGAGTTTGAGCTGCCCTATGTTATTGACCTGCTCTCTTTGGCTATCGAATCCGGGCTAGACCTTACCGGAGGCATTGCGAAGGTTGTTGAAAAACAAAGAAATACCGATATCATCGTTGAATTCAAAATGTTCCTTCAGGATCTGAAGGTCGGTAAAAGCATGGAAGAAGCTTTGGCAGATATGGCTGAACGTGTAAGAGTTCTGTCGTTTTTCTCGTTCGTCAGCTCTTTGATTCAGGCTCAGAGACTGGGCGCAGAAATTGGCCCGACCTTGAGAGCCCAGGCTGAGCAAATGAGATATCAACGAATGATTCTTGCTGAAGAACGGGTGAACAAGCTGCCGGTTAAACTGCTCGTTCCCCTTGTTTTCTTCATTTTCCCCAGTATATCAGTTCTTCTGATCGGCCCCGCCATTCTCCAGGTTCAGCAGAATTTTCCCAGCGTGATAAAAGAAGAAGCGAAAACTCCGGGGGCAGCCAGCACTGCTACCGCAAACTCTACAGCTCCGGCTGATCTTTCTAATTCAATCATTTTAAAAGATCGATTGAATAATGGGGCTTCTGCTGTTCCAGTGAAAAATGATAAAGGCGCTGAAACTACCCCGAAACCCAGTGTGGTTCCGGTTAAACCCCCGGTAACTGCTCCGGTAACTGCTCCGCAGGTTCCGCCATCCGATGAAAATGAGATGTGATCGGCCCGTAGTCTTAATCAGCAGTTGTCTGCTGGGGCTGAAATGCAACTATAAAGCTGAAACCTCTTCTGCCTGGCAGAAGGGGTTTTTTGCTTCGGTTAAAAAGCTTGTTGATGCGGGCGTGGTTTTAGTGCCAATCTGCCCCGAGCAGATGGGCGGAATGACGACGCCAAGGGTTCCTTCAGAATTGCAGGGGTCGGCGGCTGAAATTTTTGCCGGAAAAGGCAGGATTCTTAACCGTGACGGCGCGGATGTAACCGATAATTTTTTGAAAGGGGCCAGAGAAGCGGCTTATCTGGCAGGAATTTTTTCTGCGAAAGCGGCAATTTTAAAAAGCAAAAGCCCCTCATGTGGTATCAGCGGAATCTATGATGGTACTTTCGCCGAAAGATTGATCGATGGCAGGGGAATGACGGCCCAGGCTTTATTTGATATGGGCGTCCGACTTTTAGACGAAAAAGACTTTGAATCAGCCGAAGAAATAGAACGTCTTCTTTCTAAACTTTAAATTGTTTGTACGACAATTTTTCTCGATGTACCCTTTTCGTTGGTGGCAGTTTGCTCTTGATTTTTTGAAAAACTTCTTGAAAAAAACACCTGAAAACTATGATTGTGAGTGGCTTGGATTGGTACATTGGATTTTTTTTTTTGCCAGCAAAAGTACTGTGGCTCTTGAATCCTGAGTGTACGCCACTTTGCGCAAAATTTTTTATTGACCATGCCCGCTTCGTTTGTTATTATCGGCTTCACCTGAATTTTTATTAAG
>JBMOKV010000015.1:0-4333 GCA_049325495.1 Candidatus Rifleibacteriota bacterium | reverse complement strand
AAGCCCTCAAGGAAAAAGCCCAGCCATCTGCCCCTGCCATGCCGGGAGTTGCTTTGATCAAAGAAGGATTCAACCCGGAACCGGTGGCCGGGCCTTCAACCTTGCCTTCTCAGCCGGCCATATCATTCAGCCCCAATTCAGCCGCATCCGGGGAAAAACTGCAGCGACGCCAGGCGCTAGAAGCAAGAATGAAAGAAGTCTCGATGCTTATCGATACGGCCGAAAACGAGAGCAGGCGGGAAGAATATGTTCAGATTTACGCCCAGCTGGCAGCGGAGCTCGACGCAATTCTCTAGTCAGCGATAGTGGTTTCCACTTCGACGATGACGAAAAACGATATTTCTCTCATTGCGACTGCGAAATGCATTGTCAGAGAAAAGCATGGCCGCTTTTTCCCAGTCTTCTTCGCGCAGGTCTGGCCGCAGGCCCGCAGCCTCAATGCGTTGACGAACCTGAGTGTCATTCAAAATACCATCACGCAGTTCATCAATGAGGCGATAAAGCTTTTCTGAGCACCAATAGCAGAGATTGCGGCTGTCTATACTGCTGCCGCAGATTCGGCAGGGATACGTGAATTTCAGACCAAAGCGCCGCAGCAGCCCCTCGTGCACCAGAGAAATGATTTTACTCTTCGAAATGCCAGTTGCTTTGCTGATCTCAGACACATCGCATCTGGGATAAACAGAAGCATAGGAAACGATGCGGCTGATCAGAGTCTGCTCCTTTTCCCGGCAATCGGGGCAGATTTCCCTGGAAAAGCGCATGAAAAGACGACCGCAGTCACGGCAGCCTATCATGGGATTGATCGGGTTAACAGAAGCAGACATATTCAAGCATCCAGAATTATTTCATAGTAGCATACTATGTTTTGCATGAACTTTCAACCAGCTGACAAATATGAACCATAATGATATACTCGAACAAATATTGTTTGAGAAGGCGCTCTGAATGGGCTGTGTGTTTTATTTTTTTCTCATCGTTGCTTTTTTCTCAATCAGCGAAGTATCGCTGCTGCTTTATGTGGCCCAACATACCGGTTTGGTGTTCACCATGGCCTGCTGCGTCTTTACCGGCCTGCTCGGCGGTTACCTGGTTCGCCAGCAGGGCATTGCCACTCTGGCAAAAATAAAAAGAGCCCTGGAAAATGGGGAATTGCCCGCTGACGAGGCGATTGAAGCAGTCATTCTCTTTACGGTCGGCATACTGTTATGCGTGCCAGGCTTTATAACCGACGCCATGGGATTTCTTATGGTTGTTCCGGCCATCAGGAAGGCGGTGGCCAGATCGCTGATTGATCAATTCAAACAGCAGCTTGCCAATGGAAACGTCAGAATAGTCCACCCCTTTTCTTCGGCGCAGCCTTCTTCAACGCAGCCTTCTTCGACAAATACGGGCAACAATGCAGACCAGATTGAAAATGCACAAATCATTGAAGAAAAAGAATATAAAAAGAACCCAGAAAAGGATTGAAAATGACCAGAAAAAATCATTACAAAGAGCTTTGCGATGCTTATGACCGTGGAGTGCGCGAATGTGACAAATACCGCCATGACTGTCGGGAATTCGTACAGGAGCTGAAATCGGCCATTGTAGAATTTCTGCAGTGCCCCGACACCAAAGTTTATCTCTTTCCCCCTTCACGTGGATTTGTTTTCAGAAGCCACATTCTGCAGGGTGATGCTCTAGACACGGAATTCGTAGAAAACGGACTGGCATTGATAGGATTCGCACTCAATGTCAACGACGAAGACATCGAAGACAAGTTTTTCACTTTTATAGTCACCTTCAAAAAGATCGGCAAAGATTTCCATTTTGGCCTGATTGAAGATGAAAAGGAATTCACCACGGAAAACGACGGGATTATCGATTTCTGCGAATATGTTTTCAAGATTTCAATCAAAAGTTTGAATGAAAGACTGGCGATTTTTCTCGAATCACCTCTTGAAGAATCAGCCCCGATCGGCTTCAAAGTTCAAAGAGAAAGCAGCAGAAAAAAATAATCAATAGTAAACCCTGAACGGCTCAGGCGTTGAAGGCGGCGGCAGGGTAAGCGAACGATTAAAGACCCTGGTCGGGCGATCTGACGGAAGAGCGTCGGGCAAAGCTTTTACTGGCTTTTCCGGTACATTGCTGACAGTATTTCTTTTTTGTGGAGCCGGTTTTGACTCCCGGGTTCGCCTTGTCTTTTCAACTGCAAGAATAGTATCGAGACTGCGGGGCGGATTTCCCTGATCAAGCCACTCCCAACCGCTTTCAGCAAACCACTCTATCTGGGGCTGACTCTGGTAAAAACCCTCTTCCATGCTGTCACCCCAGTAGTAGCCCTTTGCCAGCTGAATCTCCCCGAGCAGCTCGTTTACCACTCCGAGACGGTAAAAAGCCCAGGCAACATTCTCAGTTTCAACTTTCGACGCTTTTGTCTCCATCTGATAAATCAGGGCATAGAGGTCTTTTGCCTCTTCGTATTTTTTGGCCCGCAAAGCTTCTTCGGCCCTGGCCTTAACGCTGTAATACCTGTAAGTTTTGCCACATCCGGGGCAAAAAATCAGGCCTGCCAGCAGAATAATAATCATCAATCGGTTCAGCAAGAACTCACCTCTTATTTTGTTGCAGAAATCGGCTTCCAGAAGCGGTCGGCCCCAACCGGTAAAGGGGGATAAATCTGTGCCGACCAGCTGAAATCAACCGCCTGTTTTCCCGGATCTTTTAACAACAGGTCGATTCTGAAGCAATTGCCAATATCTTCAACCGACATTTCAGAAAGGTATTCGGAAGCGAGAAAAGTCTGCCTGCCATTGGCATCGGCCCGGCAGAAGGCTCTGCCGCTTCCGCGTTTTTCAATTGAATATTTAATTTTCTCGCCACTGCTTGTTTCCAGCGCGAACTGCCCCGAGCCCGTCCATTTTTTACCCGAATCCGGTTTGAAGGTTATTTTGTCTGCCTGTGACCTGGCGATGTCACGGCGGATAAGAGTTACTATCCATGCAGCCTGATTTGACGCGGTGGCGTTGAAACTGCCTCTATGAACATTTGAAGCACCTCGACTCATGGTTATAATCACGCCCCCGGCAATTACGGCCACGATACCGATACTGACCAGCAGTTCGGTAAAGGTAAACCCTCTTTTTTTGGCACTTTTAAACATTCATTCAACCTGAAACAAAGGTGGAAATCTGGTATTTCTTTACCGCAGTGCCCACCTTTTCCTTGCTCTTATAGCTTAGTTCCAATCTGATGATCCGGCCTGAAAATGATCCACCTGCAGGATATTTGACCATGGTAATTTCAACTTCAGGGTCGAGATAATCGGGAAAGTCGCCAAAGCTCAATTCTACCGGTTTCTTGCCGCCAACCTTGATCTTACTGTTTTTTACCGGCTTGAACGTGGCACTGTCGAGAGCAGAAGCCCACCCGGCATTTTCAATCTGTTCAAGAATTTCGTTGGCAATCTGGCTTGCTCTTACCTCATCGGCTGATACGGTGATCTGTTTATGGGAAGACCCGAGCAGGCCCCATAACGGCACCAGAGCCGCCACGAGAATAGTGGACGCAACCAGTATTTCAACCAGACTCATGCCCCAATTTCTCATTGCTGCCCCCCCGGTGGGCCGATGACCACGCCAAGATACCGGCCAAAATTTTCTGAAGTCGGATCGAGAGCCTGATTGTAAAAAATATTGCCACCGCCCTGGAACTGCTCTGGATCAAGAGTATGTGCGGCAATTCCTCCGATAAGGCTCACCGGGGAATCAGGAGCAATAGTTTTTATCTCACCCTTTCCCTTTTCAAGGGCGATAAGATATGCAAGAGTCGGATGCTGGCCGTTGTTCTTCAAAGTTATCGCACCTTTTTCAGCCAGAATCGCCAACGGGGCATTTTCAGCCGATGCGGCACTGCGAAAAGTGCCAACGGTAATCGGGCCATCAACCATTATCATTCCACCGGTTTCAGCACCAAGATTGTCAGCAAGCACAAGGCCATCGCCGTTGCTGACCACGCGCAGAACCGCATTTCCCAGCCGGAAATCGTTATTGTTGGGATTGCAGAAATTCTTTTTCAGCAAGGCGGCAAGATTTTCTTTTCCCGAGGTTTTAACTTCATAACACACTCTTTTATCCATTCCCATCAGGGAATCGCTGTCGGACACAATCTTGTCAATATCCGGCACTGCGGCTTTCAGCCCATTGATTTCAAGCTTGAACTTGTAATCTTCAATCTCTGGAACAGTACCTTTGGGAGGGAAATTCAAATTCTGGCTGTTCTTACTGTATTGCGAAATCATCTTGAATGTTTCGTCATAGCCGCAATAGTGAACTCTGCTCATGATCTTTTC
>JBMOKV010000014.1:0-4335 GCA_049325495.1 Candidatus Rifleibacteriota bacterium | reverse complement strand
TTCGATGTGGTTGCCCTTGACCTTGAAGGGGTGCTCGTCTTCTATTTCGAGCTTCAGATTGAAAGCCCCCTGATAGGTGTCAACACTGATGATCTGGCCACTGAGCGAGTTCGCCGGAATGCTGACCGTTTGCGAACCACCAGGCAGACCGCTTACGGAAATTTTTCCGCCGTTAATTGCAGTGCTGAGCGGAATTTTCAGGGTTGCCTGAGCATCCTGCCGCTGATTGCTTTTGCCGGAAGGGCGATTGAAAAGGTTGTCGAATCCGCCAAATGGAGAACCGCCGCTTTTGCCGCCCAGGCCACCGAAACTTTTTAAAATTTCTTCAAAAAAATCTGAACTGCCCGTTTTGCCGGAGTGGTGATAGAAAAAATCACCGAAAGGTCCTTCTTTTGAAAAGCCTTCAAACTTGAAAGAACCACGTCCGGTGCGTGCAGAATCGTATTTCTCACGCTCGTGCTCGTTTCCGAGGACTTCATAGGCCTCGGAAAGCTCTTTGAATTTCTCTTCCGTTTTTTTATCGCCCTTGTTAATGTCGGGATGATATTTTTTTGCCAGCTTTTTAAATGCTCTTTTTATTTCATCTTTAGTGGCAGTAGGGGATACTTCCAGAATCTTGTAATAGTCTTTCATAATGACATTATTATAGCATAAATGAATTTTGCTGCCAAAAATTTACAAATTCTTTGATGAATTTCCTGCAGATTTTACCGCGATGCCTGCTAAAACCCTTTTGAAATGAGGAAAACGCAAGTGGCAGAGATCTTGCTTAAAACAAACCAGCACTGCCCATCAGGAGATAAGAGTATGAAGAAGGCATCAAGTTTAATCGCAACCTGTTTACTGGCTTTGTCGCTTTTAACCGCCCCGTCGGCTCAGGCTGCCACTCAGACCTGGATCGATGCCACCCATATGTTCGACCAGGATGTAGAAAAGCTGGTCAAAAACGTAAAACTTGAAACCCGCAAAGAACGCGCAAAAAAAGTCAGAGCTCCAGAGCCTGTTGCCAAAAAATATCAGGTTGGCGATGTTGAGACCTTCTTTACCAAAAATATTGTCGAAAATAAATTTGAAGAAACCCGTGCCGTTTTGAAGGCGATTGGCAAGAATTGCTACGTTTTTCTCGAAGAAGGCAAGGCAATTCCCCAGGATGCAATAGATAAAGTTCAGAAATCTTTCGACGAAAACATCTATCCGACCAACACCGGAAACTTTGGCTTTGAATGGAAACCCGGAATCGATGGCGATGAGCGCATAACCCTGCTGATGTTCGACATCAAAGACGGATTCAATGGCCAGGGGGGCTTTGTTGGCGGATATTTCTTTGCCGGCGACGAATTCCTAAATTCTCAGATTCCTGCAAACTACAACATCAAATCCAATGAACGCGAAATGTTTTATCTCGATATTTATCCCTCTGACCCGACAAAAGACCATTACATGTCCGTGGTTGCCCATGAATTCCAGCACATGATTCACTTTGCCCATGATTCACGCGAAGCTACGTGGGTAAACGAAGCCTGCTCGCAGATTGCTCCATTCCTGTGCGGCTTCGGTCATGCCAGTCAGATTCTTTCTTACATGAAAACACCCGACAACAGTCTGGTAGCCTGGTCAGAACCCCAGATGCTCGCCAACTACGGCCAGGTTTATCTGTGGAATTACTACATCTACAACCGATTTTTGAAGGGCAACAGCAGTCGGGTGGATTTTTTCAAAAAGCTCGTAGATTCACAGGCCAAGGGGCTTGCCGGTTACGTAGAAGCTCTGAAACCTCTTAACGTGAGCGTAACTGACACTTTTGAAAAATTCATGGTTGCAAATTTCGTTAATGATCCCAGACTTGGCAAAGCCGGAGAATATTCTTACGACAAAACCCTGGGTCGTCTTCTTCTGCCGGTCAGCCAGACCATCAGCGCTCTTCCCGGTCAGGTTGAAGGTGAAGTATTCTTCTGGAGCGCCGATGCCGTAAAAGTTGAACTTGCCAATGCCCGCAGCCAGATAGAAATTACCCTGACTGCTCCAATGTTCCAGCTTGGTTATGACCAATACAACGGGTTTTCTGTAGCGGTAATCCAGAGCAATTCACGCGGTCAGGTTGCACCCAAAATTTCCTGGATGTCGGTAGACCAGGTTAAAGAAAGAAAAACCCAGGGCGGCACTGTGAAAATCAGCCCCGATAAAGATTTCGACACTGCCACCGTCATCGTGATGGGCATTGCACCTGAAGAAGTTGATGAAACTGTTTATAAAAAATCAAAAGGTATTAAATACAGTCTCAGCATAAAAGACAGCGGAGCAGCCGTTGCGCGTGCCTCTGCTTCAGTTGATTCAAGTGAAATTTTAAATGAATATGTGTCTCTTGCTGCCGATTCAGATACATCTGTCGAAAGCGCTGTCATGATGAGACTTGAAAGACTCGAAACTCTTGGAAAAACCTTCTGCCGCAACCTTGCCTCTGAGCTGGAATCTGGCAGCAGCGAAAGCCTTCAGATTCTCTCTGAAATGGCCGAAGAAAATTCAGAAAACCTCAATCCTTTGATTAAAAAAGCCGTTGAAGTTATGGAATTTCAGAACTCGCAAAATAACTCTTCTGATGATTTGAATCAGCAGATTGACTTTTTGAAATCGCTCTGATCAACTTTATCTAAAGCACAAGGGGTCGTTCAATCGGCCCGATTCTGCGGAATGTAATCGCCCATTGGCGATCCTGAAACGGTCATTGAGCCCTGCGTAACTTCAGCGAAGCAGGGTCGAAATGACCGTTTTATCTTTTAAATGATTTCTTCAAATTCAGGATATCCCCTTACGAAAATTTCAATCGTTGAGTATAATAAGACAAATTGTCCTCAGGAGAGACAAGTGCACCTGAAGAATTACTTATCTGCTCTGGTTTTGATGATCATTCTGGCGCTGCCCCAATTGCCCGCCCAGGATGAGCCATCCCAGGATGCCACCCATCTTTTCAAACTGCAGGCCGAAAAACTGCTCGAACAGGGTGAGCCCCAAAGTCTTCTCGAAAACCAGATTTCAAGCGGAATCCTCGCTTATGCAGATCGAAAGACTCCTGAAGCTGGCGATGTGGAAATTTTCAATACGGTTAATCTTGCCAATAACAGCCCGATGAGAATTCGTGCGGTTCTGAAAAAAATAGGAACCTGGTGTTACGTCTATGTCGAACAGGGACGAAAGATCGATGACCAGGTTCTGAACCGCATTGTAGCCCATTTCGATCGCAAAATTGTTCCAGAAGTCAGATCGATGTTTGGCACTGAATGGAGCCCGGGAATCGATGGCGATAAAAGAATAACCCTGCTTCTGCTTGACATCAAAGACTCTTATGACCCGGCCCGTGGGCGTCGCGGCTTCACTTCCGGTTATTTCAACGCTGCTGATGAATTTCCCCGCAGTCGCAACCCGCAAAGCAACCAGCGCGAAATGCTTTACCTCGATATTTTTCCCGGTGACCCGGGTTCCA
This sequence comes from Candidatus Rifleibacteriota bacterium, assembly GCA_049325495.1. Lineage (GTDB taxonomy): Bacteria > Muiribacteriota > Ozemobacteria > Ozemobacterales > Ozemobacteraceae > DYKG01. The sequence goes on along the minus strand of JBMOKV010000014.1, from coordinate 857 downwards.
CAAAATTTCTCAGCGTTATTGCCCATGAATTTCAACACATGGTGCACTGGCACAATGACCCAAAAGAATACGACTGGGTCGATGAAAGCCTCTCTCAGCTTGCTCCTTTCCTGGCCGGCTATGGGCATCCGCCGCAGGTTATGCCCTTCGTCCGCAGCCCCGATAATAATCTCTGCGCCTGGTCAAATGAAAATACCCTGGCAAATTATGGTCAGGTCTACCTTTGGGCCTATTATATCGCCACTCATATTTCTTCTACCGACGCCCGCCGCCGTGAATTCGTGCGGAAAATGGTTGAGCAGAAATCGCAGGGCCTTTCCGGGCTGAATGCGGCCATTAAAAAACAGGGAATCAAAAACAACGTGGCGAATCTTTTCAAAAGCTTCTGTCTCGCAAATTATCTGAATGATTCAAGAATTGCCCGTGGAGCTTATGGCTATGATAAGTTCCTGGCCAAGCTTCTTATCAAACCTGATCTTCGAGTTACCGGAAATCCTGCCCGGGGAAAAGCCACGGTTAAATGCTGGTCAGCCCGCGCAATTTCCGTTGAAAACTCCTCCTTCCGTGGAAAAACTCTTAATGTTTCTTTTTCCGGTCAGCAGATTCAGGCCGGGCGCTACAGCAACGATTTCGATGTTGCCTTTGTCAGCTCTGCATCCAATCGTCAGGCCCTTCCTCTGGTTACCTGGCTCAATATTCTAAAATTCAAGGGATCTCAGAAGGTGAAAGTGCCATCTGATCACGATCGAATGATGCTTCTGGTGGTTAACCGCGGCCCAGAAACCATGAAAATTGAGCAGACCTTTGCCAAAGGGGCCAGACCTGCTGTTTTCGCTTTTGCAATTGCACCGGTCGGC
>JBMOKV010000013.1:0-4365 GCA_049325495.1 Candidatus Rifleibacteriota bacterium | reverse complement strand
CAAACCAAGAACATTTTACTTGTATGTATTAATACTATCTGAATCGGGTCGGCGCAGCAGCCGACCCCTACTGAAAGATTTGTTCCGTAACTGATATTATATCATTCATGAAGGAGTTTTTAGGTAAGACAAACTGAAAAAACTAAAATTTTCTCAATATTTGCACCTGGCGGCATTTGGATGCCTTTTTTTGTGTAACAGCAAACCAATATGTACCGGCAATTATGCACAGAAAAATACTGATAACTTAAGAATTATTCCTGAAATCAAAACTTTTTTTTCAAAAGACCTTACGTTGTTTTTATAAATTATTATAATCAAAATATGATTTCAAAAACCTACAAGTCAGCTTCTCTCTATCTATGCCTTATCGCTGTCGTAATCGCGCTTGGGGCCCTTTCAGTTATTGCACAGGAAGGTAATCAGAAACCAGATGCAAGGAAAGAAACGCTCCAGCAGACTCTTCTGCTTCTCGACAAAATCGAGGCAGACTCGCCTAAATCCCAGGCTGACCTGGTAAAACTGCGCGAGAAAATTCTTGCGTTGTACCGCAGTCCGCAGATTGAGAGCCGCGCCGACGAGCCCGATGTCAACTTTGCTCGCCGCAATGCCAGAACTAGTCGTACCTCAAGAAACAACCGCAGCAGAAACGAAGACTGGAATGGCTTTTACACATCAATAAACAATTTGAACAATACCGAGCTGATTTCCAAAATCTTTGAGAAAATTCAGCGCCAGAAAGCCCTCGACTATACCGATGCCCGGCGCTATGTAATGCTGACCGTAGATAATTACGACAATTACATTGAGTGCATTTATACCGGCAAGGTCATCAGCGCGAATACCATGCCGAAAAACGATGTTATGAACATTGAACATTCATGGCCTCAGTCGAAAGGTGCCAAAGGCATCGCCAAAAGCGACATGCATCATCTGTTCCCGACCGACCCGGTGGCCAATTCCACCCGCAGCAGCCTGCCTTTTGGAATTGTTGACCATCCGAGCTGGGAAGAAGGCGGCAGTAAATGTGACGGCGATGTTTTCCAGCCACGGCCAAAATATCGCGGCAATATTGCCCGGGCGCTGTTTTACTTCTCGGTTCGCTATAAATATCGTATTGACAGCGATGAAGAACAGGTTCTGCGCCAGTGGAACAAAGACGATCCGGTCGATGCCAATGAACGTGCAAGAAATGACAGAGTTGAGCAAATTCAGGGCAACAGAAACCCCTTTGTTGATCACCCCGAACTTGCTGACCGCATAAACGATTTTTGAGTTTCTAAATCCTAACCAACCTTTTGGGCGGCATTCAAAGCCGCCTTTTTTTTTGCTTTAGTTTCTTGATTTCTTTGATATATTCTTAGATTAAGCTTTTTAACATGGAGGTTATATGGCAAAAATCTCGCGCCTGATCTTGCTTTTAGCATTGTTTTCGTTGCTGGCTGCAGCGGGGCCTGCCCACGCCCAGGGCTACCGCTACAATAAAATTTACCAGGGCATGCCGTTTTCCCATTTCGATATCGAAGATATTTACCATCAACGCTGGGTAAGCGTTTATCTTCGAGGAAAACCGATCATCATACTTACCGGACATCGGTATCAGCGCTATGAAATTTTGAAATGGGCCGAAACTTTTCGGCAGGAATACGGTCTGCCAGGACACTGCCATTTGTTATGGGTCGTTAATCTGCGCAAATTCCCCTGGTCAACCAGTCGTGGTACGGTAATCAAGCAGTGGCGTGATTTTAACCCACCGATTCCACTCCTGATGGACTGGGACGGAGTCGTTGGAAAATCGCTGAAAATCAATTACAACGTACCCAACATCATCGTTCTCGACGCTTTCGGAAGACTGGCACTGCATGAAATGCACACCTATAATCCGGAAGTTTATGCGGCAGTTTCTGCGCATATCAAAAGCCTGCTGACCGTTAACCCCGGTTTAGCCGGCCAGCCGGTTCCGATGAGCGTAATACCTTCACCTGAAGGCATGCGTGGAGATTCTAACTGACCGTTATTTTTGCGCGAAAACCTTTATTTCGGCGGGCCGCAGGTCATAATCAAGACAACGCGGTACCGCCGAAATTGCATATTCGGGACTGATGTCGATCAACGGACCCTGACCGGTAACCGCTTCAAGGTCAGGGATGAATACGTGCTGGTGGCGGTTGATGTCTTTGTTGAGTGCGACGAAAATGCCTTTTTGGCCCGGCAGGCATTTGCGGAAGCAGAAAACATTGGGCCAGTTGGCCTGATCGACGATTTCTATGCCCAATTCCTGGTTCAGCACCGGGAATTGTTTTTTTATTGCGGCAATTTTTTTCAGGTAATCAGTCAGGTCGGTTTCCGTTTCTTCCCACCAGGTGGGGTCGGTTTTAACCACGTTCAGCGCCTTGCTGAAACCAAATTCGAACCCGCTGGTAATCATGTAACCTGAACTGAAAAGGCTGGCAAACAGGATCTGGCGTTTAACCGCTGCCAGATTACCATTTAGTTCGGTAATCAGTCGCGGCGTGTCATGGGATTCGGGAAAACCGATAGAAGGGGTAAGAGGGCTGGTTTTAAAATATTGTTCCATGCCCCATGGTTCGTTGTAATCCCAATATTTGACTGAATTGAACAGATAGTCGAAGCCCAGGCCGGCAAGCTCCTGGACCTGTTTGAAGTCACAGCCGAGCGATTCGGCGATAAAAATGCAACCGGGTCGGGCCTGGCGGGCCTTGTCGATGAGAAAGGTCCAAAGACCGGCTGGAACCTGGTAAGCCATGTCGCATCTGAAGCCATCGACGCCCATTTCCAGATAATGACTCATCATTTTCCACCAGAATTGCCAGAGATTCTGACGATCGACAGAATTTTGATTGTCAACTTCGGCCAGGTCGCCCCAGGCGTGCCAGGCGCCGTCGTGCATAGCGCCAGGGTTGAGGATTTTGCCATCGGAGCCATGTTTGTACCAGTCTGGGTGTTCTGAAATCAGCGGGCAATCGATGGCGGTGTGGTTGATGACCAGATCCATAAGAAAAATCAACCCTTTTTTGTGGCAGGCGGCAATAAATTCTTTTAGCTGTTCAGCCGGCGATTTTGCTGAATTGTCATCGATGAAAAGGGGATTGAATTTGTAGTAGTCTTTCGGTGAATAGAGGCTGCCGCTGAATCCGGGGTAATGGAAAGAATTGACCCAGATGGCGTTGAAGCCCATGTCGGCAATGCGGTCGAGATGCTCCTGCCAACGGGTCATGGACCCGAAAAGCCGGGGATAAAGGTTGTAAAGACGAATGCTTTCCTGTGCCTGCAAGCCTGGCATGTAAACCCTCCTTAACTGTTTGAACCCAGTTTAATCAACGCGTCGCAGATTTTTTTTATTTCTTTTCGGTTAACACTTCGATAAAGTTCAGTCTCTTTGTCTTTTATTTTAACATACAATACCACATAGGTTTCTTCGCCGACTGCTTCGTCACGGGTTGCAATTCCCTTCCAGTCGGCTTCGGCGACCGAAAAAACGGTTGGTGGTTCGCGCAGATTCTGGTAAAAATTCACCGCACCATTTTCTTTGCGAACCTGCATCGACTGAAACACCAGTGATTTGCCCATGAACATGAAAAGCACAAGAAAGCCGAGGCAGAACAGCAGCTCACCCCATTGCTCGGCCTTAATGCCGTTGTACACCACGAATAAAACCGGCACGATAAGAGAACAGACCATCAGAAATATGCCGGTGCCGATTTCGAGCAGGGGGTAAAACGAAAAACCGGCGATTTTAGATTCGACCGTCAAAAATTTAATCATTGTCCCTTGAACCTTCTTTCTGGCAGGCACACCAGCCATTTCCCCTCGGTAGCCACCGTTCTGAGTTCGTAATCAAGAATTTCGCTCACCCGGGCCAGATCTTTCTGGCGCAGCACCAGCATGCTGTTGGGGGTAACCGACTGCTGCAGCTGCTCATCGCCATGGAGAACCAGCTTTTGTGCCTTTTCCTCATCAAAGCGGGTCACCCGGTTGACGTTCCAGGTAATCGGGTAACGCCCGGTGTAAAAATACCAGCCTTCAATCATTTCTTCAATGTTGATGATTTGCTGGTCAGGTGGCAGATTTGCGATGCGTTTGAGCAGCAGCCACTGGCTGGGCATGAATTTGCCAGGTTGCAGCTGTTCGTTGCCCCTGATGACCGGCATTGAAAAAAACATCAGGCTCGGTGCGGTAAAGGCAAGCAGCACCAGAACCAGAACCCGGTTGGTATACCACGACTGGCCGAGTAGAAAGATGGCAATGAAAACCCAGACAATACCACAAAACTTAAGGCTGAAATTCAGGGAAGGGGTAATTAACTGGCCGCTCATGCTGAAAATGAACATTGCCAGGCCCAGC
>JBMOKV010000012.1:0-4394 GCA_049325495.1 Candidatus Rifleibacteriota bacterium | reverse complement strand
TTCCTGGTCAAACAGGGTTTGGATTATATTGCATCAGAAGACCCTTTACGCAGTCGCAATGCTCGACAAAAAGCGGTTTGCTACATTTAAAGGGGCTTCGCGGATATTTTTACTGAAATACTTTAAATTCGTTACAGGGGGAGAATATGAGATTCTTGCTGACCACCTGGCCCGGGCGTTTTCTTTACGTCGTTCTTTTGACCATATTAATGGCGATTGGCGGACATCTCATCGATCCTGCTTACTTCCAGAACCCGCTTGGAGAAGGGGAAATGGGCCTGCTGGCGGCAGATGGCTACAGCATGCCTGCCACAAGCGAAATTGAAGTTACTGCCGATGGAATCGACCCGCTGCAGATCGATCTGAAATCAGCAGAAGGCGATTTTTCCGGAACAATTGAAGTTATTGATCCGGCCGGGAATATGGTGCTGAACGGAAATTTTGCTTTGCGCTATTACCCAAAATCCTTTCTGCCAAACCCGGCACGCTGGCAGACCTTTTATGCGCCGGCTCGTCAGAAAGGCAGTTTCATTTTAAGATTGACCCAGAATTCGCCGGGCAAGGCAAAAGTATTTTTCTATCAGGGTCCTTTCTGGTTAAGAATGATGATGCTGCCGGCCATTTCCGCTTTTTTTCTTATGGTAATTGTGCTCACAGTCGGCCCCGACAAAAAACTTGAATAATGATTCCTACATATGATAAAGTAACATAATATTCTTTTATATTATTTTTTCATCTTTTCAGGAGGATTATATGCCAGATTGTGTATGTCTGCCGGGGTGTCCTTTCTTTAACGACAAAATGCCTGATAACGAAGGCATGGGGGCAATTTACAAAAAGAAATACTGCCAGGGCGAATTCGAAAAATGCGCGAGATACATGGTTTTCAAAGCTCTCGGTAAAGGCCGGTCACCGAATAGTCTCTACCCCAATATGATAGATCAGGCCAAGGCAATCATTGCAAAAGGCTGACCTTCCAGACAACTAGCTCAGAGCTTTTTTCACCACAAAAAAGCGAAAAACCTTTAACAGTACCCTTCCGGATTCCACAGAGAGTGGTATAATTGACTTGTTATGCTCAAACTCGGAGGCGGTATTATGAAGAGAAACTTATCTGTAGTTCTGCTGCTGATTATGTTGTTTGCAGCGGGATCTTCAATTGTTTCAGCAGATCCCCGGGCTGATTACGAACGCTATGTTTCATCATACAATGCGTACCGTAATGCGGTTCTCGAAAAGAAATCCGACGCAGAGGTCAAGAACCTTCTCAATGCATATCTTGATGCCAAAAAGGCATACGAAGGTAATCTCGACCGCTCGAAAGATGAAGTTCTCGACGGAACTTCAGCCAATGCAGGGGATAATGGAGCTGGCGAAGTTGATTTAGTAGGTGTAGACACCTTCACACCCGGTGCCACTGCCACCCGTGCCATCGAGCAGATTCCCGAGGGCCTGAAACGTATTCTTGACCAGCTGTGGTCAGAAAAAGGCCGCAAAACTCCGGATGCAATGATGAAACTGCTGGCCGCTTTCATCAAGAGCAACCCCGGCTCAAAATTTGTCGACATGGCAAGATATGAGCTGGCAAAGGCTTATGATCTGCTCAAAGACGATCAGAAAACTTCTACCGCCATTCTCAACGAAATAGTTAAGAATCGTCCGAACTCAAAATACGCCGGACTGGCCAGCCAGCGCATATCGTATTACAACGCCAGCAAAAGCCACCAGCAGTGGAAACAGGTTTTGAACGACTCTTATGCTGAATCACAGCAAAGCTACAGCAAATACCGTGATACCTCGTGGCTTGCATTTCCGGTCAAGGCTACCCGCTGGGTCGGATACGTAAGTAAGCTGTTCAAATTCAACAGCAACCAGGATAAATTCGAAAAATTTCAACTCGCATATGAGAATCTCGGAGCCCAATTTGCCCCTCCAGTTGACATCACTTTCGACAAATTTGTACCCGCCACCGGCCTTTCCAACTCTACCTCTGAGGTGAGCCTGAGATATTCCAACAGCGAGGCCTGGTATTCACGCTGGAAACTGATGAATGAAGCCAGACACAGCATCGACGTGCAGTATTTCATCATGGAAAAAGACATTTTCGGCATGTCTATGCTTGGAGTGCTGCTGAAAAAAGCACGTGAGGGCGTAAAAATAAGATTGATGCTCGATGCCCGCGGAACAAAGCAGCTTACCCGCAAACTGCTGGGCCAGGATTTCCTGCAGGAACTCACTGAGCTGCCCAACTGCGAAGTAAAAGTATTCAACCCGGTTCACACCAATCTGGTGACCATGTTCACCGATATTCGCAAGGCGATGGCCTCAAACCATGACAAAATTCTGGTTATCGACGAAGAATATTCAATTGTCGGCGGTCGCAACATTTCCAAAGATTATTTTGTCGATGCCATCGATCACCCAGAATGTTACCGCGATTGCGATGTAATCATCCGCTGCCCCGAAGTTGCAAAACAGCTGGCTTTTGCCTTTGACGAAGAATTTACCAAGCTCAAGACTTTCAAAATTGGTGACGAACTCTGGGGTAACATCGACATAATGGGACCCCATCTCATGGCTGCCAAAGATACCATGTTCAGTCATATTTTAAATGAACGTTTTACCGTTACCCCCGATGTCGATAAAAAGTATCTTGAAAGCGCAAAAGAATCGCTGACCGAACTGGCACAGTATAAAAATCTGAGAAATTACACTGGTTTCGACCCATTCAGCAATTCGGTGGAAGCCAAAGCCAAAATTATCGACAAGCACTCTCTCGGTGGGCCTCGCAATGACATTACCGACCAGATGGTCAAATATATCGATGGCTGCCGAAAAGAAGTGCTGATTCAGAATCCTTACGTAGTTCTGACTGAAAGAATTTTTGCCGCCCTGCAACGCGCCGGAAGACGTGGCGTAAGCGTTAAAATGCATACCAACAGTCCTTATTCAACCGACAGTCTGGCAACTCAGGCAATGTTTTACGCTGACTGGAAACGGGTTCTTTCACAGATTCCCAATGCCCGGATTTTCGTCTATTACGGTAAGCAGAAACTGCATGCCAAAAACTGGGTTTTCGACGCAAAAATCGGGGTTGTCGGCACCTATAACCTCGACTATATGAGTGAACAGATCAACTCTGAAGTTGTTGCTGCAGTTAAATCAGATGAATTTGCCAAAGAGTTACGCAGCGAAATCTACAAAGACATCAATAACTGCAAAGAATACAAAGTAAGCATTGATTCCGAAGGCAAGGTAAAAGCGGTGTTTGGCCCGGATGACGTTCAGGGCAAGAACTTCTGGTTGCTCAAAACTCTGTCAAAATTTACAATATTTAAAAAATTGATTTAATCAATTTTTCGAAAGCGCCCGGCAGGCCTTGATTAAAAGGACTGCCGGTTTTTTTTTGGCAAAAATCAGGCGCCAATATCGCGCCGATAATGAACTCTATCGAGTACCAGGCCGGAAATATCCTGGTAGCATTTTGCCCTGGCAAGTTCGGTGGTTTCGCCAATGGCGGTAATGCTGATCAGGCGGCCACTCTTGAATTTCATTCTGTTTGAATCTTCTGATCTTTTACAGCTCGAATAATAAACGTAAGATTCTTTAATGTTTTCAAGCTTCTCAATTACCGGATCCGCTGCCTCAGATTCGGGATATCCCTCCCGTGCAAGCACCACTGAAACAGCCGAGTGCTTACCAAAAGCGACCTCTGATCCCACTGAAGTCAGGCATCCCATCGCGCAATCTTTTAACAGACAGGCCAGATCTCCGCGAAAACGGGTTAAAATACTCTGAGTTTCCGGGTCGCCAAGTCTTGCATTAAATTCAAGAACTCGTGGGCCATTTGACGTCAGCATCAGCTGAATTGACAGGAAACCGCGATAAAGCAGGTTATCGTGCTTCATTCCATTGACCACCGGCTGCACGATTTCTTCGATTATCCGATCTTCAAGCTCAGGGGTAAGATCTGGCGAAGGGCTCACTGAACCCATCCCACCGGTAGTCGGACCGGTTTCGTTGTCAAGGGCACGCTTATAATCACGGCTCGAACTGAATGAGATCCATTGCTGGCCATCGGTAAGAATTGAGTATGAGCATTCCACGCCGGCGAGAATTTCCTGCAGAATTACCGGTGCGCCATTTTCCCGCAGCAGCTTTTTGGCAGCTTCTTTTGCCTGATCGGCATCTTCACCGATCATAACCCCGGCACCCTTGGAAAAACCATCGCATTTGGCAACCCTGATATCAGGATTGTGAGAAAAAGCCTCATCGATCTCTTTTTCATTCACTGCAATTACGGTGAAAGGAGAAGGAATCTTGTGACGCGCAATAAATTTAGCGGCGAAAGCCTTGCTGGTCTCGATTTTTCCGGCATCTTCGGCCGGTCCAAT
>JBMOKV010000011.1:0-4396 GCA_049325495.1 Candidatus Rifleibacteriota bacterium | reverse complement strand
CTTCTACAACCGCCTGGCACAGGAACTGAACGAACGCTGGCATGCCGAAATTCCCAGTCGTGACCTGGCATTTTTGCCCTCAGACAGTAAAGAAGGGCTAGCCTATATCCGCGATATGAAGTTTGCCCTAGCATACGCACTTGAAAATCGCAGACAAATGATGATGGCAGCCAAATCAGTTTTACAGCAGCTGTATTCAAATGTAAATTTTATTGAAGAAATAAATATTCATCACAATTATGCGGCCCTTGAAAACCATTTTGGCAGAAATCTCTGGGTTCATCGAAAGGGCGCAACTTCTGCACGAAAAGGGGAAAAAGGCATTATCCCAGGCAGCATGGGCGCCAGTTCCTACATCGTCATTGGCCTGGGAAATCCGGATTCTTTCTGTTCATGCTCGCATGGGGCGGGAAGAAAAATGGGACGCAATGAGGCAAGCCGCAATCTGACTCTTGAAGAATGCAACCAGGCCATGCAGGGCATCGTATTCGACCGCTGGCAAAAAGCCAAAGGACGTGGAAAGAAAAAAGGGGATATTTCTTATGACTTTGGTGAAGCGCCTCAGGCCTACAAGGACATCGATCAGGTAATCAGATCTGAACTCGATCTGATAGAACCGGTGGTCAAGCTGCGCCCGCTGGGGGTGATAAAGGGTTGAATCCCGAAGATCTGCCTCGATAGTCCATGAAATAGACGATTTCCATGGCTTTGCGAATTGCCTGATTTATCGGCATGGTTTCCTGGCCCAGACGAAGATCGATGCCCGCCAGACGTCGATAATAATGGGAAATGACCGGCATTTTTTCACCCGATTGAACCAGATCGCGTATCTCCCGAATCTTTTCACCATCGTGGTTTTTCAATATCCGGCAGGCCGCAAAAACAGGCCGGCCTTGTTTGTCGAGAGCCGCAGAAAATCCGAACAGACGGCAAATCAGGCCTCTAACCGGGTAAATCTGGCAGCCCCAGGCATTTTCTGAAACATTTCTCAAAATGCACAGGCTGCCTTCATTTTTTTCACTCAAATCGGCCCAGAATTCCAGTTGTCCCAGTTTCCAGGCGTGATATGCAAAAGGTAGAAACTCAAGAGGGCTTGCCTGAATATCGGGGTAATTACAGCACTCGGAACAGTGCAACAGGCAGTCTATTCCCGCCATGTGCTTGAAACGCATAACATCATGGTCAATCTGCTTCTGCAGAGATTCAACCAGTTGAATTTTTTGATAAGTGCTGATCATCGGGCGTATTAAATGCTTTTTTTAAATAAACTGCAAACCCGGTTCAAATTGGCGTAAGGCGTTTTTATAATGTTTCAGCTGAATCTGGACAGAAAACATTTTTGCTCGACCGGGATTTTAAAATATCGACAAATCTTGCTATAATCTTACCGGTTCAAGTTTTTCGGGGAAAGGAAAAAAAATGGCCAAAGTTTCGATTGACCGCTGGGAAGACGAATTTTACAAAATCTGCGAAGAAGTTCTCGAAGAAGAGCCTCTTTACCCTTACGAGCATCTCTGGAAAAAAGGCCTGTCTCCCAAAGAGGCTTTCAAAGTCTATCTCGAAGAAAACCCCGATTATGCTGAAAAGCTACAGGAAACTGCTCAATTAGACGAGAAACAGCAGAATGATTTTCTTGAAATGGCTAAAAAACTTGAGAAACAGAAACGCGAAAAAGAAATAGAAGAGAAAATGAGTAAATTCTGCCCTGAATGCGCCCGGGTAATGGGCAGTAAAAACGTTTGCAAATGCGGATACCGACGCGGTGGAAAAGCGCGGCGCGACTACTGAACCAGTTTTGGGTTGATCTTTTCACCGGCAGCGAAGCGTCTTTTAACTTCAGCCTTCAGTGCCCTGCGAACATCAGCCTGAGAATAGCCGATATGCTGAGCAAGTGCGTCAAGGCATTTTTCCTCTTCAGGTGAAAGGTCGTTGTCGCACAAAGCCATTCTAGCTGCCGACTGCAGCAATGACCAAGACTCTTTGGAATTGGCTGGAGCAGGAATATAAACTTCACCATTCTGCAGACCGTAGATAATTGAATTAACCTCCTCCTGCTTCATGTGATGGGAAGCAGCAATTTTTTCAAGAAGCTTGAGTTCTTCTATTGCGGCTTTGCCATCAGCAAGAAGGATTTGCGCCGCCACTGTAATGACATCACGAGCCGATCTGATTTCGGCATCTTCATGGTCTTCAACTTTCGCAGCACTTTTGTTTTCAAGAACTTTAAGATATTCCGGATCCGCTTCGCTGGTGATACGCTCCAGAACCCAGCTGCCGGTTCCCTCATTGAGAATGCTGTTACAATAACCGCATTGAACAGTAAAAGAAGACGAAAGTGGCCCACCGCAATTGTGACAATGAGCGCTGGTCAAAGTATTTTTCAGGTCAGTCTGAGACCCGTGCTTGCGAATCATCACCATTACATCACGGCGCACCTGCGAAACCCGTTTCTGTTCAACAATTTTGCCGCCCGGAGCAAAAACTACGGGAACCCCGCTCCAGACGACAAGAACAAAGATTCTGTCCCAGAAGGTGGAAAGCTTGAAACCCTGCAGTTTTACGGTAGCAAGAGCGACATTTTCAACATAACTGCCGATTGGAACTGCTGACCCACCCTTTTCGCCAAAATAAGATTCACAAAGGGCTTCAGTAGCAAATCGGCGGATCGGGTCGGTCTTTTTCTGGCGCTCAGCAAGGCGCTGCATCCAGAAAACAACTCCGCCCCGGTCTTCAATCTGCTGAATATTGAAATTGGAATCGGAAGCGACCATTTTTGCCCAGCCATCGAGCAGAGAGCTTTCGTAATAATCCCATTCGCATGCCTGGGTAATCTTTGCAAGAACCCAGTCGTAATTACCTGACCTGATAAATGAGTTACAGGCTTTACAGACCGTCGCCTGGCCGATTTCGATGGGCGCACCGCAGTTTGGACAATTGTCCTCGAGCAGACCTGCTTTTTTAAGGGTTTTAGCGGATGGGCGCCGGATAAAGGTCCAGTATTCACAGAATTTCCGGCGCTCTTCGTTGCGTGCTAACTCTTCTTTGGTATCCAGATCAAAGAGGGCATCAGCCGACGAAGCCCTGAGAAAGACATGAATGGCATCAAAATTGGAATCGGTGTTGACCTGAGCAATGCGCGTTTCATAAATCGTCATATCCTGATACTGATATCGAATTCCAGCGGCTTTCTGCTCTTCCACCTGGCAGCGAAACTGCTCAAAAAGAGCATCAGAAACCATGTGCTGAATCTGATCGAGATTTTGACTGTACCAGGCATTCTGAACTTTCCAGAAAACCTTGTCGACGCGCTTGATAAAGTCTTCAGAGGCAAAATCAGGATCGCGCCTTCGAATATCGGTAAGGGCTTTCGACATCATCGCCGCATTTTGCAGATGCAACAGACTTCGGTCGAGTACGCTTTCCTGCCCCATGTGCCTGTGAGGTGCATCGCCGAGCATTTCGCCCCATGATTCGGCAATCTTTTTCGGCAGGGCTTCAAGCTCAGGCTGAAGATAGTCCCACCAGTCTTTTCCGGTGTCGGCTTTTTCACCGCGGCGCTGTTTCTGCCTCTGGGTCATATAACCACCGATATCGGTAGCCTCTTTGTTATAACGTGAATAGACCTGGGTAGTCATGCGAATAGCAATCAGATGACAGGTAGGAATCAGGAGAATGGGAATTACCGGGCGATCAAGAACTTTCCAGCAAAGCAGAATCAAGCCAATGCCACTGATGATTACAGGCAAACAGCCAACTTCGCGCCTTTGCCAGAGAATTGCCGGAACAAAAAACATGGCCAGCACCAGTGGAGCCTCAAATGGTGCAATGAAAAAATAGAAGAAACAGAAAAACAGCGAAGCGCCGTAGCTGACCGCAACTGCCGGAACGACAAGCCCAAGATGCCCAAGATAGAATACGATAATCGATGCACCCGCCAGATAAAAGATTTCAACCGGCTGGGTTCGGTCAAATACCGTGTCTATCCCTATCCACCAGGTAAAAAGGCCGGCAAGAACGAACATTCCGGCAATGAAAAGTAAAAATTGTTGTTTGGTAATCCTCATTTAAGAAAATTCTACAACAATCCGCAGGCAATCGCATAGGTCAATTTTTGTAATAATGCTGGTCGGACTGAACTTTTCAATCTTTTCCTGCCCCCAATTTTGCTGCAATTGTGCCTATTTTCCTGATATAATGAGAATTGTATGAAAGCATCATCAGAGAGAAACTATGAACAGAATTTTTAACTGGCTTGTGTTTTTTTCATTTTGCGCAGTTTCAGCCTGGGGAGCAAACCCTTTCGCATCAGACAATCAAGTTGAGGTTTTCGATTCGGCACCGCGTATCATGGAAAGAGAAGAAAACCAGGCATCAGTGACCGCAAAACGGCTTGAAG
>JBMOKV010000010.1:0-4408 GCA_049325495.1 Candidatus Rifleibacteriota bacterium | reverse complement strand
ACCCCCCAGTTTGAGCTGCCAACCTTTTTCTATAACCACCAGAAGTTTACCCGCAACTGATTGTAAATTCCCTTATCTTTGGTTGACTTGCATGGCTCTTTTGTCTTAATATCACCATGCGTTACAGATGCCGGAGTTGTTTTAAAATCCGGAATCAATACTCAACGAGGAGTGCTATTGTGACTACAAAGAATTATGCCATGATGGATGGGAACGAAGCCACCGCGTATATTGCGCACAAAACCAATGAAGTAATCGCGATTTATCCGATTACACCATCAAGTAACATGGGCGAACACGCCGATGCCTGGTCTGCTGAAGGCCGCAAAAACATCTGGGGTACAGTGCCTCACGTTTGCGAAATGCAGTCTGAAGGCGGCGCATCTGGCGCAGTACATGGAGCTCTCGCCACTGGAGCCCTTACCACCACTTTTACCGCATCACAGGGTCTGCTTCTGATGATCCCCAACATGTACAAAATCGCCGGGGAATTGACCTCGACCGTTTTTCATGTTTCTGCCAGATCTCTGGCCTGCCAGGCTCTTTCTATTTTCGGTGATCACAGCGACGTTATGTCAGTAAGACAGACCGGTTTCGGCCTTATCGCCGCCGGTTCAGTTCAGGAAGCCCACGATATTGCCCTGATTTCTCAGGCAGCCAGCCTTGAAAGCCGGATCCCCTTCGTTCATTTCTTTGACGGATTCAGAACTTCTCACGAAGTAAACAAAATTGAAGTAATCAGCGACGAAGTCATCAAGGAAATGATGGATGACGAAATGATCAAAGCCCATCGCACCCGCGGCCTCAACCCCGATCGCCCGGAAATGCGCGGAACCGCTCAGAACCCCGACGTTTACTTCCAGGGTCGCGAAACAGTAAATCGTTTTTATGAAAAAACCCCCGAAGCCGTAATCAAGGCGATGGGTAAATTTGCCAAGCTTACCGGCCGCACATACAATCTTTTTGACTATGTTGGCGCTCCTGATGCAGAACGGGTAATCGTTGTCATGGGCAGCGGCGCAGAAACCATCCACGAAGTTGTTGAATACCTCAACGCAAAAGGCGAAAAAGTTGGCGTTATCAAAGTCAGACTTTATCGCCCGTT
Organism: Candidatus Rifleibacteriota bacterium; assembly: GCA_049325495.1. Taxonomy (GTDB): domain Bacteria; phylum Muiribacteriota; class Ozemobacteria; order Ozemobacterales; family Ozemobacteraceae; genus DYKG01. Next base: position 3,303 of record JBMOKV010000010.1, on the reverse strand, counting down.
CAGCCCGGAACATCTGGTTAAAGCCTTCCCGAAAACCGTTAAATCAATTGCCGTGCTTGACCGCACCAAAGAACCGGGTTGTGCCGGCGAACCTCTTTACCTCGATGTGAGAAACAGCATCGGCGAAGCTCTTGAAACCAAAACCGCACCGTTCAGCCACTGGCCGAAAATCGTCGGCGGTCGCTATGGTCTGGGCTCAAAAGAATTCACTCCTAACCAGGTCATTGCAATTTTTGACAACCTTAAGAAAGATCTTCCCAAGAACCATTTCACCGTCGGTATCGTTGATGATGTTGCCAAAACCAATCTGGAATTGGGCGCGGCCATTGCCACCAACCCCCCGGGAACTTTTGCCGGAATGTTCTATGGCATGGGCTCTGACGGCACCGTTGGCGCAAACAAGGACGCAATCAAAATCATCGGCGACTACACCGATAACAATGCCCAGGGCTACTTCGTTTACGACTCAAAGAAATCGGGCAGCATGACCATTTCTCACCTGAGATTCGGCAAAAAACCGCTGCGTTGCCCATATCTGATTCTCAATGCAGATTACGTTGCCTGCCATAAATTCAGCTTCATTGAAAAATATGACATGCTCAAGAACCTGAAAGAAGGCGGCACTTTCCTGCTCGAAACCCAGTATAACAAAGACGAAATCTGGGACAAACTGCCCCTCGAAACCCAGAAACGCCTGGTCGACAAGAAAGCCAAATTCTTCATCGTTGACGCCATCAACCTTGCTGAATCTCTTGGCCTTGGCGAACGCATCAACATGATAATGCAGACATGCTTCTTCGAAATTTCCAAGATCATGCCCAGAGAAGAATACGTCAAGCACCTTAAAGATGCCGTTAAAAAGACCTACGGCAAAAAAGGCGACGATATCGTTAAGATGAACTGGGGGGCAATCGACAAAGCCCTGGAAAATCTTACCGAAGTCAAAGTTCCAGAAAAAGCAACCGCATCTCACAAGATCAAACCCGCAATGGTTCTTACCAAAGCTCCGAAACTGGTTGCCGACGTTCTCGAACCAATTCTCGCCGGACGCGGCGACGATATAACGGTTGGCCAGATGCCGGTCGACGGAAATTTCCCGACTGCCACCAGCCAGTATGAAAAGCGCAATGTCGGTATCAGAATGCCGATCTGGGACACCGAAAGCTGCATTCAGTGCGGCATGTGTTCATTGGTTTGCCCCCACGCCGCAATCAGAACCAAGGTTTATCAGCCCTCTCTGCTGAGCAAAGCCCCCAAAACCTTCAAAGCCTGCAAAGCCAAGGGCTTTAAAGATGATCTGTCATTCACCGTTCAGGTCGCTCCAGAAGACTGCACCGGCTGCGGTGCCTGCGTAAGCATCTGCCCGGCTTTCCAGAAAGATGCTTCCGGCAAGAAACTCGAAACCAAAGCGATCAACATGCAGTTGAAAGACGAAACCATGCGACAGAGTGAAGCCACCAACTGGGACTTCTTCTTCAACGAAATTCCTGATCCCGATCGCTCACTGGTTCAGATCAACACCATCAAGGGCAGTCAGTATGTCAGACCGCTGATCGAATTCTCAGGAGCCTGCGCCGGCTGCGGTGAAACTGCATATATCAAGCTGGTAACCCAGATTTGCGGCGACCGCCTGATGATCGCCAACGCTACTGGCTGTTCTTCTATCTACGGCGGCAACCTGCCTACCACCCCCTATTGTGTCAGAGCCGATGGTCGCGGCCCGGTATGGGCTAACAGCCTGTTCGAAGATAACGCAGAATTCGGGATGGGTATGCGCCTCGCAGCTGATAAATTGATGGAAGAAGCCGTTGAGCTTCTGGTCAAAGCCAAAGAATGCGCCTGCTCATGCTCAAGCAGCATCAAGGCAGTTGCAGAAAAGATCCTGGGCAACCCGCAGAAAACCCAGGAAGAGATTGAAACTCAGCGCGCCAACGTTGAAGAACTGAAAAAGCAGCTTTCTTCATGCAAAGATGAAATCTGCAAACGCCTGCACAACATGGCTCAGTTCCTGGTTAAGCGTTCAGTCTGGATCGTCGGTGGCGATGGATGGGCTTATGACATTGGTTACGGCGGACTTGACCATGTTCTCGCTTCCGGCAAGAACGTTAAGGTTCTCGTCCTCGACACCGAAGTTTATTCAAACACCGGTGGTCAGATGAGTAAAGCTACTCCGCTCGGCGCAGTTGCCAAGTTCGCCGCCGGCGGCAAACCAATGCCGAAGAAAGACCTGGGCATGATTTCGATGACCTACGGCAATATCTACGTTGCAAAAATCAGCCTGGGCGCCAACCCGGCCCACGCACTCAAAGCAATTATTGAAGCTGAAAATTATGATGGCCCCGCAATTGTAATTGCCTATGCCCATTGTATCGCTCACGGCATCGATATGGCTGCCGGTCTGCAGGAACAGAAGAAAGCGGTTGATTCTGGTCACTGGCCACTCTTCCGCTTCAACCCCGACATGCTTGCCGAAGGCAAGAATCCGTTGCAGCTCGATTCAAAAGATCCGAGCATCGCCCTCAAAGATTATGTCTATGGCGAAAACCGCTTCAGAATGCTGCTCAAAGCTAACAAAGCCGCGTCAGAAAAGCTTATTGAACAGGCTCAGAAAGACGTTAAACTCAGATACAGCATTTACAAGCAGGTTGCAGGCATGAACTTCCAGGCCTGACAGGCACCGGGTCTGATCTGGATAAAAAACTGAATCAGGCTCAAGCCCGCTGAAAATAGTATCAATCTGAACCGCCCGGCCCTGTGTCGGGCGGTTCCTTTTTTTAGATGCCCTTGAATAAGGCTTGAAAACCAATAAAGAACAGGAACAAGATCATGGCTGAAAAACGTGAAATTTCAATTAGACCGCAGCAGATCAAAGATGCCAGAGATTTTTACCGAATCCTTACAACCGGTGATTTTGCTTACTTTCCGGTAAACATTGATTCAATAGAAGCTGAAAAACGCTTTTTAAGGAAAAATGTCAGCGAATTCAAAAGTGGGCACAACTTTAACTTCAGCGTCATTCTCAAGCAGAAAGTTATCGGCGCAGTGGGCATCATGCCTGAAAGCGGTCGGCAATACAATGCTGAAATCGGCTATTTCATCGACCGTGAATATCATGGCCAGGGATTTGCCCTGCAGGCTGTCGAGCTTGCTGAAGAATATGCCAAAAAAGAACTGCCACAGATTAATCGACTGCAGGCAATTATTGCCACCGGGAACCTCTGCAGCGTAAGAGTGGTTGAAAAGGCTGGTTTTCAGAAGGAAGGAATTTTAATTGAATATTTGAAAATCAGAAATGAATTTCAC
>JBMOKV010000009.1:0-4409 GCA_049325495.1 Candidatus Rifleibacteriota bacterium | reverse complement strand
TTGTTGAAGAAAGAATTTCCCCGGGCAACGGAGTTTTACCTGAAACATAATGCCGACGGGCACAAGAACGTAGTAATCGAAGCGATCAGCGACGGCGTGGTATTCAACTCCATCGAACATTCGTGCAAAGCCGATTATCTTGCGGCGGTCAGGCCCAACTTACGCAAAATCGACATTGCCAAATCGATTCGCCAGGCCTTCTATTACTTTGGCCGCGAATACGATTTCAGATTCAGCTTTGACAGCGAGCAGACCCTGGTTTGCACTGAACTGGTCAGTAAAGCCTACGTTCGCGAAGATGGAACCGGCCTGAAACTGCCATATACCGTTCAATCGATGGGTAAATATGCAGTTACCGCCGATTCAATCGTCGAAACTTTTGCCAGAGAATACGGTCAACCTGACGCGCAAATGAGTTTTGTCGCTTTTCTGATGGGCCTGCCCCACAAAAACGAAGCGATTTTCAGCGATGTTGCGACCTTCAAGAAGTCACACACCTGGCGCGGTGGCCTTATCAGCTCAGACCTTGCCCGGTAAATTTTAAAAAGCAATTTCTGAACTTACCAGAAATCTTCGCCCCGGCCTGGTGTAACCTGTCAGCCGCTCTTTTTCTTCATCCAGCAGGTTCAAACAGCTAAAACTGATTCGTGCCGGGCCGGTTTTACCAGAAATAATCAGATTCAAATCATTACCCGGTGATGCTGCAACCGTGTTCTGGGCATTCTCCCAGCTCTGGCCCCACCATTTACTCTGAACCTCAAGATCAAAATCGTTCATTCTACGAGAAACACTGATCATGGCTCGTCTTGAAGGTGTTCCCGGAGGCTGCATTCCTGAATCTAGCAGTTTGGCCCGATCAAGAAGAGTAACCGATGCATTTATCTTTGCCGCACCGACCAGAAAATTTCTCAGCCAGATTTCGTGACTCAAAATATCGGCCCGATTCAAATTCTCGGCCTTGATGCCCCAGGCATACGCCGGATCAGCAGTTGAAACTGTTCCGATCAAATCACGAATCTGGTATTTCACCAGAGAAGCACCGATACGACACGAATCTCCAATCCGGCGACTGATTTCGATCTGCTGAGAAGAAGAATGTTCTGCCTGCAAACCCGCATCGCCGTAGTTGGGATAAAACTTCTCATTCAGAGAAGGGTTGCGGAAAGCGGTTCCTGCTCCCAGAACTATTCGGTTAAGGTCATATTCGAAGGAATAGCTGAAATGCCCGGTAAAGACAGAATCTCCGGTGTCAGGCTTATCAAATCTTGCAGATAAATTAAATAAATTGTTTGTTTTAAATTTTTGCTCAAATCCGGCAAGAAACCCGGATTCGACTTCCCGAACCCTGAAGTTTCCATTATTGGTTGCCAGAGTTTCCATTCGCGAAAGTTCTGCGAGCAGGGTGACCGAGTCAGATTGCTTTTCCATACGACTGATCGACTGGCGATGGCGCGAAACCTCAAGCCCATAGGCATTCCAGGGCACGGCTTCATCTGATCCGGTATAGTTCCGGTGCATGAAAGACTGACTTAATCGCCATTCACCACTTTGATCGCAACGCATCAACCCAAAGCTGCTTTCGCTCTCTATTTTTTTCTGGCGAAAAGTCAGGCTATCGGTCGGCAAAGAGGTTACGATATCAAAACCATCGAGCCAGGTCATGCTTTCCTTGTAAGCCCCTCGACCATCGAGATGCCAGCCTTTACCCAGTTCGGTTGCAAAAGCCAGACCCAGGTCTTCGACTTCAAAGCGGTCTGCCTCGGTGTTTCCTCTTTGGGAAGAGGCCGCAGACCATCCCGGCGTATAGAATCGCGCAGCGCGAAAACCAAACCGGGCATTTTCAGCATCTATAGAGGTTTCAATTGAAAAACCATTGCCACCAACCCCATCATACCAGTATTTCATTCGACCAGGTTCGGGAAAACGGCTGTTAAGCCTGATTATTCCCCCTACTCCTCCACTGCCCCAGAGCGTCGCCCGATTTCCCTGCCAGACTTCTACTGAATTGAAGCTGTCAATGGTCAGATCACCGATATCCGCACTCCCGGTAAAGGGGTCGTTAATCGGCATGCCGTCTTTTACCACAAGAATTTTATTGCCGCCAAGGCCACCAATATTGGGTGAAGCAATATGCCCGGGCCCACCTGGAATTCTCACGGTCAGCTGAGCAAACTGATCAAGAAATTCTGAAACGGTAGTGAGGTTTCTGCCCGATCCCGATTCAGGGTCAGCACTGAAATCCGGTTGTCCGGTAATTTCTTCGGGCAGTTTGAAAGCTTCGGCAAAAACCTCAATTTCATCGAGAACAAAGCGGAGTTTTTGATCTTCTGGCAGTTTTTCACCAGAGAATTCACCCGAAACAAGAACCGGAAAACAAAGAGAAAAAAGAACGCAACACAACATTTTTTTGAGCATGGGTAGCCGCCACCTCAGTGAAAATACGGCAAAGAACCACGCTTCGCCGGGCCCGTAAGGTATTCCGGCTGATGGATCATTCTCCTGCCCGGTCTTCCCGTCTTGCGACAGTGACATGGTCGGGCATTCGTCCCCAAACACGGCGACGGTCTCGCGCAGGGTTCAACACCTGCTTCCCTTTTAGGCCGGGGAGATATTAAATCAAAACTTCAAATTAATCAACCCCAAAACTGAGAATCTCAAAAATCCCGTTAAATTGAAAATCGCCCGATTAAATCGGGCGATTTTTTTAAAGGTCTATTTAAAATGGCATCAATTTTAAAACATTTGCTTAAATTTTCATTTGGGAACGTAAACACCGAGTATTTTTCCCTGCCAGGTGTCTTTGGTTCCGTAATCCATATTCGGGCCATCGTTGATGAAGCGACCATTGCCTTTGATTACGATGTCACCGGCGGTGGGGTGAGCGGTGCCAGTGCTGCCGGCAGCAACGACGATAACGGCTCCCACCGGGATTCTTGGGTCATGAGGATTGGTAATCGGAGGATTGAAAGCGGTATCAAGACGCTGCAGACCTGCTTCGTCGAGATTATCCTGTCGGGCATTCATGAAAGCGGCGAAATCTTTAGCTTCAGCGCTTCCCATATTCGGTAAATCGCCCCACTGGTCAAGCTTTCCATATCCTGAAGAGGTAAGGTAGCCCCAAACGGCATTGAAACACTGACCATTAGACGCACCTTTATGATTCTGCATGGCGTAATCGACCACACTTTTCATCTGACTCTGGCCGGCGCTTGAAATTTTCACCGAAGAGTTGTCAGAAGCCGCCTGCTCCTCATTCTGGTCAGCTTCGGCATCATCTTCAGCCGCATCTTCTTTGGCAGCACCTTCTTTATTTGCATCAGCAGCATCTGCTTTTGCCTGATCATCGGCAGATTCAAGATCTTCCTTGTCGGTGGCAGTATTAACCACCGCAGTTGCATCATTGTTCGCCGTGGTTTCAGCGTCTTTGTTCTCTGCGTTGTTATTGGTATTTGCGGTGTTGGTTGCCGCATTGTCATTGGCGGCAGCGTTGTTGTTATTATTTCCAAAAAGGCCTGAAACAGTGTTTACCACTTCCTTGATCGCGGGAGCTGCTTTCTGAATGCCTTCAGCGACCTTTGAAATCGTTTCCATGATCTTGCTGGCATCGCATCCGGTCATGAAAAGGCTGGCAACCATCATTACAAAAACTGACATCTTTCTAATGTTTTTCATAATCAGCACCCCTTTGGTTGAGTCTAAAATCAATACGAACGAAAAACCATACAGGCAACAAAAAAATCACGAACCGATTCCGGCGCTTAGAACCTTTTTCAAACCATGATTTTCCAGTTTGTAAACCTCATACCAGATACCTTCGTAATATCTGCCATTCAGCAGAACTTCCATTTTGCCGTCACCATCGATATCAACGACATGGGTAACCATATAACCGCTTGGACTATCGGCCTGACCGCTTATATCTTCATGATAATAATGCTGATACAGCGGCGTAGTAACCACCTTGCCGTCAACCAGCTTTCTGAACAATACAAGTGAATAGGTATTTTCTTTAAACTCTGGAATTGTGGCATCGGCGTTGGTTGCCACTACGATAACTTCTTCTGCTCCGTCGCCGTCGAGGTCTGCCCTGACAACTTGTTTCAACAATGGTTCAGCATCGATACCGTTATCTTTGAGCAACTGCTTAACTTCTTTCTGATAAACTTCGGTGCCACCACTTTGAAAACGACCGGGCCGTGGAATTGATGCGACCCGGCTGCCGACCTTCAAAGTTTCATCGGTATCAATATCTGAATCTTCGAAGCCGATGCAGTAAAATTCGCAGCCCCCAGTGCCAAGATAGGTGCCAGAACCCACAACCGAAGGCAATTCTTCATTGAAATTGAACCGTCGATAGCTCAACCCCGCAGGAACACTCGCCTGAATCAATTCCGGTTCAACCCATTCGC
>JBMOKV010000008.1:0-4419 GCA_049325495.1 Candidatus Rifleibacteriota bacterium | reverse complement strand
ATGCGAACCGGACCCATGTAGGCCATTTCTTCTTTGAGCATTTCTGCGGCACGCTTCGACATATTCTTGTAGAATTTTTCCTTGACTTCGTCGGTGACGCCCTTGAGCGAGATCGACAGATCTTTCATGTCGACTTCCTTCATAAGGCGCTGCAGACTGCGGTCGTCGATAAGAACAACGTCTTCGAAGACGAACAGGCGTTTCTTGACTTCGTCTGCAAGGCTTGGTTCCTGTACTTCCATGGTTTCGATGATGTTCTTTTCGGTGGCTCTTTCTACGGCGTTCAATACGCCGATAAGAGAATCGATACCGCCGACGCTGGTGAAATCCTGGCCGATAATCGAAGACAGGCGTTCTTCAAGATAGTTTTCAACTTCTCTGGTGATTTCCGGGCTGGTGCGGTCCATCAGTGCCAGACGTTTGGCAATTTCAACCTGAGTATCAGGGGTCATTGACTGCAGAATGACCGCCGATTTTTCCGGCTGCAGATAAGCCAGAATCAAAGCGACGGTCTGCGGGTGTTCATTCTGAATCAGAGTTGCAAGCTGTGTCGGGTCGGCGGTTCGGGCCGCTTCAAATGGTTGAACCTGCAGTGAAGTACCCATGCGGGCCAGAATTTCAAGGGCTTTGCCTGGTCCAATGGTTTTTTCAAGCAGATGTTTGGCATACTCCAGGCCGCCTTCGGCGTAGAATTTGCGGGCCATCATGAGCTGTTCAAATTCGAACAGAACTGCCAGCTTCTCTTCGGTGGAAATTTTGCGGTGTTTCGCAATTTCGATGGTCAGAATTTCAATTTCTGCATCGGAAAGCGACTGCAGAACCACTCCGCTGGTTTCCGGGCCGAGAAAGATCAGCAGAATTGCAGCTTTGGCCCGCCCCGAAATATTGAGAGGAGGTAGATCTTCGAGATTGATGACCGGTGCATTTTCTTCCTGTTTAGCCACAGCTTTTCACCCCCGCCTAGTCGCTCAGCCACAGACGCAGAACCGAAACTGCATCTTCGGGCTTGGTTTCGACGAGCTGGCGGACTCTCTCTTCGAGAAGTTCACGTGCTCTGGCCTGCTCTGAAAGTTTTTCGAGCTCTTCTTCGCGGGCCCGGTCGCGTTCGGTGATGATTGTCTGCAATCTTTCGAGACCTTCTGCCAGAGTGCCATCTTTCTTTTTCTGGAAAGCTTCGCGGTAGATGAACTGTTCCTCCGGAGTCATTTCTTCAAAATCAGGGGGCAGAGAGTCATTGTCCATGGCATATTGATAGGCTGCCAGTCGCAGGTCCTGAACTTTTTTCTTCTTCTCGGCCATGTCGGAAATTTCGGGGAAGAAATTCTTGATGTCTTTGAAACGTCTTTCCCAGTCGCGCCACTGTTGTTCTGACTGGCGGTGCAACTGCTGCTCGCGTGCCATTTTGAGTGCTTCAGCTTCGGCGGCGGCTTCCTGCAGGCGTGCCTGTTCGCGGGCCAGGGCTCTGGCTCTGGAAACTCTGACGAAAATATAGATGAGTCCCAGGAAAATCGGGAAGGCCATCAACAGGCCCACAACTATCATGAACATCTGTTTCTCCTGCTGTTTCTTCAGAGCAAATGCCGCTCTGGCGCGTTCAACTTCTTCGTTCTTGAAGGGCATTGCCATCAGTGCCAGTTTGTCGCCCCGGGCCTTGTCAAAACCCACGGTGTTTTTGGCGATATCGGTAATGTTGGCTTCAATGTTCTTCACGGTGTCAGGATCGGTATTCAGAACCACCGATACTGTCAATCTCTTGATCGTTCCCTGATTTTTAACATACTTTTCTTTAGATCGGGTGACTTCGAAATTTTCTATGTTTCCGGTTCGGTCATATTTGTTCCAGGTGTTGTTTTCGGTGCCCGGGTATGCCGGCGCTCCGGGGGGCAGATTCGAGTTCACGCCCGGTTCGCCGTCTTCGATCAGGTCACGGCCCTGATAATGCTCTTCTTCGTTCTTGCGCGAGATTACGATACCGGTATTGCTGCCTTCAATCGGGGGAATAACGACATCGCTGACCGCTTCCTTCTGATCGAAATCCATTTCGAGCCTGACTCTGACGATTGCGTTGCCGAAGCCGAACATTTCTTCGAGCTGGCTCTGCAGATCTTTTTTCAGAAGCTTTTCCTGCTCGCGGGTATGCTTTGCCTGGGCGGTTTTGATCTTGTCGAGCCCCATGGCTTCTTCATCTTCGATGATGCGGGTCAGGTCGCGGGCTTCGGTATCGGAAATTCTGATGTTATCAGGGCTCAGACCTTCTACTGCCGAGCAAACCCAGTCTCTGATTGCTCTTACCTGATCCTGGGTGATCTCATGCCCGGGTTTAAGCTTGAGCAGAACCGCTGCTGAAGGGTCTTTCTGATCTTCTTTGAAAACTTCTTTTTTGGGTTTAACAATGTTTACACTGGCTTCTTCGATGGGGCCCATGCGCACCAGAGTTTCTTCAAGCTCTGCCTGCAGGCCTCTAACGTAGTTCAGATCGAATTCCTGCTGGGTGGTGCCGGCGAAAATCGAGCGCTCGTCGATCAGCTTCTGCCAGCCCGGTTTTGCGAGGGGCAGGCTTTTTTCTTGAGCCAGCTGCAACAGAATGTATGATTTGTCGACCAGTGGCACGCGTACGTCAGTACTGTCTGCACCGAGTTTATATTCAACTCCCAGCTCTTGAAGCTTGGCGACAACCTTGCCTGCATCTTCGAGCTTGAGTTTTTCTTCAAAGAGCGGAATGAATTCTTTGGTTGTGCCCCACATGGAGGCGGTTACGATGCCCAGAACTACCAGGCCGACGATTACTGCAAGGCCTATCTGCTGGCTCCGGGGCATTCTGGCTATCGGTTCCCAGAGCTGCCTGAGGAATTCAGTCATTGTTTGCTACTCCCTACTCCGTTTTCCGTGCCCTGATTTTATTGTATTTTTAGGTTTTTTGGGCCCGGGGTTTTCGATTTACTATTTATAGTACGCAGATTTGAATCTGTAAAGACTTTATTAGAAATTCATGCGCATTATTTCTTTGTATGCTTCGAGTGCCTTCGACCTCACTTCCAAAGTAAGATTCATGGCGGTTTTCGCCTTCTCTGCAGCGATCATGACATCGTGCAGGTTTTCTACACGACCAAGAACCGCATCCTGCGTCAATTTTTCCGAGGTTTTTCCCAGCTGATCCACTTCGTCGATCGCATTCTGAAACTGATCGAGGAAAGTGCGCCACTGTTCCTTGGCATTGGTGCGCGGCTGTTCGGGCCTGCACTGCAGCTCATTAAACGGGTTGCGTTCAAGTATTCTCATCGGTTAATCCTTATCTGCTTCCTATATTCAATGCGGCATTAATCATGTCTTTTGCTGAGTTAATGCTGGTTACATTGGCTTCGTAAGCGCGGGTGGCGGTGATCATGTCAACCATTTCATGCACGATGTTGATGTTTGGGCGGCGCACATAGCCTTCGCTGTCGGCGTCAGGATGGTTGGGGTCGTATTCCATTTTGAAAGGTGCCATGTCATCCATGATAGACTGCACACGCACGCCTTTTCCCGGCATCTGGGGCTGAAGACGGTCCATGAATGGCAGGCTGCCACGCGGATTGCGGGCCTGGAAAATCACGAGCTTGCGCCGGAACGGGTCGCCGCTCTCGGTTCTCGTAGTGTTGACGTTGGCAATGTTGTTCGAAATGACGTCCATACGCAGACGTTCGGCGGTCAGGCCGGAAGCGGAAGTGTCAATTGCTCTGAACATGCTCATCAGGCTCTACCTCCTCTGGTGATTACATCGTTGAGATGCGAAAACATTCCGGAAAGACGGTTGGCCATGATCTGATATTTCATCGTATTCTTGGCCAGATCGCTCATTTCAACATCGATATCGACGTTGTTCTTGTCGTTGCGCATTACGTGGATGCGGTCGGTCTGGGTCAGCGGGTCAACGTTCATATAGCTGATTTCGCCGATGGGAATGTGGCGGTCGTCTTCGCGCTTGCCGACGATGTCGATTTTGCCGTCGAAAACTTTGGCCATCTGGTCTTCGAAAGTGACAATCTGCCTTTTGAATTTTGGCGTGTTTACATTGGAAATGTTGTTTGCAATAATTTTATGGCGTAATGAAGAAACTTCAAGCCCCTTGCCCAGCAGGTTGAATGTCGCTGTTCCGGTCAATCTTTCAAACATCTGGTTTGCCTCCGTGATCTGCCTTTTGCCTTACAGGATAAACCGCGCCAAATCGCGATCTTTCATCAGAGGACCAATAGCCTTATCGACGGTTTCTTCACTGATCACATATCTGCCGGAAAAATTGGCGGGAGCCTCGAAAGCAATCTCATCCATCAGGTGTTCCATGATGGTGTGCAGTCTGCGGGCGCCGATGTTTTCCTGAGAATCGTTGGCTTCGGCGGCGTAGCGTGCAATGCGGGCGATTGCCTGAGGGGTGAATTCGAC
>JBMOKV010000007.1:0-4460 GCA_049325495.1 Candidatus Rifleibacteriota bacterium | reverse complement strand
CCGATTTACCCTTGAAGGTGAAAAGTGATTTCAGTATCGGGATGTTACCCAGCAACGGAATCTTGTTGTTTTCTTTACCTTCTTCATCTCTGATCAGGCCGCCGATGAGAATTTCTTCGCCATCGCGCACACGAACCGTAGTTTTGGCAGAACGGGTGCCGATTACCGGATACATGTTGTTGTTCGACCATGATTCAACGAATGATACTTCAGGTTCGGCATCTACTGTAATGTAGCCGTCATCGTTGATGCGCGGGGTAATTTTCAGTTTGATACCGGTATCTTTTTCTTTCGGGGGCTGGTCAGCGCCGCCGGGGTAGATAACCTTGGTGCCTACTACGATGTTGGCTTCCTGGCCATTAACCGCAGAAATCTTCGGATTGCTCAGAACCTTGGTTTCGTTGCGTTTTTCAAGTGCAGCGAAGGTGGCTTTGAACAGAAGGTTTTCGCGATAGAAATCGCCGAGGCCGAACAGTTCGCCCTGCTGACCGGTAAATGGTTCCTGATACAGGGTAGAATCAGGGTTGGCAGCAAAGTATTCTTTGGTTGAGAGAACTGGCAGGTTGTCAAATGTTTTGTAGGCAGCTTCCTGGCCGGTTTTACCTGTCCATTTGAAGCCGATGCTCTTCGAAGCGTCGGTTTTGACTTCAACGATCTTGGCTTCCATCATTACCTGATGAACCGGTGTGTCGATCGTTTCAATCAATTTTTTGACTTCATCGAGAAGATCTTTGCCGCCAGAAACGATTACCGCATTGATGCGTTCATCGGTGGCAACCTTAACGTCTTTTTTGATGGTTGAGGAAATGATTTTGCTGACGTCAGCCGCTTTGGCATACTGCAGTCTCTTGGTAATGGTGAGACCTTTTTCAAATGCTTCGACGAGCTTCTTTTCATCAGCCAGAATCCAGGTGTTACCGATTTTTCTGACGGCAAAACCGTTGGTTTTGGCAATCAGGTTCATTGCTTCTTCATAGTATACGTCGGTCAGTTTAACCGTAACCTGGCCGCGAACACTCTTTTCTGCAATGATGTTGGTTCCCGACTGCTGGGCTATAACCTTGATGATTTGCTGAATATCAGTATTCTTGAAATCAAGGGTAATGTTATCTTCTGCCCTGAGGGCTGACGGTAACAAGAGAGCGACTGCAATAGCCGCAAACAACAGTATGATGCCACTTTTCTTCCTGGTGTAACCCGTGGAATTCATTCTTCTATACCTCCGAACGGGAATGTCCGACAAACTGTGATTTAGATAGATGCCTTTTTGGGTCTATCAGAAAAACTATCGACAAACTTTGTTGATTCATCCAGTAACAATTTCACTTTTTTTCCACTTTTTTTCTGATCGTTTGAAATTATGATCAGAGCGTTATTTCCCTTTGGGGGGAAAGCACGAAGGAATGACTTTTTCGAAAGTTGCTTTGATTGAGGCCTGTTCTTTTTCCAGTTCGATTGCAAAGCTTTTGAAGCCGGCGATCATTACGCAAACCAGAGTTGCCAGGCCCCAGACTGTCCAGAAAAGGTTTCTTTTCATAAAATTCTCCTGTTAAAGTTTCTCCCAGGACGAGAATAAAAAAAGCTGCATCTTTAGCCTTCCTTAAAGACTGCGGATACAGCCGTTTTTCTTATTTATTCCGCTTTTGTTTCAAGCGTCTGCTTGAAAATCAGTTTTTGGGCTCATCGCCTTCAGATTCAATTTTAAAGGTGTGACGTCGCTGTTCTTTGTTCGAGTAAACCACGACACGGTCGGCGAGAATGTCAACAACTTTGAATTTGCCGTCAACAACCATGTCCTTGGTCAGAGTGTATTCCTCATTTTCGAATTTAACTACAGCCAGGCGGTTGCTGTCATTACCAACAATACCCGAAACATGAAGCTTGATCGGTTTGATCGGTGGTGGTTTCGGCTTGTTGTCTTCAGGATTGGATACTGGTTTTACGGTGCGAACCGGCGGAAGTATTACCTTCTTTTCAACCAGTGGCCGAAATGGGTCTTTTTTAGGGTTTTCTGCGGCGAAGGTGAATTTGTTGGCAATTGCTTCGACCTGTTCAGATTCACTCATTTTTGGTGAATCCATTCCGGAAGAATCGCCACCGGCCGGATCGCCACCGGCGGAATCACCACCCAGATCCCCACCTGAATCTCCACTCATGGCAGCAGGATCTTCTGCGATGGCACCATCGCCACCTGCTGCAGGGTCTGCCGGGGATTCGGTTACGGTTGAATCGCCGCCAAGGTCATCCAGGCCGCCGAATTCATCCAGGTCCTCCTGGGAAAAGCCCCGTGGGGCCGCAAGCAGGATCAGGGCCAGACAGATCAACCCGAGTTTCTTGAACGAATTAAGGCTTGTCATTGTCTTCCTCCTGATTACAGGCCACTGCCCATAATATAAACCTTGGCACTCAATACCACGCTCAAAAGCGGGCTTTTGGTGGCACGGTCAACTTCTGCTGAAACTGATACGTTCATTGAACCGGCAGCAAGATTGATGATCTTGCGCTTTTCCATAACGGTCAGGAAACTGCCGATGCTTTTGAACGGACCCTGAACCGAGATTTCGATCGGCAGTTCAGACCATTCCTCAGCTCTGACCAGCGGTGAAATTCTGATATCCTGGAATTTGATGTCAAATTTGTTGGCAATCGTTTCGGTTGAATCGAGAAGCTTGGGAACAACGGTGTTGAGCTGATTTGATTCGGTCTGCAGTTTGTTCTTCTGCTCGGTCAGCTTCGATATATCTGCTTTCAGCTCTTCCATTTCTTTATCAATGTTTTTCAGTTCTTCAATCTGATTTTTCTTGTCGTCGATTTCCTTGAGCAGATCTGCTTTTTCTTTTTCAAGGGGTTCGAGGTAGTTCATCCAGAACAGGAAACCTGCACCGACGGCAATTACCAGAAGGACAACCGTTACTGCGGCAAAGTTATTCATTAATATCCCTCCAGATTCTTTTCGCCAAGGTCACGTTTGATGCGGCAGTTGATTTCGAAGCGCCACACCGGTTTCTTTTCGTAAACGTTTTTTGCGGCGCTGTTGAGAAAGACATCTTCAAAGTGCTCATGACCCTGAATCTGCTGAATGAACTGCTGAATACCCTGGGTCAGCTTGGCACCCTTCTGTTCACCATCACCGTCTTCACTGCACGAATAGCCTGCCAGCTGAACTCTGCGGTCTGAGTCAACGCGCAGGTTGGTTATCCAGACTGTTTTTTCAGGCACTACGCTGGTTAGATCGCTGAAAACCTGTGACCATTGAAGCAGTGTGGCTCCAGACAGCTGTTTAAGGCGGTTGATCTGGGTTGTGATCTGACTTTTCTGCTGGCGAAGCGAATCTTTAATATCAAGTTTCGACTGCCCGCGGGCGATTTCGTCTTTCAGATCTGCCAGGTCTTTTTTGATTTCATCGTTCCAGCCTTCAATATACATGGTGCCGGCATAGAATCCACCACCGATACCAATCAGGCCAAGAATGAAGAAAATCGCGGCAAAGGGGATCTGAATAGGCTTGCGCCGTTTGACCGTTAATAGATTAATTCTAATCATTTAATCTTCCACCACCCCTCTAAGTGCGAGCCCAATTACAACGGTAAACTGCTGCAGATTGTCGTAAAGCTCGTCTGGTTCAGGGGCCGTCACTGCAATGCCCTCGAGGGGGTTGCCCATATAGACATCAACCCCAAGTTCGTTGCTCAGGTAAGTGTTGAAACTTTTGAGGTTCGAGCTGCCGCCTGAAAGAATGATTCGATGAATGAGAGGTTCACGGGACTGGGCTTTGAAATAGTCGAAAGATCGTCTGATTTCTGAGGCAAGGTCGTCAACCGTGGTTTTAACTACATCGGCAATTTCATTGCCGCCGCCATCGCCCATACTGACTTCCGCTTCTTCGATCTTGATCGATTCAGCCTGCTCGAATTCCTGCTTCATCACATCTTTGATCATGTCGGTAATGTTGTTGCCGGCAATGGGAATGTTACGGGTGAACATCAGAATGCCGGCCTTAAGAACCGAAATATTGGTGGTTCTGGCTCCGGCATCGATAATGGCAACGACTTCCCCGCCTTCCTGTGAACTGGCCGACTGCATATAGGAATTTTCCAGCGCATTGATTGCTGCAATAGTATCGACGTCGATGATTTCCGCTGAAATGCCCGCACCTTTGAGAACATCGGTATAAGACCCAACCAGGTCTTTCTGGGCGACGACCAGAAGAATGGAATACTTTCCACCGCCTTCTTCATCTTCGTCAACGGTGTTGAGAACCGCATGGGTAATGCTGACTTCGTCGATTGCATAAGGAACGTACTGCTCAGCTTCAATTCTCACGGTTTGTTCGAGTTCTTCGGGTGACATGATCGGCAGCTTGGTAAAGCGCATGATCACGTTCTGCCCGGAAATTGATGCGAAGCTTCGTTCCGGTTTGATTTTTTTAGTTTTTAACAGCTCCTTGATGACCGCTGAAA
>JBMOKV010000006.1:0-4460 GCA_049325495.1 Candidatus Rifleibacteriota bacterium | reverse complement strand
CGCTGAAAACCTGGTCAAAATCACGGTTTCCTTCTTTAACTTTTTCTGCAACTTCAACCATGCTGCTGGTTCCCAGATAATCCACCAGGCCTCCGCGGCCAACCAGCAGTTTTTTTATTTCGGACTGGTTGTATTTGCCTGAAAAACAAAGCTTCACCAGCTCAAGAGTTGGTAAAGCTCCGGCACGTTCAGGGGTAAAAGGCCCTTCTTCCAGGCCGTTGCTTACATCGATGCAGCGCCCCTTTTCTATGGCCGAAACTGAAATGCCGCCTCCGATGTGAGCTACAACGAAATTTTCTTTATCTGGGGCAAATCCCTCTGTTTTGCAGGTCTGTCTGACTACTGCCATGACGTTGAGAGCATGCCAGACCGGCCTTCTTGAAATTTCCCTGATTCCTGAAAATCTCGCTATGTCCTGCATCTCATCTACTATGGGAGGGTCAACGATAAATGCAGGAATTCCAACATCTTTTTGAAAACTGTCTCCGAGCAGAGCGCCAATGTTGCTGGCGTGCTCTCCATAGCGGCATGACTTCAGATCTTCAACAATGTCGTGATTTACTCGGTATGTACCACTTGGCAGGGGTTTTAGAAGACCCCCGCGACCTACGACTGCCGATAAATCTCTCGGAGAAAGATTGTTTTCTTTGAGAAATTCATCGATCAGCACTCTTCTGAAATCGACTTGCTCGATAATTGATGCAAATCTCCCGATTTCTTCCGAAGAATGGGAAATTTTCTTTTCCTTGATCAGGGTCTCATTTTCAAAAAGCCCTACTTTGGTTGTCGTTGATCCTGGATTAATGACAAGTATTCTGAAAATGTCGGCCATGTTTCAATCCTTTCCCGGTCTTTTTTTCTTTGCATCTTATCATTCGACAGTTGAACTGTCAACGAGACGAATAAGCCGTAAGAAAGCTGGTGGAAGAAAATCAGAAATTGAAAAAAGTTCCGAAAAAGGGGTTATTCTGCTTTTCTTCAGATATTGTCGTTTCGGGGCCGTGCCCCGGAAAAACCTGACGATCCGGTAAAGTTAAGATTCTTGATTTTATGCTGTCTATCAACGCCCGACCATCGCCACCCGGAAAATCTGAGCGCCCTACTGAGCCTGCAAAAAGTGTGTCCCCACTGAAGATCATTCCCGGAAAAACAATTACCATCCCCCCGGGGGTGTGCCCCGGAATTTTAAATAACTCACCTGAAAAAGAGCCTATTTCAATTTTCTGCCCATCCGAGGCAATCTTTTCAGCGGGTTCAACTGTGAAATCTTCGCCAAGATAGCTTGAAAGGTTCAAACCGGGGTCTGACAGCATTGGAGCGTCTTCGGCGGAAATCATGACGCGGGCGGGAATCTTTCTGCGAAAAAAGTCTAACCCTAAAATATGGTCTGCATGACCATGTGTCAAGAAAATCAAAATTTCATTTAAATTGAGCTCGCGAATGTGGTTCAGAAGTTCCGGGGATTCATCAGCAGGGTCTATAAGTAAGGCACTTTCACCATTTTTTTCGTAAACCAGATAGGTGTTCACTTCCATCGGGCCGAGAATCCAGCGCTCACAGATTAAATTTCCGTATTTGAAGGTTACCATCGGATTTCTTTCTAACGATATTCTTTTTTGACCACACCAATGTAAGGCAGATTTCTTAGATAGCCCTTAAAATCAAGACCATAACCAACGACAAAGTCGTTCTCAAGGGTAAAACCACAATAGTCGACTTTTACATGCTGCTGCAGATTCGATGGTTTATTGCACAAAACGCAGATCTTTATGCTTGCCGGCTTGCGGTCAAGCAGGATTTTTTCGATGTAAGAGAGTGTCAGACCAGAATCGATTATGTCTTCTACGATTAAAACGTGCTGATTCTGAATACTTTCAGAAAGATCTTTATCGATTTTTACGATGCCAGAGCTTCTGGTGGAATCTCCATAGCTGCTGACCGCCATGAAATCAAGCTTTTGCGGCACGCCAATAGAGCGGCAGAGATCACTGGTAAAAAGAAATGCCCCCTTGAGAATGCAAACGATCACAATCTCCTTGCCAGCATAATCATTAGTAATTTCTGCGCCAAGTTCTTTGATTCGCCTGTCGATCTGCTCTGGAGAAATCAGAACCCGTTCAATCTGAGGGGCAAGTTTTATTGATTCAGACATTTTTTCTGGCCCACTCAATTGTAAGTTTTAATCCTTCTTCAAGCGAAACAACGGGTTGCCATCTGAGAATTGACCTCGCCAAAGAGATGTCGGGTTTTCGTCTTTGCGGGTCGTCAACTGGAAGTGGGCAATGAATCATCTTGCGCTGTGCTCCGGAAAGGGAAATAATCCTCTCCGCAAATTCCTTTATCGTAATTTCATCCGGGTTGCCAAGGTTTATGGGATTTTTGTAGTCACTTTCCATTACACCCACGATTCCCTTGACCAGGTCTGATACATAGCAGAAGCTCCTGGTCTGCAGCCCCTCTCCAAAAATGGTTATGTCTTCGTTTTTCAAAATCTGGGAAATAAATGCAGGAACGACTCGACCGTCATTTAAACGCATGCGTGGGCCATAGGTATTGAATATTCTTATGATGCGGGTATCAACTTTGTGGTAATCGCGGTAGGCCACCACAATGGCTTCGGCAAATCTTTTCGATTCATCGTAGCAACCACGCGGGCCGACCGGATTAACATGGCCCCAGTAGTCTTCTTTCTGCGGGTGAATTTCCGGGTCGCCATAGACTTCTGAGGTTGATGCCAGAAGAATTCTCGCATTATGATGCTTTGCCATGCCAAGAATGTTGTGGGTGCCCAGTGCTCCAACCTTGAGAGTTTGAATCGGCAGCTTCTGATAATCAATTGGGCTGGCAGGAGAAGCCAGATGATAGATCCGGTCAATTTTTTCTGCAAGATAGATTGGTTTGGTAATATCATGCTCGACAATCATAAGTTGATCAGAGTTTTCGTGCTGGGCCAGATTTTTTCTTGAGCCGGTAATGAAATTATCTATTACCACCACTTTATGGCCCTGACCAATCAGGGCGTCAGTAAGGTGTGAACCGATGAATCCCGCACCGCCAGTGACAACTATTCGCATTGATTTCTCCCAACCTTGAGGTGAAAACAGTTAATCATCTGGCAAGTAAAAGGTCAAGGCGAAATTTGGAACTTTTTGTAAGCCCGCAAGTCAATAATATCGAATTGCAAAAAGGAGGACAAATAATGAAGCTTTTTACTAAATCAATGGCTATTCTAATGATTGGGTTATTTGCGTTTACGGTTGCTCATCCGGTTTTCGCGTCTGACAATCCTGGTCTGGAAGCTGCTTTATCGATGCAGCGTGCTTTCGTTAACGTCGCCAGCAAGCTGAAGCCTTCAGTTGTCAATATTCGCGTTGAAAAGGAATCCCAGAATTCTATCAGATGGTCAACCCCTGATGGTGAGGGAGACGAAGGAGTTGAAGAATTTTTTCGCCGATTTTTCAGGGCCCCTGGATTCAAAATGCCTGAGCCTGACAATTTTAAAACCCAGGCGGCAGGATCTGGCGTCATTATTAATTCAGACGGGACAATTCTGACAAACAATCACGTAATTAAGAATTCCAGCTCAATAACGGTTAAGCTGCACGATGAAACCGAAGTTCCGGCAAAAATAATTGGTCAAGACCCTCAGACTGATCTGGCGGTAATTAAAATAGAGCCCAATGCGCCTCTTATGGCAGCAGAATTCGCTGATTCAGACCGGGTTGAAGTAGGGCAATGGAGCATTGCGGTAGGCAACCCGCTTGGATTGGAACAAACGGTGACGGTTGGGGTCGTCAGCGCCCTTGGCCGATCGGGCATAGGTGCTACTGCAATCGAAGACTTTATTCAGACTGATGCAAGTATCAACCCGGGTAATTCTGGTGGACCTCTTGTGGACCTGAATGGCAAGGTGATTGGAATCAATACCCTGATTTTTAACGCACCGGGTTCGGGAATCGGCTTCGCCATTCCATCGAACATGGCTTCAAGAATATCCAAGCAGATTGTAGAAAGCGGAAAGGTTCAGAGGCCTTATCTTGGCATCACGATGCAGCCTCTCACAAAAGAACTCTCTGTTCATTACGAACTGAAAGATCGGGATGGTGCTGTGGTGGTGCAGCTTGCAGAAAATTCTCCCGCAATGAAAGCTGGGCTGAAGCCAATGGATATTATTCGATCAATTGACGGTCGTCGCATGAAAAACACGAATGATGTCCAGAAATATGTGCTTTCTCAGGATATTGATAAGGAGATTGCTATTGAAATTCTGCGTAACGGCCAGGTGAAAAATCTGAAGATAAAGCTTGAGAGAATGCCCGACAGTTATGGCCTGGCAGCGGGAGAAATGGTGCCTGAGCGGATTTCGCCGGTGGAAGCCGATGATGTGGCCAAACTTGGTTTCAAGGTTCAGGAATTGAATCAGGAAACCGCCAAAAAACTCGGTCTCGAAACCAGTGAGG
>JBMOKV010000005.1:0-4463 GCA_049325495.1 Candidatus Rifleibacteriota bacterium | reverse complement strand
GAGAAAATTGATTTTACCAGAGAAAAAGAGGCGGTTAAGGCTTTTAAAGCCCAGCTCGATCAGAAACGCGATGACGTCAGAATCGCAGTTACCCAGGCTTTCGAGCGCCTGATGTTTTATCGTAAGAATCTCTCTGCCCTGCAAAGCTCTGAAAAGCTGGCGGCCGAAGTTCTCGAAGGGCAACGGCTCAACTTTCAGCTCGGAAAGGTTTCTTTGCTCGATCTGACCAGATACCAGCAGGACTATAACAGCGCCAGTCTCGCTGTCGCTCAGGGCGAGAGCAGATATATAATGAGCTGGCTCGAACTTCTTTTTGAAACCGGGCAACTGGCTGAATATCTGCAGGTTTCCGGGAAGGATCTGCAGAAAAATGCAAAAGTAAACGGCTTTGATATCGTTCCACTAGACCCGGTCGGTAATATTGATGAAAAATAACCTGATTTTCGCTTTCATCGCGGTTGTCATCCTTGTTTTATCTGGATGCGCCGGTTCGTCGACCAAAACTTCAGCAATACAATACCGCTTCTGCAGCGAAACCAGAAACAAGATTGTAAAATTCAGGGCAGTTCTTAAGCCGGGCGATATTGACAATGTTTCGCTCAAATCAGGCTATGGCCCGGTTGCCTGGATGGCGGAAGAGGGTGCCAGAGTGGCATCGGGTGAATTGGTTCTCGAAATTAACATGGATGACATCGACCTCAGAGTTAAACGCAGCGAAAAGAACATTGCAAGCCAACTTGACCTTTTTACCAGGGTTCGAAGCGCTAATCCCGCTGAAATGGCCGATCTGCAACTCAACCTGCGCACCCGTCAACTTGAATTCGAACGGGCAGAATTCGATAGAAAATGGCTTTTCAAGCCGAAAACCGATGGTGAAATCTGGAAACTGCAGTCGGATATGGAAGCGGCAAAAATCAACTTTGAAATAACTTCAAAACTTCATGAACTGAAGAAAAATGTTACCGACAAAGGATTTGACAGTGCCTTTTCCCTGCGCAGCAGCGAGATTGACAAAAAATCAAGGGAAATTGAGCTGGATTACGCGCAAAGGCTCCTTAAGCAGCTGCAAAGTCCTCCATTAACTGAAGAACTTGCACAGATAGAATTTCAGAAAACCGTTGCTTCCGGAGAAATCTGGCTTGCGGAAAACCGTGTCGTTTCTGCATCTATTTCCAGTCAGATTCGTGAAAAGAGCCTCGAGGTAGTGCTCGAGCGTCATCGTTCGGGCTTTCGCGAACAGAATCAGACTCTTGAAGAGGCAAAAAAACTCGCACCTCGCGATGGAATCGTCATTCATCCATATCTCTGGGGAGACTTCCGCTTCAGAGTAGGGCAGCATGCCTGGCCTGGTGTGGCAATCGTGCAGGTAATCGGCGATGGAAAATATTATCTTGAAGCTCTTCTTCTTGAAAATCAGGTGAATGGTCTTAAGGAAAAGGCTTCTGCAACAGTGGTGCTCGACAGTCAGCCGGCGAAAAGCTGGAAAGGCGAGGTAAAAACCATTGGTAAGGCCCCAAAACCAATGCGGGGCGCAAAAAATTCAGGTATTAAATTCATTCCGGTTGAAATTACCCTTAATGCCAGTGAAAGCCTGGTATTCGGTGACAAAGGTGAAGTAACCGTAGATCTTGGAACTTTTTCAGGAGTCTTTCTGCCACGTGACCTGATAAAGACTTCCGGCAGTGAAAAAAACATTCTTCTTCAGACAACCTTTGGTAGTCAGGAAACGGCTGCAGATCTGGAAGATTTCGATCATGACTGGGTTATCTGGAAAAATCCACCCCAAAATGAAGGGGTTATACTGTTCAGATGAAAATTTTAAATACAATTTTAATTGCTGTTCTGCTGCTCACTTCTTTCGGTTGTGGCCAGCCTGAAAAAAATCCTGAAAAAAATGGGTTGAAGGGCCAGACTGGTTCTGGTTTTTTTCTCGCCCGGGCAGAATTCATCCCCATAAAAGAAACCGTTCTTTTCCCTCCTTTTTCTACTGAAGTGGTTGAAATGGCTCGGGAAGGTTCAATAGCCAGTGCAGGCAGTGAAATTGCACGGCTTTCGCCCGGTGAGCGCGTCGATCAGCTTCTGGTGGAATCGGCTGAACTTGAGAAGGTCAGTCTGAAAGTTGAGCTTGAAAAAATCAAGCTGCAGATGGCCGATGAAATCGAACGAAAGAAGCTTGATCTTGCTGCAATCGAGCTTGAACGTTGTCAGATAGAATACGATCGAGCCCTTGACGGCCGTGACTGGCAAAGACTTCTTGAACTGGAAGAGGGGCTCAAGCTTGGAATGTTGAGGGAAAAGCTTTTGGGCCGCCAGGTTCAAGCCGCCCAGCAGATGGTCAGTCGTGGATTCATTGCCCAGCAGGAATTGCTGCAGAACAATAAAGAACTTACCGTTGCAATGATTAATGCCTCATTGACTCGAAGATTGATTCCCTTCGTTGATAAATTTCCCGATGAAAAAAAAGTTAAACAGGCTTATGAAGCCCTTGAAAAAAGCAAAAAAACTTACGAAGTCGCCAGTTTCACCTTTAATAAAAACCTGGCTGAATATCATTTTCTGTTAAATGAAGAAAAAAGAAACTACGAAGAAATGGCAAGAAGAGTAAAAAAGCTCGAAGATGAAATTGCATCTTTGAGCATCGTAGCTTCAGGCAGTGGATTACTGATCTATGGAAGCAGTTACTCAGGTTCTGAGCTGGTAAAGGTTCGAATCGGTTCGCAGGTTTATCCCGGTGTCAGCATGATGCGAATCGTTGATCCTGGTAGATTCGGCGTGAGTTTCGATGTCGACCCCCGTGAAATAATGATGACTATGCCCGGATGCAAAGTTTACTTCAGGCCTGACGCTTACCCTGAAAAATTGATTGGCTGTAAAGTGAATTCCATGGTTCCGCTTGCGCTCGAAATAAGGGGCGGAAAGCCTGATGGACGCACCAGGGTAAACCTTAAAGCTGATCTGGAGGACAAAGTCGAAAATCTCAAGCTCGGGTTTTCGGGCATAGCTTTTTCTCCAAAGATTTTAGATCAGTGGCAGAATTCATTTTTGGGAAACCGGACTTTTCACATGGTTAAGAAGAAAATGACAAGAAAAACCAGCACCACCGGCGAAGTTAAGCCCGCAAGTTTTTCTTATATCATCAGCATGTCAGACAGCAAACTCAACCATATCGAAGAAGAGGGCCGAACCGTTGAAACCGGCCATGTTCTGGCAAAGCTCGATCACACAGAAGATTCGCAAAACCTCGGTGACACCGAAATCGAACACAGCAAACTTAAAGAAGAGCTTCAACTGCTGGTCGAGAAAAACCAGATTGATGATGAACAGCTGAAAAGAAAAATTGAGGTAAAGCGCGGAGCCCTTGAAGTGGCACGTCTAAAACATGCTGCCTTGCTGAAAAGTCGAGATGAAGATGCGATAATTGATTTGAAAAGAAGCCTCGAGCTGGTTAATGCAAAAATAGACCTGGCCAATGAAAAGGTTGCTCATGTAAAGGCTCTGCGCGCCAAAGGACTCAGATCTGAACTTGAAGAACTGCAGGCTGAAGCGGAAGTAGCAGACTTGCTAAAAGAAAAAGCAATTACCGCCTATAAGCTCGAGCTTGAAGACTCTGGGCCCACCAGAAGATCTGTCGCCCTTTCCCTGCTCGAAGTGAAAAAAGCCGAGACCGAGCTTGCGATGACGGAAAAAGAAGTTTCACTCGGTCGCATTACCAATTCAATGAACGTAAAAATCAAAGAACTCGAGATTCGCAAACTCGAAATCAGAATAAAAGAATACCAGCATTTGATTGAGATGGCCGAGATAAAGGCCCCATGTAACGGGGTAGTTATTCACAACGAAACCCACCGTTCGAGCGGCGGACTGGGAAAAGCTAAAGTGGGTGATGAAATTTATGCCCGGGTTCCGTTCATGCAGGTAGCCGAAATAGACAATCTTCAGGTTCACACCGAGGTTTCTGAAATGGATGCAAAGTTCATCAAACCCGGTAACCAGGTGAATGTCCTGCTCAAGGGTAATTCAGTCAGCAGTTTTCCCGGCTGGGTTTCTTCGGTAGCCTATGTGGCTCAGACCGATTTCAAGATTCGCCAGGATGCCGTGGTAAAAGTAGTGATCGATCTTGTTTCTGAAAAACATGGGGTGAAAAAGGTCGATTCGGCATTCAGGCCCGGGCAGTCCTGTGAAGTGGAATTTTTGCTGTATGATCACCCACAGGTTCTTCACGTGCCTTATGACGCGGTTCTGCCTCTGGCGAGCGGCCCCTGCATCGTCGATGAAAACCGTCAGCTAAAAAAGGTTGAAATCCTTTTCTCCGATGGCCTGCACGGATATGCAATTGAATCAGGGGCTCAGGAAGGCGACGACATTCTGTTGATGGAGGCCCGCGATGATCAAAGCTGAGAATCTGCAGCGTTACTTCGATATCGGCGATACCTGTGTTAAAGCCGTTAATCAGGTTAATCTCA
>JBMOKV010000004.1:0-4467 GCA_049325495.1 Candidatus Rifleibacteriota bacterium | reverse complement strand
TAATCGGCCTTTGCCCGGGGTCGCGGCGCAGTGAACTCGGTCAGCTGCTTCCCATCATGCTCAAGGCCGCGAAACTGATTCATCAGCAGCATCCCGAGTATCAGTTTGTGGTGCCGGTCATTGCCACCGATGGCCCGGAAGTTTTCGGGTGGGCAAAAACACAGCTGCGCGAACAGCTGAAAGCCTCAGGGGTTCCCGTTGTGCTGGCCGAGGGCAAGATCTACGATGTAATGAATGTTTCAAAAATTCTTTTGATCAGTTCGGGCACCGCGACCCTTGAAGCAAGCTATGTCGGCACTCCGATGATCATCTGCTACCGGGTTTCTTTCTTTACGGAAATTCAGGCCCGACTCTTCTATCGGCTGCCAAAATTCATCGGCCTGCCCAATATCATTATCAACCGCATGGCCATACCCGAGTTGATTCAGCATGACATGACCCCGGAAAAACTTTCTCAGGCAGCCCTGGAGCTGCTGAACAACCAGGAAAAATACGAACAGCAGAAGAAAGATCTGGCTGAGGTGGTATCGCATCTTGGAGAACCCGGTGCCCATGAACGGGTTGCCGAAATAGTGGTAAAGCTTCTCAATCGAAAAAAAGAAGGCTGAGCCATGTCGGTCCTGAAACTGCTGCGCCAGTCGGTAATCTCGTTTTCGAAGATCGCCGGAACCATGCCTGAAGAGGCCGGCCGACACATGGCCGTGGCTATGGGGCTGCTGTTGTTCAATTTCTGGCATGTCGAACGAAACAGGGTTCTCGAAACTCTCGATCGCATTAGTTTGCGAACCGGTCGAAAATTTGACCAGGAACTGAGCACGATCGTCAAGAAAAACTTTATTCATTACGCGCTGAATATTTATGAGGTTTTGCGTATTCCAAAAACCAGTTCCGAAGAGCTTGAGCAGAAAATGATTTTTCATGGCTGTGAGAATATCGAAAATGCTCTGGCAGCTGGTCGCGGCGTTATTTTTGCCCTGCCGCACATTGGCAACTGGGAACTGTTTGGAGCAGCCATCGCCCATCGCGGATATCCGCTGCATTCTTTTTATATGTCCCAGAAAGAAGATGAGATTGGCAGCCTTCTCGATTATTTTCGACAGTTTTACGGAATAATTCTTCATGATCGTGACCGGGGCTGGGGCAAAGCTTTGAGATCACTGCGGCAGAGCCAGATTCTCGGCATGATTGCCGACCAGGATGGCTCAAACATCGGTGTTTATCTTGATTTTCTCGGGCATTTTGTCAGTATTCCCGCCGGGCCGGCAAACTGGAGCCTGAAAACCGGGGCAAAACTGATACCGATTTATTCGAAACGC
This sequence comes from Candidatus Rifleibacteriota bacterium, assembly GCA_049325495.1. Classification (GTDB taxonomy): domain Bacteria; phylum Muiribacteriota; class Ozemobacteria; order Ozemobacterales; family Ozemobacteraceae; genus DYKG01. The sequence goes on along the minus strand of JBMOKV010000004.1, from coordinate 3,151 downwards.
CGTGGATTCAGCCGGGTTTTTGATGCCTGGTTCCTGCCAGCGTTACCCGAAGAAAGCGGTGAAACTCATGAACAAAGGGTGGTGGCGCGAACAAAAAGGCTGTGTCAGTGGATGGAGGAGCTGATATTTTCCTGCCCGCACCAGTATTTATGGTTCTATGACCGCTTCAAGCCCAGGCATGAAAGCTGGTTGACGTCGGGCAAAAAACGCGATGGCCAGATTTTTCACGGTGAGGCCTGGTATGGTTGAAAAGCTTCAATACAGTTTCAGGGCCAGGGCTGAACTTGCGGCTTATCAGGTGCTGGCTGGCGCAACAGCTCTTCTGGGGGCGGGCTCGGTGCCGGTTTTGCGCCGTTATTTCAACCGAATAGACGAGGGTTTCTCTGACTATCTGGGCACGGTTAAAAAACCGCCAAAGGTGCCATCGATCTGGGTGCATGGGGTGTCGATGGGCGAATCTCTGGTGGCGATTGGCTTTGCTTCTGAGCTTCGTCGGCTTTTTCCGCAGATGTCGCTGGTTTTCACTTCGACGCACCCCGATGTGATAAAAAACGTTAAAAAGCGGCAGATCGCCGATGTGGTAGCATATTTTCCTCTCGATACGCTGGTAACCATGGGGCGGGCTTTCGAGCGCTTCAGGCCCGCTGCGGTTTTTGTGGCCGAGACTGATTTCTGGCCGATTTTTTCCCATAACTGTGCCCGGCGTGGGGTGCCGCTGATGCTGGTTAATGGTAGAATCAGCAGCAAAATTGCCGAATTTTACCGCCATGCCGCCGGCCTTGCCGAAGTTGTGTTCGGGGCTTTTACTCTTTTTGTGGTACAGACCCGCCTGGATCGGGAGCGGCTTGAAAATATCGGGGTTTCGCCTGATAAAATCAAGGTGGTTGGAAATGTGAAAGCCGATCTTTCAGGCATGGGCAAGCCAGCGGATCTTGCGTCGGTAAAAAAATGGCAGGGAACTCGGCGACTGGTGGTGTTTGGTTCGTTGCACCCGGCTGAGTTCGCAATGCTGCTTCCTGTTTTTAAAAAGCTGGCGGCAAAGAACGTGGCGGTGCTGGTTGCACCAAGAAATATTGCTCTGATTGATGAATGGCAGCGGGTTTTGATCGATGCCGGTCTTGGGGCTGCACGGCGCAGCGCCCAATCGAATGAAGGTTCTGAGCCGTTTATGCTGCTCGACACAATGGGTGAGCTGGCTTCAGCTTACAGTCTGGCTGATGCTGCGGTGGTGGGGGGCAGCATTGATGTAAAAGTCGGTGGCCATAATCCCCTCGAAGTGATGGAACAGCGGGTGCCTTTGCTTCTTGGTCCGAATACCAGGAATTTTGCTGATGTGGTTGAGCAGCTGCAGGTTGAAGATGGGGTAAGAATTTGTTCTGATGCCGATCAATTTCTGGCTGGTATTGAAGGCTTTTTAAATAACCCCGGGCTGGCGGCAACGACAGCTGAACGGGCTTTTCAAGTGCTGCAGAAAAATCGCGGGGCCCTGGCGGCAACTCTTGAACTTGCCAAAAAGCTGATTCGCCGGTGATTTTTGAAACCATCACATCAAGGCACAAAGAATCTCAGTAATAACACTGTGCTCGTTGGTTCGCAGATCGTTTGGGCGAAACGCCCGGTGCAGCAACTAAAAGAATGAGTTTTCTAAAATTTGCATCATTCGGTAACCGGGCAGATATCCCAGTTGATGCCGTTGAGGTCGAGAAGACTGAGTCGCCCGGCGTTTTCGAAAAATGCGGTGCGATGGTCGATCAGGCTGGTTTTGAGTTGCTCGATGTCTTTGCACCAGAGCTTCAGGCGCTGACTGACCAGGCTCAGAGCATTTCCCGGACGGTCTGAAATTCTGGTTTCGGTGCAGTGAACTTCGATCTGCGGGCTTTCGAGGCGAAGAAGTCCACCTCCATACTCGCCGGCAGCATCGGTATTAAGCAGTTGCACGCGCTGAATTTTCAGAACATTGCGGTAGAATTCCCTGCTTACAGCCGGGTTTTCGGCAATAATGCCCACTGGTGTGATTTCGTGCATGTTCTGCCTCCTGCTTTTTTGCCTGACTATCGGCAGTTCTGCCAATTTTTTTAACAATTTTGCCATAGTTTAAAAACTTGAACCGGGCGGGGTAAAAAGGTATAATTTTATCCTGAGTTGTTGTGAGTTCGCGTTTGCGACAATTCCCGACAAGGAAAGGAACAGGTATGAGAGTCAAGATAAATAAGATTCCTGCACATGATTTGAAGCCCCTTTTCACTGACACCAGCACCCTTGGTTTCTGCAAACATTTTACTGATTACATGTTCACCATGAAATACAATGAAGAAGATGGGTGGCATAATCCGTTGATTCAGAAGCTTGAGCCTTTCAGCATGATGCCGTCTGCCCTGGTTCTGCACTATGCCCAGGAAATTTTTGAGGGCTTGAAGGCTTTTCGCGGTAAAGACGGGGTAATTCGGCTTTTTCGACCGGAAATGAATGCCAAGCGTTTCAATCGTTCGGCAGACCGTCTGTGCATGCCGCATTTCATGGAAAATGATTTTCTTGAAAGTATCAACTGTATCGTTAATCTTGAGCAGCGCTGGGTTCCCGACAGCAAAGGCGCGGCGCTCTATATCAGACCCTTCATGTTCGCCATTGATGAAGCCCTGGGTGTAAGAGCTTCATCGACCTACACCTATTGCGTGATTCTGAGCCCGGTTGGCCCCTATTATCAGGAAGGGTTCAACCCGGTAAGCCTTTATGTGGCCGACGAATTTACCCGGGCTGCCAAGGGCGGGCTGGGCGAAGCCAAAACCGGCGCCAACTATGCCGCTTCTCTGCTTGCCGGACGCATTGCCCGCAAAAAAGGCTGCGCTCAGGTTCTCTGGCTCGATGGTGCTGAACACCGCTACATCGAAGAAGTGGGCGCAATGAATATTTTCTTCGTTTTCAACGGAAATACACTGGTAACCCCGATGCTTAACGGCAGCATTCTGCCCGGCGTAACCAGAGACTGCGTCATAAAACTGGCCCCAATGCTGGGTCTTAAAGCTGAAGAACGCAAGATTTCGATCGATGAGGTTATTGGCGGCATCGCTACCGGTTCGATCACCGAAATCTTCGGCACCGGAACCGCCGCGAGCATTTCTCCGGTCGGCAGCCTGCAGTATAAAAGCATTGA
>JBMOKV010000003.1:0-4492 GCA_049325495.1 Candidatus Rifleibacteriota bacterium | reverse complement strand
CATGTTGCAAAAATTGAAAATCCAGTCATTAAAAAACGAGATCAATTTTAAATATTCTGTCTGATGGCTCAGCTTTTGACTATCGTCCGCAATTTGGCCAGTAGATTTTCGATCACAAAAGGTTTTTCGATGAAGTTGACCCCTTCTTCGAGTACGCCATGTTTAGAGATAAAGTCGGCGGTATAGCCCGACATGAAGAGGCAACTGAGTTTCGGGCAGATTTTTGCCAACTCATGAGCAAGATCTTTGCCGTTCATTTCTGGCAGGACGACATCAGAAATGAGAATGTCTACACGACCACCCTGATCCCGGGCCATTTTCAAGGCCTCGCCGGGAGAATTAGCTGCCAGAACCGTGTATCCCTCGTCTTCCAGTATGATTCTCGTAGTTTTCAGCATTGCCAGATCATCTTCCACCAGCAGTATGACTTCATGACCGGGCCTGGTTGAAAGAACCCTGTTCGAAGTTTTTCCCGGTTCCGGGGTATTTTCAAGGCTGTGCCGCGGCAGAAAAATCTTGAAGGAGGTGCCATTGTCCGGTTCACTGTAAACATCGATAAAGCCTTTGTTCTGCCTTACTGCCCCATACACTGTTGCGAGGCCAAGACCCGTGCCTTTTCCCACCTCCTTGGTGGTGAAAAACGGTTCAAAAAGGTGCAAAATAGTTGCACTGTCCATGCCGATACCATCGTCGGTCACGGTCAGTCTTACAAATTCGCCAGCATAAAAATCTGGCTTTGTTTCGCAGAGGTCATCATTCAGAACAACATTTGCAGTTTCTATTATGACTTTTCCAACCCCTGAAATTGCATCTCTGGCGTTAACGCAAAGGTTTGCCAGTATCTGGTCAATCTGTGTCGGGTCAATCTTAACTGGCCAGAGTTCATTGCCTGGCAGCCAGATCATGTCGATATCCTCACCGATGATGCGCTCGAGCATTTTTATCATGCCCTGCACCGTTTCGTTAAGATCAAGAACCCTTGGCATAACGGGCTGGCGCCGGGCAAAGGCAAGCAGTTGCCTTGTGAGGCCTGCCGAGCGTTGTGCCGCATTGAATATTTCTTTGAGGTTGGAATAAGCGGCTTTTTCTGGGGCAACTTTTTTCATTGCCAATTCCGTCTGGCCGATAATCACTGCAAGCATATTGTTGAAATCGTGTGCGACGCCTCCGGCCAATCGCCCTACCGATTCCATTTTCTGAGCCTGATTGAGCTGAGTCTGAAGCTTTTCTCTCTCTTCCTGGGCATGCTTTCTTTCGGTGATATCCCGGGCAGCTGCATAGATTAACCTGCCTTTGGGATTTGAACGCCATTCGATGTGGCGGTATGAGCCGTCTTTTGCCCGGTATCGGTTGATGAAATTTAATACCTCTTCACCCTTTTCAAGATTTTTCATGGCTTTCAGTGTGGCTTCAATGTCTTCTTCATGCACAAAATCAAGAAACTTCATTTTGTTGAGTTCTTCGGTAGAGTAACCAAGAATGCTGCTCCAGGCTTTGTTTGTCTTAACAAAATTCCCATCCAGGTCCGCAATACACAAAAGATCGAGATTGACCGTAAAAAAAGATTCAAGTTCTTCGGCCGTTTTTCTTTGTCGTTTCAGACTAATGGAAAGGCGAATGAGCAGAAGAAACAGCGCCAGACAAAAAAATGCGGCACCGGCTACGAACAATCTGGTGCGCTTTTCCAGCGAATTCTGAAGGTCTTTTTGCTGGGAAATGTCAACAAATGCGCCGACCATGCCTGCAATTTCGCCATCGGCACTATAGAAAACCTGTTTGCCATAAATAACCGGGCGCAAAACTCCATTTTTGTCTTTTACTTTAAACTCATATACCTGGTGTTTTCTGGTTGCCATAAGCTCTAGGTCGGCCTGATGATAGCGTTCGGCCAGTTCGCTCGGCCACAGCTCATGAACCTTCCTGCCGGCAATATCTTTACTCGAAACTCCCATTATCTCAGTGAAAGCCTGGTTGCATCCAAGATAACGCCCTTCGCTGTCTTTAAAAAACACGGCGACGGGAATTGCGCTCAGAAGAGATTTCTGGAAACTTTCTCGATTCAGCAGTTCCAGTTCGGCCTTTTTGCGCGCAGTGATGGCAAGAACGGTGAAGGTGACCCCTTTTGACATGTCTGCCTGGTTCAAAGGGGTTGACGACAAAATGACGTGACGCAGTGTTCCATCTTTGCGCTGCCAGACCGTTTCTACTGAACCGGTACCTTTTTCGGCAATCTGTCGGTATTTTTCTCTGCCGACAAAATCGAATTCTTCCTGATTCGGATACAGGATTCGCGCACTTTTTCCCACGAGTTCTTCGCGTGAATATCCGGTGAGATTCAGAATATAGTCATTAACCTGGACAATTACCCGGTTTTCTACTACTCCAATGCCGCCAGGGGCGCTTTTTAGTATGCTTTCAAGCATCTGACGGGTTTTTTGTTCATCACCGTTTTCATTTCCCGTGACCCGAGAAATTGCCGCAAACGAAAAAAGCGGCACTAAGGAAAGAAAGAGACCTAAATTCTCGCGCGAAATGATCATCAGGTCAAATCACCACTTCAAGCATTCACCTCTGCGCATCAGCAATATTTTTCTTCGAAGCGCAATTGGTGAAGCAAGACCTCTTGAATATTCTCTCAGATAATAATCAACAAATTATATGATAATCCAAAGTATGACAAAACGCATACAAATTCTTAATGGATCCTAAAAAAATTCAGAAAGGTAACCGGACGCGAAGGACTCGCTAATGCAGAGTCGCCTGAGGATTCAGCGCGACTCGTAAAATGCCCGTCTTTGAAAAAAGATGGCATGCTTTCATTTAATAGTGATCCAATAAAAAACCCGCATGATTATAACAATTATGCGGGTTTATTTTAAGCAAATATTTGATTAAAATTCTGTTTCGTGGCTCAGTTCTTTTTCGCACTGCTCGATGAGAGTACGTAGATTTTCGGCTTCGACGCCGCTCGGGTTGGTCTGCAGGAAGCGCCGTGCTGAATCGACAGCTTCAGAGAACTGGCGCTTGCGGGCATAGATTACTGCCAGGTTGTAGTAAACCTGCACGAATTTCGGGTCGATTTCGAGAACCTTCATGTAAGCTGCAATTGCTTCGTTGATTCGGCCCTTTTCGAATTCTTCGGTTCCGATGTTGTAATAAGCAGCTGCATCTTTGGGGTTAAGATCGATGGCTTTTTTCCAGAGTTCGATGGCCTGGTCATACATTCCCTTGTTGTAATAGGCGATACCCAGCTTGTTGCGGGCTTCCGAATCCTGGGGGTTGTATTTGATGACGCGCTTCCAGATTTCGATGGCGCGGTCATACATTTCGCGGTTATGGTAAGCGGTGGCCAGATTCGACAGAATATCTGAATCTTCGGGCTTGTATTTAAGGGCTTTTTCCCAGCATTCGACCGCTTTGTCAAAGAGGTCCATCTTGATGTAGGCGATACCCAGTTTGTTGTACAGTTCACCGTTTTCCGGGGTAATTCTGATCGCGTCTTCCCATTCAGAGATGGCCTGGTCGAACAGGTTTTTCTGGAAATAGGCGATACCAAGGTTATTGTGGGCATCGACGTCATTGGGCGCCAGATCAACAACCTTGCGCCAGCTCAGAATTGCATCGTCGATCAGGCCCTTTTCGTCATAGGCGTTGCCCAGAACGAAGTAGGTATTGGGATTATTGGGATCAAGCTCAATGGCCCGCTTCCAGTTTGCGATGGCATTGTCGAGCCGGCGTTTCTGGCGATAGGCATGGCCGAGTTTGAAATAAATATCGGGGTCGGTGGGGTTAAGATTCTTTGACTTTTCCCATTCGTCGAGACAATCGTCGAATCTCTGCAGGTTGTAGAAAGCGATACCCAGATTGTGGTGCGCTTCAAAATGGTCGCTGTCGAGTTCGATGGCCTTCTGCCACTGGAAAATCGCTTCCTGGGTTTTGTTAAGCTTGGAATAGGCAATACCCAGCTTGTGGTGCAGCTGCGGGTCATCATTTACATAGGAAATGGCCCGGTTCCAGAATTTTGCCGCTTCGGCGAAGTCTTCAAGTCCGCAGAAAGCATTACCGATTTTTTCGCAGATGTCGGCGTCTTCATTGCGCTTTTCTCTGACGATGTTCCAGTAGGAGATGGCCTTCTGGAAATTGCCGCTGTTGTATTGTGCAACGCCAAGGTTGAAATGAGCTTCGATGTCGTTGGGATTGATTGAAATACATTTTTCCCAGCATTTGATCGCTTTTTCGAGATCGTCGAGTTTGCCGTAGGCTGAACCGAGTTTGAAGAATACTTCAGAATTTTCGGGAGTGATTTCGAGAATCTTCTGCCAGGTTTCAATGGCTTCGCGATGTTGGTTAAGCTTGCTGTATGCGTTGCCGAGGTTGTTGAAAATTTCGGGCTGGCGGGGATTGAGTGCCAGGGCCTTTTTCCACTCATCAATGGCCTGCTGGAACATTTCCAGGCGGTAATAAACTATTGCCAGGTTGTTGTGGGCTTCAG
>JBMOKV010000002.1:0-4507 GCA_049325495.1 Candidatus Rifleibacteriota bacterium | reverse complement strand
ATCGGCGCGCCTGATTTTGGCAGATGCTGAGGCTCATTTTCAGAAGAGAACATAAGTGCAATCATTAGAACGCATGCGAGACTGAAGCCTATTTCCAGGGGCCGCAGCGCAAAGTCGAAAACGCGGTCAAACCATGATTCGGCTTCACCCGATGCAGTTGGGGCAGATTCAACTTCCTGCAGAATTCGCAGGTGCAGATCGACCGGGTATTTGGGCTCGCCCATCTGCTCAAGGGTTTCAAACATCGCTCCCCTGAGCTTCATGTCTGAAGAGCAGTCCGGGCATCTGCTGCTGTGCGCCACGATATCCTGCCATTCAGGGCTGTCGGTTTCGAAGCCTTTCTGCTCAAGATAATCAAGATAACGGGAACAGGTTTTCATTCTGAGCTCCTCTGATAATACAGCTGCAGTGACTCCTGCAGCATTCTTCTACCGCGATTGATTCGCGATTTTACGGTGCCAACCGGAACTTCAAGAATCTCACTGATTTTTTCAAGAGACAGGCCCTCGATATCTTTCAGAATTACGGGCATGCGATAGGTTTCGGGCAGCTTTTCCAACTTCTCGGCGACCATTTTCTGATTTAGTTGTCGTGTTTCGTTGTCGATAAACTCTTCTTCCGGGGTCTCCACATTGCGGTCCGACCACCAGTTGATGATCGTCTGCAGCAACCCATCCTTCTCGCGCCTGCGTTTCTCAGCGATGGTAATGCATGTATTTGACGCAATTCGATATATCCAGGTTTTCAGCGACGAGCGCCCCTCAAAACCCGGCAAAGCCCGATAAATTTTGATAAATACTTCCTGCGTCGCATCCATGGCATCGTTCTCATCGTTGAAAAAACGATAGCACAACCGGTAAACCCCCTTCTCGAACTCGGCTACCAGCTCGGCGAAAGCCTTTTTGTCGCCACGCCGACAGCGGTTTACCAGTTCTATCTGGCGGTCAACTAATACAGACTCCTGCGCTGAAGAAATGGTTCCCATTTTTTTTACCAGAGAAAAATCGGAATTGATTTCTGCAATCTGGTGATTTTTCCAGAATGAATTCCTACCTGAAAAGTTTCGCCATCCCATTTATCGCGGGCATAAAATGAGCCCTGACGGTACAGTCTGACGGTTATAAAATAGTATCCCACCGGCAATTCAATTGCGTCGAAGGGAAAAAGCCGGCGACGCTTTTCCGTTACCACATTTTCGTCGGTCGCATTCATCGAGGCAATTCTTCGGGCACCGAGCCAGATTTCGACCCGGTCGGCCAGCTGAGAAACCCGCTTTACATCTTTTCCGGCAAAGCTTTCAATGGTAAGAACCAGCTTGCCTTTTCCGGCCGGAGAAGTTTGAATAAGCTCTTCCACATCGGAAAACGAGGCGACAATGTCGGGAGAAGCGTGAATTATGGCAGACACCAGGAGCATCAACAGAAAAAGGAAAAAACTTTTCAGACTGTTTTTCTGCATGCCCCGCCCCATCACCTTGAATTGGCGGTAATGTTCAGTGCCGCAGCATCAGCGGGGCCCTTGATAAAGAGATCCTTGTATTCGAGCAGATTGATTTCGACGCGCTCTTTAAGCCGACGGCCCGATGAATCCATGACGATTTTAATGACCGGTCGAATTACCGAAGCCTGATTGTTTTTCAAAACCAGAGCAAAGGAGCCGTCATTCAGCGAAACCAGACTGCCTGCCGGATAAAGGGAAAATTTGCGGACAAAGGCGGTCAGCACCTTGGGGTCAAAATGGTTGTCGATGCCGGCGTTGAGGATCTTCATTGCCTCATAGGGCGACATGGCTACACGGTATGGCCGATCAGTGGTAAGGGCATCATACACATCGGCAACCGCGCATATTCTTGCAAACAGGCTTATTTCCTGGCCTTTCAGGCGCTTGGGGTAACCGCCGCCCTGAAATTTTTCATGGTGTTGAAGTGCAATCATTCTGGCACGTTCTGAAATTCCCTTGGATTTGGTCAGGATTTCATAGCCATAAGTGGGGTGCGACTTCATTTCAGCAAATTCCTGGTCGGTAAGTTTGCCATCTTTATTTAAAATACTCAATGGAATTTTCAGCTTACCCACGTCGTGCAAAAGACCGCCAGCGCCGAGATCGTTCATGTCTTCACGGGAAAGATTCAAAGCCTGGCCAATCAACAGACAGATCGTTGCCACATTGATATTGTGGGTAAAAGTGTAATCATCGAAAGATTTGATATCCATGAGGTTCATAATGGCATCGGGGGCCTGAAGAACCTCTTCTACCAGCTTTTCTGATACTTCCTGGGTCTGCTGAACATCAATTCCGTGCCCGGCGCGAACCGCATGAATCATGTTCGAAACAGCTTTAAAGGCTACAACCTGCGTCTTTTTTGAAACGATTACTTTCTCACCGACGGTAATCGTCTTCATTTCGGGAAATTTTTCGAACAACAGGTCGAAGTTTTTGGCAACCCCGCTTACATTGTCGGCATCATTGATATCGGTGATCTGAAAATCGCTGACAATGTATTCCTTGCCGTCCGGGCTGCGCAGATACAGGTCTTTTCTAATCATCAGCGCTTCAACGTCATATTCACATTTGAGATTGCGGAAAATGAAGCGCGAGGGCATCTGCCGATTGCCGATCTTGTCGCCGGGAATCCAGACGAATTCACTGCACGATCCGATATAGCTGTAACCGGTGAAAATTGTAACTTCAGTTAGTTTAGTGGTTTGTCGCATAAAAAAATGAACTACCCAAGCGGGTAGTTCATTATAACATGCAATCGATCAAAAAAACATTATCTGTTTTTTACGGCTTCGATTATATCGCTTCGATAAGATTCACCGTGTGCATTGTTGAAAAGCACGCGGTTGCGAACGAAAGAAATTGCCAGTGAAGCTTCGGGCATTGCCTGAAGAATCTGCCAATATTCAGTGGAGCCTTCTTTAAGCTGCTGGTTAACCAGATCAGCCACTCTCTGACTGATTTTTTCGATGCGGGCCAGCACTTCATTGCGCACGCTGATATGATCTTCGCCGTTGAAAAGGCTGACGATATCTTTGATAGCGGCGGCGCCGGATTCGAAATCAAGGCCGTTGATCAGCTCTTCATCGCCTGAAGGAGTTACCAGCCCGTAAGTGCCGGCTTTGTCAATCAGATAAAGGTAAGCAGGAACATTGATTGAATTGAATTTATCAATTTCAGTTGCGGCCGGAATGAAGGTGGTGCAGAGTTCAAAAGTAAAAGACAGTGATTTCAGCTCACCATACATGAAATCATCGGTATCGCCCATGGCCGGGTAGAGATCGGCGCTGACCTTGGGATCATAACCGTTGAATTTTGCCATATCGCCGGCCATTTTTACGAAAACCTTCTGGTCGGGATTGGGAATATTGTAGCCGTAGCTGAACGGATAAAGAATCAGCTCAGAATATGTATGACCGCTGATGCTGGCCTGGAATTTTTCCCTTTTGGCCAGGTCTCTGATAGCACAGGTTTCTGGTTCACTGAAGGCGTGTGGTCCATGATAGGTATCAGAAGAAGGTGAGGAACTTGCGCCAACATTGCCCCACTGATAGCCATAGTTGCGGTTGGGATCGACGCCGTAACTGCCATTGCCGTTATTGCGCCGGTTTTTGCGCCAGTATCGGCTTTTTTCCTGGGAATATTTTAGACCATCGGGGTTTACGATGGGAACAAACCAGACTTCGCGGGAGTCAACGAGTTTTTTCAGCTCGGCATCACTCTCATAGCCTTCGATCAGCTTTTTCATGGTGGCCATTGCAACCTCAACGGTCGGCCATTCGCGGGAATGATGCAGACCCATGATCAAAGCAGCCGGTTCGGCTTCGTCTTTTTCAGGATTGTCGCTGAGTTTAAGCGCCCAGATATCGAGGCCTTCACAGCTTTTGCCGATACTTTCCACCCGGCAGATATGGCTGTATTCTTCAGCCCATTTTTTCATCTGGGCAGAGGCTGATTCGTAGGTAAAATATTTATCGCTTTTGGTCTGGGCAGCCTGAACCTTCTTGATGTACGCGTCGAGATCATCAATGATGATCTTTACTGGATGCCCTTTATAGACAAAATCATTGATCTTGCTTTTTTCAAGAACTATTTCGGCAAAACCTTTGCCTTCGCGGGCTACATCATACCCCTGGTTAACCAGTGAAGTAATCTGCTTGCTGGTTAAATTCTTAACGCGCACCAGGCTTTTGACTTCGTCAGCAAAACTGCCGGCGGCGAAAAGGGAAAAAGCACAACATGCTGCAGCGACCCATCGTTTCATATACTCGCTTCTCCTTGTTGGGTACGAAAAAAGATACAATTACTACTCTTATATACTCTTCGAGAATAAGCTAATTTTATTCCTCGTATGACAACGTGTCAAGGTACCGAGCCATATTATTTTTCTCTCTTTCGGTGACCAATCCGATTTTTTTTACCCCGGATATTAAGTTAAAAATTCTTAGAACTGCTTCTGACTTCGGCGGCTGGTTTAAACAGACGGTCAAAACAATCATTTTTCAGA
>JBMOKV010000001.1:0-4523 GCA_049325495.1 Candidatus Rifleibacteriota bacterium | reverse complement strand
ATTATCGGGGTTATTGCCCTTGCAGCGGTGCCGGTTGCTGAAATTTCTTTCGTAAAAACCCAGGAAAACGAGCTGCAAAACAGCCTTGACACCATTAGACAGGCCATTGCGGCTTATCGTCGTGACTGCCGCAACTTCGTTATTAAACAGACTTCGGATCGAGATGCGTTTTATGCCCATGACAGCCAGTTTTACCCAGTTGATATGCAGGCCCTGTTCAACCCGCTGCCTGGTGGTTATGTGATCAACTGGACATCGCCAAACGGTGCTCAGAGCGTGACTTTCCGCCCGGTTAAATATTTAACCAGTATTCCTGCAGACCCCTTCGTCGGCGGACAACAATGGGTAATTCACTTTGCATCAGGCACTTCAACGGTCATGTATCAGGGCGGAACCTTCGTTCCCGCTACCCCTGCAGATCATGTGGGGGTTTATGACATTTCTCCGGACCCGACTCCGGCAAATCGCAGAGGCTTTGTTACCGCCATCGATGGCACAAATTACGCAGACTGGTAGGTTGGAAAAATGAGAAAAGGTTTTACGATTATCGAACTGCTGATTGTAATTGTAATTATCGGTATTCTGGTTGGCGTGGCGGTGCCCTATTACAACGACTATATTTATGATTCAAGAATTTCGGTTTTAAAACAGAATCTTGCCACCATGCGAAACACGATTAACCAGTTTCGCGGTGACCGCGGCCGCGGGCCTTTCAGAATGACAGTGCAAGAAGGCAATGTTGACAAATGTGTTACCTTCAGTTCTAACCCGACCACTGGTTCAGAACTCGTAGCCGGGCCTTACGTGCCACAAAATGCCGGCTCGAATTTCATTCGCCAGACCAATCTCCAGTATCTGAAAACGCTGCCCTATTTCATGGATCCGGCCAATGGTGCCGATATGGTAGGCACCGCCGCCGCTACCAGCGATTATATTCTTGCTTTCGTCGATACGGATGGTGACGATAAATTCGATATTGACGCCGAGTATGCCTTTTTCGATGCAAATTTCAACGGTCAGTACAATACCGGCGAGGATGTTTATCTTAACGATGCAGGCGTAGCCACCCCAGCTGACGGAACCGCAGCGAAAAAGCTCGATTATATCGATCTGACGGTAACCGGCAGTGACGGCACGGTTTATTGAAAATTTTCATGTTTTTCTGCTTAAATTCCCAATGAGTTTTGCCGATAGCATTCAGGAAGGACTTATCTAAACATGGCTGCAGACTTTCTAAAAAGAAAAAGAATAGGCGAGATTCTGGTTGAGATGCGGGCAATAAGCGCCGCACAGCTTGAGCTTGCGCTGAAACGCCAACCATCGGCACGCAAGATGATTGGTGAAATTCTTATCGAAGACGGGGCGTTGAATGAAGAAACCCTTTATCGCGGCCTGTCAATTCAACACGGCATTGAATATGTCAATCTGGAAAACACCGAACTTAACCGTGACCTGATTCGCCAGATACCCGAAAGTCTGATAAAAACCTACAAGTTCATTCCATTGCGCAAAGAACCGAAATCTTTAACCATTGCCGTTTTTGATCCCACCAACACTAAAATGTTCGACAGCATCAAGATGGCAACCAGTTTCATGTTCATCAAATGGGTTCTGGCCACAAAAACCCAGATCATGCATGTTATCAATGATGTTCTTTACCGTCCGCAGAACGTTCTTGAGAACGTCGCCATCGATGACCTGCTCAATGATGTTAAACTTGAATTCACCAAAGATGACACCCTGTTCCAGGATTCGTTTCAGGGTATTCATCAGACCGATTTCAACCTTGAAGAACTCAAGCGCGAATCTGACCAGACTTCGATCGTTACCCTGGTTCACAAGGTAATTCTCGACGCGGTCAAAATGCGGGCTTCAGATATTCATATCGAAGCATTTGAAAAAATCATTCAGGTCAGATACAGAATTGACGGTATTCTTTACGATATCATGCCAATTGAACGGGCTGCCCACCAGGCAATCATTTCACGTATCAAAATCATGGCCAACCTCGACATTACCGAGCGCTTCATGCCCCAGGACGGCAGCTTCAAGCTGCGCATCAAAAACCAGCAGATCGAGTTCCGCGTTGCCATTCTTCCATCTATTTACGGACAGAACTGCACCGTTCGCGTACTTGATTCTGGTCGCGTCAACCTTGATTTGAGCCTGCTGGGTTTTGAAGAAGACGATATGCGGCTGTTCGAATACAATATTGGTCGCCCATGGGGTCTGTGTCTGCTCGCCGGTCCTACCGGTTCCGGTAAAACCACAACTCTTTATTCAGCCCTTTCACTGGTTAACAGCCGCCAGAAAAAAGTAATTACCGTAGAAGATCCGGTGGAATTCAAAATCCCCGGAGTTCACCAGATGCAGGTTCATGAAAACAAGAATGACCCGACCAGGTCACTGACTTTTGCCCGTGGTCTGCGCTCGATTCTGCGTCTCGACCCTGACATCATTCTCGTCGGCGAAATCCGCGATTACGAAACCGCTGAGATCACGGTTAAGGCAGCTCTTACCGGTCACATGGTTTTCTCTACCATTCACGCCAATTCGGCAATCGAAACGATCAGCCGCCTTGAAAACCTGGGCATTGACCCATATCTCTACGCATCAGCCCTCTGTATGCTCGTCGGTCAGCGCCTGGTCAGAAAAATCTGCCCGAACTGCAAGACTGAGATCGAAGCTACACCTTATGTGGCCGCTTCACTTGGGCTCGAAATCGAGGATTTGAGTGAACATAAACTTTATCGCGGCATGGGCTGCAAGCACTGTAACAACAGCGGCTTCAGAGACAGAACGGGATTATATGAAGTAATCGAGGTCGGTCACGAGCTCAAAGAACTCATAGGTCAGCGCCGCCCGGTTACCGAACTTATTGCCTTCCTGCGTCAGAAAAAGGTAAAAACACTTTCTGACTGCTGCAGGTCAAAAGTTCTGGCCGGTGAGGTTCCGGTTGAAGAATACATCATGATCAACATGGGAAGTTAATTGATGGCTAAAACTCGTAACAGGTTAAATACGGTTCTTGAACTGGGAACCTACGAAATGCGGTTGCTGATGCTGGAAAGTGCCGGCAGCGGCGAGATCCGGCTGAAAAAATGTCTTTCGACTCAAACCCCGAAAGACTTTGTCGCTTCAACCTATATCGAATTTCCAATCATTGAACAGGAACCTGTGTGCAAAGCCATTGCCTCACTGATTAAAGAGGCGAAGATGCCCTACGAGAACTGCATGGTGATGATGCCCGATCATTCAACCCTGATCGACCTGATGGTTACACCCCCCAGATATTCCAAAAAGGAAATGGATGATGTAATCAAAGAAGAATTTGAACCGATCATGCCAATGCCGATCGACAGCTGGCATATTACCCATCAGACGATCGGTGCCTGGGAAGACGATGAAATAGTTCTGGCTCTGGCCACAGTCAAAAGCAATCTGCTCGAAGCGGGTGGTCTGGTGCAAAAAGCCGGATTGAATCCCAATTTAATGGATATAAACTTCCTCAATGTTGCCAATCTTGCAGAAGAATATCTCAGTGATTCCAACAATAAGGGCAAGAACATATGCCTGATCCACCTCGGACATGAATCGACCTCGATCGGAGTATTTCATGACGGGCAGCTCAGAGCACTTCAGAACCGCCCAATTGGGGCCTATGACTTTACCAAGCAGATAAGCAAGCATTTTCACGTTCCAGAAAATGAGGCTGACCAGTTCAAGCGCAATGAAATATTTTTCCTGCCGGAAGCATCGCCAGAACAGGATGGGCTTTACAACTTCACTGTAATAAAAAACACTTTTGCTTCACTGAGCCGTGAGATTTTCGGAGCACTTGAAAGTTACCTCACCAAGTTTCGTGAGTTCAGCATCCATGAGATTCTTATTTCTGGTGGCGGAGCCAACTTTGAAAACATTGCCGTGGCTCTTTCGTCGAATCTGAATACCAGGGTGAAATGTATTTCGGAGATTTACGAGCTCTATGTAAACGGCAGTGCGGTTGCGGCATCAGAGAAAAACTCGCTTGCTGCAGCCTGCGGATGCTTTCTGAGGGAATAAAGATGAAATTTAAATTCGATCTGCTTCCAGATGAATACAAGAGCCTGCCACGGGACAACCTGGGGATCGCTCTGGCAGTGTTAACCATTATTGCCAGCATTTCAGCCGTTGGAACGATGTATATCAAGAATAACTCTGCTCTTCAAGCTGTGCAGGTTCAGGTTGATCAACAGGATAACCAGTTGCGTGACCTGATCGACAAGACCGGCAAGCTTCAGCCCCCGATGAATGAAATTAACTCTTTAAAAAACAGCATAAACTTCATCAATCAGAATCTCGACACCCCTGGCACCAGCTGGGTCGATTTTCTGGCAACCCTCGAATCTTCTGTCCCTGAAAGGGTAGTCATCAACGATATCTCCCCAAAATCATTTGCCAACCTCAGCGGCAATTTCACCATAGTCGGAGAAGCTTCAACGATCTTCGATGCGCTTGAATTCGCCAAACGCCTTAACCAGAGC